>JAHXHR010000073.1 GCA_025656505.1 Candidatus Thiodiazotropha sp. (ex Epidulcina cf. delphinae) | reverse complement strand
CTTTTACTTGAGTCTGTCATAAATTTTCCCATGCAGGAAACCCGATGCCGCTGATAAATTTGCGCAATCTCCATCTCAGCTACGGTGACGCGCCGCTGCTGGATAACGTCGATCTCACCATAGAGAAAGGAGAGCGCATCTCCCTGCTGGGGCGTAACGGCGCGGGAAAATCGACCCTGATGAAGGTGATCCTTGGCGCCCTTCCCCCGGACGATGGTGAACGAGTGGTCAGTAGTGGGGTGCGAATCGCGCATTTGATGCAGGAAGTACCGGGTGAGATTACCGGCAGTGTCTTCGAAGTGGTGGCTGAAGGGATCGGTGATCTCGCCGATAAGCTCAAGGCCTACCATCAGATCAGTCATGAGTTGGCCGAGACGGGTGACGAGTGTCTTCTCGAACCCTTGTCAAAGGCTCAACAGGATATCGAAGCGGCCGATGGGTGGCAGCTTGAACAGCGGGTCAAGACAGCCATCTCCCGGATCGGGCTAGACGCCGATGCCGAGTTCAGTGAACTCTCCGGTGGCCTGAAGCGGCGGGTACTGCTGGCCCAGGCTTTGGTTACCGAACCTGGACTGCTGTTGCTCGATGAGCCCACCAACCATCTCGATATCGAGGCCATCGACTGGATGGAGGAGTTTCTGCTCAGCTACAGCGGCGCCATTCTCTTCGTTACCCATGACAGGGCATTCCTGAGACGACTGGCCACCCGCATCCTGGAACTGGATCGAGGCAGGCTGACTGACTGGCCGGGGGACTACGTAAATTTCCTGCGACGCAAACAGGAGATGCTCAACGCCGAAGCCCAGACCAATCAGCGTTTCGATAAGCGATTGGCCCAGGAAGAGGTGTGGATTCGTCAGGGCATCAAGGCGCGTCGTACGCGGAACGAAGGGCGGGTCAGGATGCTGAAAACGATGCGTGAAGAGCGCAATAAACGCCGAAGTGAGATGGGTAAGGTGCAGATGCGTCTCCAGGCGGCGGAAAGATCAGGCAAACTGGTGGTGGAAGTCGAGGGGATCAGTTATAGCTGGGAAGAACAGCCGGTGATCAGCGATTTCTCCACCACCATTCTACGTGGTGACAGGGTCGGCATCATCGGCCCCAACGGTTGCGGAAAAACCACATTGCTGAATCTGTTGTTGGGACGCCTGCAGCCCGATCAGGGGCAGGTTAAATCGGGCACACATCTGCAGGTTGCCTATTTTGATCAACTGCGCAGCCAACTCAACGAGGAACTTTCCGTTCAGGAGAATGTGGCCGGCGGTAGCGAAAAGGTTGAGATTGCCGGTAAAACCAAGCACATCATCTCCTACCTGCAGGATTTTCTGTTTACGCCGGAGCGGGCGCGGACTTCGGTCAAAACCCTTTCCGGTGGAGAGCGCAATCGACTCTTGCTGGCCAAACTGTTCACAAAGCCGGCCAATGTGTTGGTGCTCGACGAACCAACCAACGATCTCGATGTCGAGACCCTGGAGTTGCTGGAAGAGCTGTTGGTGAATTACCAGGGAACCCTGCTGCTGGTCAGTCACGACCGGGAATTTCTCGATCACTCCGCCACCAGCTGTCTGGTGTTCGAAGGCGATGGGCGTGTGATTGAAACAGTCGGTGGTTACAGCGATTGGGAGGCGAGGCGTAAAACCACACCAAGGCCGGCACAGAACAAGGTCAAGTCTAGGCAGGAGAAACCGAAAGAGAAGATAGGCAAGTTGAGTTACAAGGATCAACGGGAACTCGATCAGTTGCCGCAACGGATCGAGGAACTGGAGCAGCGCTTAGCCGGACTACAGAAACAGTTAAGCGATCCAGCTCTTTATCAGTCATCCGGCAGTGAGCAGATGGGCCGGTTGCAGCAGCAGATGAGCGAAGCACAACAGAACTTGGACCAGATCTATGAACGATGGGAAAACCTTGAAGCCCTCCGGACAGAGGTGTAAGAAAACCACTTTGTTATCTATTTTTGCCGTATTGGCAATTGGTTTGTCGATAACAGAGATGACGATGGCAGGCGGTAGCTGTGCGGTCGCCAAACGGCAGGGTGATTCATTGGCCATCGAATGGGTGGCGTCATCCCGGGATAGTGCAGCGTCGGCCATTCAGAAGGCCGAGCAAAAGCTACTCGATCAAGGCTATCGACAGAGAGGACAGGATGTCCATGCCCAGGCCAGCAGTGAACTGACGCATGCTTACGTGGCGATTCTCAAAACCGAGTACACCACAGCCAGGGGTAAAACCCGAACCAGTTATGGCTGTGGATTCAGTAGCCGTTCTGCCGAAGAGGCGGAGCAAGCGGCTGTCTATGACCTGCGAAATTACTCCTGGGGGTGGAAGGCAGAGTATGGGTATCGGGTAGAGGAGGCATTTTGGTATTAGTTTTGAATGCTGAGTTGAGGTGTTAGCTTCGACATCGTGGAGCTTGCCATCTGAAATATGAATGAAGGTCGGGATATTACCCCGCAGGTCGAGCAAGGTATGGAGTTTTACCGCAGACTTGGAGGATCGAAACAGAGTCCACGGAAACACTGAAAGACAGAGATCTATTGTAGATGCATCGAGCGCATAAATCGTATTGTCGAGTTCGGACCCTAGATCCTCCTCTGCATAAAGTGGCCTGGCAATCTTGATCAGTGCTTGAGCAAAGTCGGCGTAGATTCTCCAATCTCGTACCTTGTTGGCGTTGGAGAGGGTATTGCGAGAAATCCCACCGCGTATACCCATTCGGGAGGATGTACCTTCCGTTTCTTCTTCTCACTCATCTTGCTGCTCCTCTATCCAGAGTACAGCTTAAACTACTGCCCGGAATAGGGTGTCCACTTTACCTTTCCTGACCAAACAGCACTGCCTTACCGTTGTCGGCCATTGCTTAGCCGCCGCGTTCCAGAAAACTTGCGCACCATCACCTACAACCAGTTGTGGCACCATCAAACAGGATCTGTTGAATGGTTTACAAGCAGGTATGAACAGTGCTTACCAAAGATCTCGATGCCATAGTTGCGTAAGATCGTTATAATGCCCCGCCCGTTTAATCGCAGATAAGGCCATGCACGACTACCGACCCGATAAAGACCTCCTCAAGGAGCGCGTGATTCTCGTGACCGGTGCAGGTCGCGGCATCGGCCGGGCGGCCGCCATGGCATTCGCTGAACACGGCGCCACTGTGGTGCTGCTGGGACGCAACGAACGCAGGCTCGAAGAGACCTATGACGCCATCGAAACAGCGGGCAGTCCCACCCCGGTCCTGATCCCTTTCAATCTGGAGAAGACGCCGGCCGATGACTACTACGCACTGGGCGAAAGTCTCTACCGGGAGTTCGGCCGGCTTCACGGTCTCTTGCACAACGCCGCACAACTCGCCCTGCTGAGTCGTATCGACGACTTCGATCCCGGAACCTGGAATAAAGTCATCCAGGTCAATCTGACCGCAGCCTTTTTGCTGACCCAGGCATGTCTACCCCTATTGCGCAGATCGGACGATGCCTCGATCATCTTCACCTCTGATCAGGTCGGCCGTAAAGGCAAGGCCTATTGGGGGGCCTACGGGGTCTCGAAGTTCGGCCTTGAAGGACTGATGCAGACCTTGGCCGATGAACTGGAGAATAGCCGGATTCGCGTCAACAGTATTGCCCCCGGCCCCACGCAAACGGCGTTACGCGCCTGGGCCTACCCTGGCGAGGATCCGAGCAGGCTTCCACTCCCTGAAACCATCATGGGCAGCTATCTCTATCTGATGGGACCGGACGGTAAAAACATCAACGGCCAGACGTTATCAGCCCGGCCGTATAGTTAGATAACTTTATATGAAAAGGGTTATCTGGCTATGACATGCGCCTTGGCATCCTGAAACTCTCTTGTGATCATATTGCGATAGAGCTGTAACACTTGTCGCTCATGCACATTCTTCACTCTTTTGATCATATCGATCGATTGGATAACTTCAAGGCGCTCTTTCTGCGTCAAACCGCTGGTTAGCTTCGGCATATACTTTACTCCCCAAGCCTTTTTATCATCTAAGCACAGTCTCGCCACACCACCCCCGTTATCAGTATGCACTGACACGGATATGGGATGTGCTGACTAGTCTGTTGATACCCTTGAAATCCTGGAACAGGCCCTGTTACCGCCTGGACATGTACCGGTATTATTAACCATAGAGCAGATATTCAGCAAAATAAACACTCGAGTGAAAAAGCCTGTTAATGCTCCTTATGAGGGTATTATTTTTTTACGATTTTTTTCTTTCTCACCCTCTCCTCTTCGGAGACCACCAACGTATAGTTGTCCTGCCTCACCCCCTGCAGCAGCAGGTCGACATTGTCTTTCGGCACATCGATCATCTGTAGGGCGATCGCACCTAAGCGCAAGCTGCTCTCCAACGCCTCCGGGAAGGCATGACTGGCGCCGGCATTGAGCAAGTGGCCGCATGCCTCAAGATCCCGGGCTCTGGAAATCACTGGGACATGCGGATAGGCATTGCGTACATGAGAGACAGCGCGCAGGGCAACCGGTCCGCTGTCGATGGTCAGCACCACCAGTGATGCATTTCCCACATTGGCGGCGTCCAGCAGGTCAGGATCGCTGATATCACCGTAGTAAACCGGAAGACCGTCCCTCTTTCCCTGTGCGACACGGTCCGGGCGGATATCGAAAACCACGATCGGCACACCGCTGGTTTGCAGCAGCACCGCCACGGTATGTCCCACACGGCCGTATCCACCCACAATCACCCGTTTATGCCCCTCCTCTCCAGGATCAGCCGGATAGTGCAGATGCTCAACCTCACTCTCGGCGCTGCCGGCATGCCTCGCCAGCCAGTCGCTGGCGCGCACCAGCAGTGGCGTAATCAACATACTCACTGATATCACGCCTACCGCCATGACGAAGGTTCCTTCGTCTATCACCTGGAGGGCCATGGCGGAACCGAACAGCACAAAGCCGAACTCTCCCCCCTGGGCAAGGAAGAAACTGACCCGCACAGCGACCTGCCTGGAAAACCCGAAACTCAGCGCGAGCAGGAACAGCACCGATAGCTTAATCGCCACAATAACCAGAATATGCTGCACAAACATCATGGCTTGTTGATAGATAGCGGAAAAGTCGATCGACATCCCGACCGCAACGAAGAACAGACTCATCAACAGCCCCTTGTAGGGTTCGATAAAGGCCTGGATCTGCAACCGGTAACTCGATCCTGAAAGCAGCATACCCATCACAAAGGCCCCGAGGGCCATGGAGAGCCCGGCCTGATCCATCGCCCAGGCGGCGAGAAAGACCGCCAGCATAACCACCAGCAGGAAACCCTCCCGATTCCCCTGTTGCGCCAACTGGTTAAGCACAAAGGGCAGGATATATCGCCCAATCCCCACCACCACGGAGATCATGCCGACCACGATCACCACCTGCTGCCAAATCGGGACCTCGGCGGACAACCTGCCGGTATCGGAAAAGATCGGCACCGCCGCCAACAACGGTACGATGGCCAGATCCTGCATCAGCAGAATCGAAAAAGCGGTCAGGCCGTGCCGACTGGCGATCTCCCCCCGCTCCTGCAGAATCTGGATGACGAATGCCGTTGACGAGAGCGCGAAGGTCAGCCCGATCAGCAGCGACAGTGACCAGGAGGATTCGTAGAGATGCATATACAGGGCGATGGCCAAACCCGTCAGCAAAATCTGCAGTGAACCGAGACCGAATACCTCTCTGCGCATCGCCCAAAGCCGACGCGGCCTCATTTCCAGACCGATCAGGAACAGCAGCAGCACCACACCCAACTCGGTGAAGTGGCGCACATCCTCAACATGTTCGGTGACATAGGGACCGGGCGAGTAGGGACCCACCACGATGCCCGCTACGAGAAGTCCCAACACCGATCCCAGTCCGAGGTGCTTGAACAGCGCCACGGCGACGGAAGTCGCAATCAGCAGCAGAAGAGCGGAAATCAGGAATGTATCCAGATGCATGGGGCCTCGTCCGAGTTAGGGGCTGAGGGTCATCGATGACCGCTACCATATGCACGGCCTTGAAGGACGATAGCATATCTCGTCATCGACCAACTCGAACACTGGCCATAGGTCCAATCATACACAGGCAAGACTCGGCGAATCGTAATGGTCGTGCCCGATTATGACACGCCTCTATGACGAATCAAGATACCCCACTGCCGGTCGCGGATTACGACCCGCAGGGCGTCATTCCGATGACCTGCCCTGCCACATCGAAAGGCATGGCGTACACACCTCGCCGGTCGGCGGCGCATGACGATAACATCATCTTCAACGAGCAGTGGCGCGTACAACCCACAATAGGCTAAGCTGGAAAAATGCGAGGAGAAACCCCTGACATTGACGGCATGAATCATCCAAGAAGATTCAATATTACAGTCGAAAACCAGGCTCGCATGGTCTGTGGCAAAGGGGTCGGCTGTCCGTACAGTTCCCGGCTTGGTAACGAAATCGTCTGCACCTGTCCGGTCAGGCGTGCCATTCATACTAAATACAACGTCTGACAATGAAAGGATTCAACGGTTTTCCAACCCAATCAATCCCATTCCTTCAAGACCTTGCCGGGCATAACGACCGGGAGTGGTTCGAGGCCAACAAGCACAACTACGAATCTTATATCAGAGAACCCGCGCTGGCCTTCATTGAAGAGATGGCGCCGAAGCTACAAGGCATCTCCACCCAATTCCACGCAATTGCCAAAAAAACCGGCGGCTCATTGATGAGAGTCTATCGGGATACCCGCTTTTCCAAGGATAAGACGCCTTATAAAACCAATATCGGTATCCAATTCAGGCATATCCTGGGCAAGGATGTGCATGCACCCGGTTTTTATCTGCATATCGAACCGGGAGAGTGCTTCATCGGCGCGGGGATATGGCATCCTGAGTCGAAGACCCTGGCTAAGATCAGAAACTTCATAACCGACAACCCGGCTGCCTGGCAAGCGGCCCTGACCCAAACCGGCTTTCGCAGGCATTTCCAACTCGTCGGCGATTCCCTGGTGAGACCACCGAAAGGCTTTCCCGCCGATCATCCCTTGATAGAAGACTTGAAGCGTAAGGATTTCATTGCCCTCAAAGCCTTCGATTGCAATAAAATAGTCAAACCCGCCTTCAGCAACTTCGTAGCCAGGGGATTCAAGCAGGCTGACCCGTTAATGAGCTATCTCTGCACCGCTGTCGAGGTCAACTACTATTGAGGGTGGAATTGCTGAGGAGATTCACCTGGAAGGTGTTACTCGCAACCGTTGTCGAATGTCCTCCCTCGCCTGCTGTAGAATGGAGTCCTTATCCACCGATTCGAGAATCTGCTGCACGATGGTCTTGGGACCGTCGTCGCCCCAAGAACGTCCCTGGGCGAAGTATCGCTGTGCCGCCTGCCCCACGATGTAGGTGGTGTAGTATCCCATCGCACCCTGTGCCGCAGCGGTCACCACCGTTGACAGGCCCGCACTACCGGCCTTCAAGGCGCTGGAGGCGACATTCAGCGTCCACACGGTCGCCATCAACAGCGCCATCTGGGCGCCGATGGTTTTAATCAACCGCCCGGCCTCGCCGCGTGTCACCGACATCCCGTAGACCCGGGCCAGATGCATGACCATTGAAGCATCCAGGGCCAGGGCCGCCAGCAGATCGGCCAGCGGAATCGGATTGACCGCGACGGCAATCCCCTTCCCCAGACAGTAACCGCGTATCACCCGCTCCGCCACCTCTTGACGAATCGCTACAATACGCTCCGACACTTCATCACTGAGCTGGCCGGCAAACAGGCTGGCATTGAGTACCGAGAGGGTCATTCCCTCCTTTTCGATCAGCAGCCATAGCGTGCGGGCCAATTGCGCAACATCCGGCGCCGGCCTCTTGCGCAACTCACTCTCCCTGCCCGTTTCATCCTGTTGCACGTAGATTCGCTCTGAGGGCCGTGCAGCCGCAGGGACGATATAGGCCGGACTGACCACACCCTGCAACTTCTCCCTTAAGCTGGCGAGCAACAGATCGAGTTCACCACTGGTATAGCGATCCGATTTATTGAGCGCCACCAGCATCGGCCGATTGCGTTGCTTCAGGAATTGGATGGCCTGCAATTCGGTTTGGGTCAGATCGGCATCCAATACAAACAACACCAGGTCAGCGCGACCGGCCACATCCTGCGCCATGCGCTCCCGCACTTCACCACTGATCTCGTTGATCCCCGGGGTATCGATGAGACAGACCCCCGCAGCCTCGATCTCACGCCAGGAGGCCATGTCGCTGTGGCGCGTCTCTCCGTGCAGTGCGCTGACGCCGAACCGCTCCTCCCCCAACAGGGCGTTCAACAACGCCGATTTGCCGACACTGACCCGGCCGAATACAGCAATATGCAGATGACCCTGCTCCAACTTGTCGAGCATCGCCTGCACCTGCTGGAAATCATCCTTCAGACTGTCACGGACAGCGTCGGGCAAACGCTCGTCCTCCAGCAGTTCGCGCAGGTTGTCCCTGGCCAACTGCAGCCGGTCTTCGCCCTGCTCCTGTTCGCCTGAACTATCGTTTTCCGCTGAACTCTTCCACAGCCAGTCGGGCAAAATATTTTGCACGGCTTTCCGAATTTCCACTGATCGCATCCTCAAAATAGTCTAATGCTTGAGAGGGCTTAAGAGCACCACTCTCCTGTAGAGTCTTCACCACGGCGTTGCCCAAGCCTTCGAAGATCATGCCATAGGCCACCGCATGGATCAGCCCACCAGTGACGGTGCCCACACCGGGAAATGCCTTTAATACATTCCCCGTCAGCGCCAGTAGCAGGGTCATGCGCTTGCCGACGTTCTGACCGGCCAGGCCGATGAAATGCTCCACATCGACCTGACGCGCTTTCACCTCGTAGAGGACGGCAAGGGCCCTCACCATCTGCACCCCAAGGTAGCCCTGAATCAAGACATCCGTCCCAGGACTGACGGCCGCCATGGCGCCGACCATCGCCTTGCGTGTGTAATCTCTGACCAGTTTTTCGCTCTCCTGCAGGCGATGCTCCAGGGTGGCCAACCGGAGCTTTTCCTCCCCCAGGCGAACCAGACTCTCATCCCGTTGCGCGCTCAGCAGTTCCCGCTCAGCCACGATTCTGGCCTGAACGGCTGCCATCAGGCCATCGACTTTCGCGGCCCTCTCACGCACCACTGACTGCTCCTTGCCTGCGGAATCGATTCGGAACACCTCTTCTTTACCTCCTGCTTGGACGGCTACCACAGCTATCCCGGATAGCTGTGCATACAGTCGGCTAATGATTGCGGAGCGTTCTTGCTCGGTGTAACGATCCTGTTTATTCAAAGCCACTATCATGGGCCGCTGAAACCCCTGTAACACGACCAACTCCCGATGCTGATCACGGGTCAGCTCACCATCGCACACATAGACTACCAAATGAGCGCGTCGAGCCTCCTCACGAGCGATGCGCACATGCTCCTCGTTCATGTCCAGGATACCCGGCGCATCCGTCAACAGCAGATCGGCATCCTCACCATCGGCAAATCGATAGTGGGCGATCCGGCTTGTGGTTCCGGCGCACGGATCGACCTGAATCCCTTGCTCACCGGTAATCGCCCTGATCAACGCGCTTTTGCCTGCCGAGACCGCGCCAAAAAAGGCCACATAGCATGAGGCTTGATCTGTGCGCCGAGCGAGTTCCTCTAACTCCAGGTTCGCCCCAACCGTATCGACCCCCTGTAAACCCGCTTGCTCCAGTGCCGCTTCAAAGGCAGCCTTATCAACCGGAAGTGGTGGCTTGGGCTCCCTGTCGCCGGCCGCAGGTTTACCCGGGCGCAGCAGCAACCAACTCAAGACGAACACCGCCAAACTGAAACCGAACAAGCCAACCGCATAGAGAACAAGCAGGATTGGGGAGCGTTGATCCAACATCCGCCAAACGCCCAGGGCTGACTCGGTAAGCTGTAAAACCAGCAGCAGAATCAGTAGCGAGAGAAACACCAGCGCCACAACGAGAAGCAGACGCGATACCCGTTTCGGAGAGGAAAGACCTTGCTGCTGCGTCATTGAAAGAAACTCTTGAAGAAACCTTACGCCACTATCCTGATCGAAGAGAATACGGTAGATACCGCCACAAAGTCACCCATGGAGAGCCGATGATCCATCTGCCCAAGGCGCGCGAAGCTTGGCTTTCGCCGGAATTCAGACAGATCCTGAAACATGAACTCGAAACAATCGATGCCAAGCTACTGCCTCTGCAGCAAGGTTTGGCACTCAGCAGCTACGTCAGCGAAGAACCGTTTAGCGTAATCATTATCGATGCTGATGATGGTCCCGGAACCATTCGGGTAAAGGCCGCTATTATGTACTCAGGAATCATTGCAGGTTGCAGTTGCGCCGATGACCCTACCCCGCTGGATACACAGACCGAGTATTGCGAACTGCAGTTGGAGATCGACAAGTCGACCGCTGGGACAAGGGTGAAAAGGATACCATGAAGCTGACCGATGCTGCCGAGCGTTTTAAATGGCGCAGTGACAGGCCTATCACGCATAAACGCCATCACCGCCGATGACCACAAATAAGAAACTTTCGTCCATTGGCGTTTATTTGCGGCTTAAACAGACAATCAGCCACAGCGGAATCCGCTCCTGCAGCCGCGTAGGCCGACGTGCAGGAGCGTCATGATCAAGCTTCGGGTACGATAGTCAGCTTGATGCTGACATCCACATCGGCATGCAGATGCAGGCCAACTTCATACTCACCGGTGACGCGGAAGGGACCGTTGGGCAGCAGCACCTCTTTCTTGGTCAACTCCACACCGCTATCAGCGACGGCTTTCGAGATATCCGCCATACCCACTGAACCGAACAGACGGCCTTCATCACCCGCTTTACAAGTAATGGAGATAGCCAGTCCATCCAATTTGGCCTTGCGGGCCTCGGCGACCTGCAATTTCTCCGCGGCCCCACTCTCTAGTTCTGCGCGGCGCGCCTCGAAGGCCTTCACGTTATCTTCCGTGGCCGGAACGGCTCTGCCGGAAGGAATCAGGAAGTTACGGCCATAACCGCTCTTCACATGTACCTTTTCACCCAGATCACCCAGGTTATCGACTTTCTGCAACAGAATAATTTCCATTGTAATCACCTTCATATAGGTCAAATCGTTCGCTCTTGCGGGCTCGCCCATCGAAGGCGGCGGGCCTGCAACGCCCTCTCACCCGCTCGGCTTGTCTTTGAAGCGGGTTCGATAATCTATCCAAACATCCGTCAGACCGATGCCGGTCAACACCAGCACCATCTGCGGCATAAACACGATCAGCAATAAATAGGTCAACACCAACCAGAGTTGTACGGACTTCAATCCCTTGAATACCCCGTGGACAACCGCCAATCCCTGGAGAAAAAGCACCCCCAGGAAAACTGCACCCAGACAAAGGAAGAACGCCGGGCCGCCCTCTCCCGGCATCAGCAAAGCCGGCAACGCCAAGACGCCGACCAGGCCAACCATCCAATGCACCCTCAATTGTCGGTATTCGCCGGCAAATCCGCCGGGGTTATACAAAACGGCCTGCCACCAACGCGCCAGATAGAGGCTGCAAAGCAGTTGCAGGAGAAACAACACAGCAACGACGCCACACATCACGCCGGACACTTGTTCAATCACCGGCAGGCTTTGAGCCTGATCCAACAGACCGGCCTCGACAAAGCTCTGTCCCATCGGTTGCAGATACTCTCGCCAAAACACCTTCGGCTGCCCCAGAACAACGTACTGCAGGACAATGGCCAACAGACCGAACCCTATGCCCGCCTGCGTCGTCAACCCCAATGAGTGGGTGTTGCGCAGCAGCATGCCTAGTAGGCCGATCGGCAACCAAGCCACCAACAGGATGCCCAGGGCAGGCAAGGGATTGCCGAAAACCACGCCCATCAACAGACCGACGGCCAAAGTCGATAAAAGCAGCGTCTTGACGCCGGCCATCATGCCCAGCCGCAGAAAAACCAACCCCACGCAGGCGCTGCCGAGTATACCGACGAACGGAAAGATCAGCGCCAGCATCGTCAGGACAGTGGTCGCCATCGCTGACTGGGATGGCCCACGCATCACAAAGGACGCCAACGCCTTCATTCCACTACTCCGGCGGGTGAAAACCTCTCTTAGTGCTGATCAGTGTAAGGCAGTAACGCCAGATAACGGGCGCGCTTGATAGCGGTCGCCAACTGACGTTGGTACTTTGCCTTGGTGCCGGTGATGCGGCTGGGTACGATCTTGCCGCTCTCACTAACGTAGGCCTTGAGAAGATTCAGATCCTTGTAATCGATCTCGGTGATGCCTTCCGCAGTAAAGCGGCAGTACTTTTTTCGGCGAAAAAAACGCGCCATTTGCTATCTCCTCTCTCAATCCACTCGATTTTTATCTTCAGACGATTCGGCTTTATCCGACGCATCGTCCGCCTTGTCTACGTTTTCGGGATCACGCTCCTCATCGTCACGTTTGCGCGATGGAGCGGCCTCTTCGTCTTCCTGGGACTTGGCTAGCTGCGAGACCCCGGAAATGACCTCGTCACGACGGATAATCAGATTACGAATGACGGCATCGTTGAAACGGAAAGCGCTTTCCAATTCGTTCAGCGCTTCGCCCCCGCACTCGATGTTCATCAGCACATAGTGCGCCTTGTGGATTTTATTGATGGGATAAGCCAACTGGCGGCGTCCCCAATCTTCCAGGCGGTGGATGGCTCCGCCCTTGGTTTCGATACCCGAGCGATAACGCTCGATCATAGCGGGTACCTGTTCACTCTGGTCCGGATGAACCAGGAATACGACTTCATAGTGCCTCATTGTCTCTCCCTACGGGTTAGGCAGCCTTCTGCATGGGCAGTAAGGCAAGGAGCGATGCCCGCTCCACTCGCTTTACGGCCATTGATATGGGCCTGCAGCGGGTTGTCGGGCACCGGGAAGCGGCGGATTCTACCGATTTGTCCGGGAATCTGCAACTTGTGAGATCAACAGGCCCGCCCGGGTCAGAAATCGGCTTCAAGACCGAGGAACATGCCGTCGAAGGCCCAGTCGGTGTAGATCCCGTCGAGGTCATCCAGCTCCAGGGATATCCGGCGATAGCCGCCTTTGAGCCTGATATCGACCGCCAGGTTCTCCACCAGCCCAAAGCCAATGCCGGCCTGATAGTCCTGCAGGGTGTGGTCACCGACACTCAGCAGGTTGAGATCACCGTACAGCGAAAGCCTTGTACTGGGGATGCCGACTTGCACGGCGCCATAGAGCATGGGCACATAGCCGGTAAAACTCTCCTGCGCACTGAGACCGGCGCTCTTGACCCTGATCTTGCCATCCAGATATTTCACATTCAGGCCCAGATCGAAGGAGACGGCATCGTTATCCAGCAACTCATAGTAGAGGATGAAATCGGTATTCCGGACATCAAAATCCACCGTAACATCAACACCCGTCGAAAAATCGATCCCGGAATAACTAAAATCCTCCGTGAGCGTTTCATCACCGGATGAGGAGAGGTCATTGGTTCTGATCTTGAAATTGGGAACCAGCGGTACGGGGTGTTCGAAAGCCAGCGAAAGGGCCGCCGTACGTTCCGAGTCCAGATCGAAAGATTGCATCTCGGCCGTATCCGCGAAAGAACCGGATGAATCCATATTCCATAGATCCACGCCCGCCGTCAGACCCAATATGGTGTCGGCATGGACCGGCAAGGTCAGCAGGGCGGTTAACATGAATAGGCCGGAAAGTTTTCTGATCACACCAATCTCCTCGATACGAACAAGCTTCCAACAACACCCGTGCAGAATCAGCTTGTCCAGGTTATGGCCTGAATCCGTAGGGTTCAGGTAAAATTCATACGCTACCACGCTGCCGAACCGCCTCATAGAGCGTGATGCCTGCAGCCACGGATACGTTGAGGCTCTCCACACTCCCCGCCATCGGTAGCTTGGCCAGCAGGTCACACTGTTCCCTGGTCAGTCTGCGCAATCCCCTGCCCTCACCACCCATGACGATCGCCAGCGGGCCGCTCAAGTCTGTTGCATACAGGGTTTGCGTCGCCTCTTCCGCTGTTCCGATCAGCCAGACCCCTTCTGACTTCAGCCATTTCATGGTCCTGGCCAGATTGGCGACCTGAATAAAGGGTACTGTCTCAGCGGCGCCGCTGGCGACCTTCCTCACCGTTGCAGTGAGGCTGACCGAGCGGTCTCTCGGCGCTACGACAGCATTCACACCGGCGGCATCCGCAATGCGCAGGCAAGCACCCAGATTGTGCGGGTCCTGTACGCCATCGAGGATCAACAGGAACGGCGCTGACGGCAACTTTTTCAACAGCGCCTTGAAATAGGGTTCGTCCTGGGACTGTCGCTGCCTGAGACGCAGTGCCACACCCTGATGGTTTGTCTCATGCACCATCTCATCCAGCGCCTTGCCCTGTATTGATCGGCACTTGATACCGGCTGCCTGAGCCAGATCAAGCACCTCTTTAATACGCCCATCCCGTCGTTTGGCATCGACCAGCAGTTCGACGATTGCCGTTCCCTGCTTAAGGGCGGACCTTACCGGATGCAACCCCAGAATCCAGGACGCTTCCTCAGACATCAAGCCTTCTTCGGTTTCGTGCGTTGTCTTTTATTACGCCTCTTTTTTCCTGACGCCTTCCCGCGGGGCTCGGATTCAGCAGCGCTGTAGCCTGACTTGCCGCCGCGGCCCTTTCTCGGCTTGGCCGTCCCGCCGGCGGATGTCTTGGCGGGTACAAAATCGATCTTGCGATCATCCAGATTGACCTTTGCCACGATAATGGACAACGGATCACCCAGTCGCAACACCTTGCCGGTGCGCTCACCGGTCAGGCGATGACCTACCGGATCGTAATGATAGTAATCGTTGTCCAGCGCGGTGATATGCACCAGGCCGTCCACGTAAATCTCATCCAGTTCGACAAACACCCCAAAAGAGTTGACGCTGGTGATGATGCCGTTGAAGGTCTCTCCCACCTTATCCTGCATATATTCACACTTCAGCCAGTCGAGGGCGTCCCGGGTCGCCTCGTCGGCCTTTCGCTCGGTGCTGGAACAGTGTTCACCGAGGCCCTGTAGATCCGGCTTGATATACTCGAAGTCATCCGCACTACCCTGGTTGACGGCATGCTTGACGGCCCGGTGGACTATCAGATCAGGATAGCGGCGGATAGGTGAGGTAAAGTGGGTATAGGCCTGGTATGAAAGACCGAAATGCCCCACATTGTCAGAACTGTAGAGCGCCTGTGAAAGCGAACGCAACAATACGGTCTGAATCAGGTGGCGGTCGGGCCTTTCCCGGATCTTTTCCAGCAGGACGGCGTAGTCACCTGCCGATGGCTTTTGTCCGCCAGGTAGGCTCAGCCCCAGTTCACCAAGAAACCCTCTTAAGTCGGTGAGTTTTTCGTCAGCCGGACCTTCGTGGATACGATACAGCGCCGGTTGTTTTTTACGCAACAGAAAACGCGCTGCCGCCACATTAGCCGCCAGCATGCACTCCTCGATGAGCCGATGGGCGTCATTACGCACCACCGGAACAATACATTCGACACGCTTCAGTTCATTGAACTCGATTCGGGTTTCAGTGGTATCGAAATCGATGGCGCCGCGTTCGGTCCGTTGCGCCAACAGCAGATGGTAGAGCTGATTGAGATGATGCAGATGGGGCAGCAGATCGGCGTACTTCTCACCCAGCTCGGGATCACCCTCGAGCATGGCGGCCACATCGTCGTAGATCAGCCGGGCATGGGAGCGCATCACAGCGGGGAAGAACCTGGAGCGTGTCACTTTCCCGCTTTTGTCGATATAGAGTTCACAGGTCATGCAGAGTCGATCGACCTGGGGATTGATGGAACAGAGCCCGTTGGAGAGGATCTCGGGGAGCATCGGCACCACGCGGTCGGGGAAATAGACCGAATTGCCCCTGGCCCGCGCCTCCCGGTCCAGGGCGCTGTCCGGCTGCACATAGTGCGAAACATCGGCGATGCACACCAATAGTCGCCAACCCTTGGGCTTGGGTTCACAGTAGACGGCATCATCGAAATCCCTGGCGTCTGCGCCGTCGATCGTCACCAGCGGCAGATGCCGCAGATCGACGCGACCCTGCTTATCCGCCTCCGTCACTTCAGGCTTCAAGCCGCTGATCTGACCCTCCACCTCATCCGGCCATTCGACGCGGATGCTATGGGTGCGAATGGCGATATCGGTCTCCATGCCAGGCCCCATGTGATCGCCCAACACCTCGGCGATACGCCCGATCGGGGGCGTGCGTCTGGTGGGCTGATCGAGGATCTCCGCCACCACCATCCGGCCCTGGCCCACATCACTGATCTCGCTGCTCGGAATAATGACATCCTTGCTCAGACGCTTTGAGTCGGGCACCACGAACCCTACCCCTGTCTCCAGGTAGAACCGTCCGACCACGGTCAGGGTATTGCGCTCCAACACTTCGACCACCGCTCCTTCAAGCCGATTGCGGCGATCCAGGCCGGTCACCCGCACCACGGCCCGGTCATCGTGAAACACCGAGCGCATCTCTTTGAAAGAGAGATAGAGGTCGTCACCGCCATCGTCCGGCCTGAGAAAACCGAATCCATCGGCGTGCCCGATCACCCGGCCGACGATCAGGTCGCGTTTATTGACCAGACAGTAGTTGTCTTTGCGGTTACACAGCAGTTGCCCGTCTCTCTCCATGGCGCGCAGGCGCCGGCGCAGCGCTTCAAGTTGTTCGTCCGAGCTGAGATCCAGTTTCTCGGCCAATGCCCCCCTATCCATCGGCACACCCTCACGCTCCAGGGTCTCCATGATGTACTCCCGACTGGGAATGGGATTCTGGTATTTACGCGCCTCACGCGCCTGATGCGGATCCTTGTCAGTGGACCGTCTGATCTTTTTTTTTGTCACGTTTTGTCTGATTCAATTGTTCCGGGAAGGCAATTTTAGCATTTTTAATCCTCATTCGGTGGGTAAAAACACGGATCGTTCGCAATCATTTGTCTCGATTGACCGCCATTTCGGCCTATTCACCTATTCACTCGCCGGCCGCATATGGGGAAACAGCAACACATCGCGGATTGAAGGTGAGTCGGTCAACAACATCACCAGGCGATCGATACCGATGCCCTCGCCCGCAGTGGGCGGCATGCCGTGTTCCAATGCCCGTACATAATCCTCGTCATAGTGCATCGCCTCGTCATCGCCGGCCTCTTTCTCCGCCATCTGTTCGCGGAAGCGTTCCGCCTGATCTTCCGCATCGTTGAGCTCGGAGAAGCCGTTGGCGAGTTCACGTCCTCCGACAAAAAACTCGAATCGGTCGGTAACGAACGGGTCGTCGTCATTGCGCCGGGCCAGGGGCGAGACTTCGGTAGGATAGGCGGTAATGAAGGTGGGGTTCATCAGGCGATGCTCCACGGTCTTCTCGAATATCTCGATTTGCACCTTGCCCAGCCCATAGCTCGCTTTCAGCGGAATCTGTAGCCTTTCCGCAATTGCCCGGACCTGTTGCGGATCATCGAGTTGAGCTTCGCTGATATCGGGGTTGAAATGGAGAATCGACTCCTTCACCGTCATGCGCTGAAAGGGCGTAGCGAAATCATAGCGCTCACCCTGATAATCGATCTGCATCGATCCCAACAGATGACGACAAAGGTTGCGCAACATCTCTTCGGTCAAATCCATCAAATCATGGAAGTCGGCATAAGCCTCATAGAACTCCAGCATGGTGAACTCGGGGTTGTGCCGGGTTGAGAGTCCTTCGTTACGGAAATTACGGTTGATCTCGTAGACCCGCTCAAAACCACCCACCACCAGACGCTTGAGATAGAGTTCCGGCGCTATGCGCAGAAACATATCCATATCCAGGGCGTTGTGGCGTGTCGCAAAGGGACGCGCCGTGGCGCCGCCCGGTATCACCTGCATCATCGGCGTTTCAACCTCCATGAAACCGCGCTGATCGAGAAAGTCACGGATAAACCCGACAATGCGGGTGCGCATGCGGAATGTCTGCCGTGATGCGTCGTTCATGATCAGATCGACATAACGCTGACGATAACGAATCTCTTGATCGGAAAGGCCGTGGAATTTTTCCGGCAACGGGCGTAGCGCCTTGGTCAATAAGCGCAGATTATCGACTTTGACGGATAACTCGCCTGTCTTGGTCTTGAACAACACACCTTCCGCACCGATGATGTCCCCGATATCCCATTTCTTGAATTGGCCGTTATAGACCCCTTCATCGAGGGCATCCCGCTGGACGAAGAGCTGCATCCGACCGGACATGTCCTGGAGATGGGCGAAGCTCGCCTTCCCCATCACCCGCCGGCTCATCATGCGACCGGCCAGGCAGACTCTCAGACCCAGGTCGTGCAAGACTTCATCCGGCTTCTCCCCATATTCGGCATGTAACTCTCCCGCCATGCCGTTGCGGCGAAAATCGTTAGGGAATGCGTTGCCGCTGTCCCGCAACCGCTGCAGTTTTTCCCGACGCTGGGCGATGAGTTTGTTTTCGTCCTGTGTCTGATCATTCATAGTCTGTTCAACTCAAATCAAATGCTTACCGGCCAGCGTCAATCACAACCCGTTCTTGAGGCTTGCCTCGATAAATATATCGAGTCCGCCGTCAAGCACCGCCTGGGTATTGCCCGTCTCCACACCCGTGCGCAGGTCTTTGATCCGCGCAGCATCAAGGACATAGCTACGGATCTGGCTACCCCAACCTATGTCGGACTTGCTCTCTTCCAGTTCCTGCTGTGTGGCATTACGCTTCTGCACCTCGAATTCATAGAGCTTGGCCTTCAGTTGCTTCATGGCGGTTGCCTTGTTCTTATGCTGTGAGCGGTCGTTCTGACACTGCACCACAATGCCTGTCGGATTGTGGGTGATGCGCACTGCGGACTCGGTGCGGTTGACATGCTGCCCCCCCGCACCGCTGGCGCGGTAGACATCGATACGCAGATCGGCCGGGTTGATATCGACCTTGATGGAGTCGTCGATCTCCGGCGAAACGAAGACTGCGGCAAAGGATGTATGGCGCCGGTTACCCGAATCGAAGGGCGATTTGCGCACCAACCGGTGGACGCCTATCTCGGTGCGCAGCCAACCGAACGCATACCCCCCCTCGAACCGCACCGTGGCGCTCTTGACGCCCGCCACCTCACCGGCCGAGACTTCGATCAGCTCCGTCTTAAAACCACGGTGTTCACCCCATCGCAAATACATGCGCAGCAACATCTCGGCCCAATCCTGCGCCTCCGTGCCGCCGGAACCCGCCTGGATATCGAGGAAGGCGTTGCAGGCGTCGGTTTCACCGGAAAACATGCGACGGAACTCCAGATCCGAGACCTGTTTTTGATAACCGCCGAGATCCGCCTCGATAGCGCCGACGGCGGTCTCGTCGCCCTCCTCCACCGCCATCTGCAACAGTTCGGCGACATCCGCCAAGCCGCTGATGAGCTCATCGAGGGTAAGAACCACACTCTCGAGACCGGCCCGCTCCCGGCCAAGGGCTTGGGCGCGTTGCTGATCACTCCAGACCGATGGGGCTTCCAGTTCCCGCAGCACCTCCATCAAACGCTCCTGCTTGCCTTCATGGTCAAAGATACCCCCTGAGGGAGGAGACTCGTCCCTTCAGGTCAGCGATCTTATGGGAGATTGGATTGATATCTTGCATTGGCTCACCGACTCACGGGAAAAGCGAGAATTCTACACCACCTGTGCGGCCGCAGAAAGCTATCGACTACAGCGGCCCCCTCTGGCAAGGCAGTTTCCTCCGAAAATAGGATATAAAAAAACCTGTTGTTGAAATCCACAACACATTTTGCCGATCAATCACTTAGCCCGGCTGTTTCACCCGGGAACGTGATGATCGTGCCGATTTCGCCGCCATCACGCCGGCAGCGCCATGTGCTGCCATCATACACTTCCGCCGGTGTTCGGCCCTCGTGACCCTGGTGGGGTCGCTCGTCGCTATAGAAGGCGAAATACTGCTTGAGCGCCAACGCCAGCTCCCCCACGCTCTCGTAATCCTTGAATCTAAAAACCGCAGTTGGCCGCTCCGTTCTGATACTGAACTACTGATAGGCAAACCATTGACGTCGTGCGCATAGTGGTCAACTGAGGACTCCAGATTCAATTACCTCTGTATCACTTGCAATCCTTGCTTCTACTGGCGTTCGAAATGAAGGCACGGAAGCAATCAGCGTCGCTCCGTAAGCGATGCCGAAGCGCATCGCTTACGTTAGGATCACCTCCGGCAATTTCCAGCGCGGCACGAATCATAATAAGAGACTCTCGCGCACGCTGCATTCGAACGACTTCCTCAGAGGGTTGAGGATTCGACATCCGGTCCACCGCACCGAAACGAAACCACGCACATTCCGCTAGGTTCTCAGGATTAGGCGCAATTGCTGCCGCACCGCACCACAGTTTTACAACTCAAGTTTCGGCGTTCAAATTCACCTCGTTTCCATGTTCTATGTGGGAACGCATGATGTGAACAGGGCGTAGGGTGCGGCCTTGCCGCACCATGCTGGGTTGCGCTCCTGTTTGCTATGGCGGGTTTTTTCACTTTGCGACCCCCTGACCCATACCTTGGGTTCCAGGGCTTCAAGTTACGGTGCGGCAGGGCCACACCCTACGAAGCTCGTAGAATATGGGAACGGGACGAACTCCGAAACTTGAGTTACAAGAGGGCCTATATGTCGCTCGGGGAATTGCGCGCATTAGAGGCGCGCTCACGCGCTTGTTCTGCCATAGACTGCGCCAAAGCGCGATCCTCTGAATTGATTCCCAAATAAGCCTCAACAATTGCCGTCTGGTCCCCAAGACCAGACGACCAGACTTTCGCAGAGCAGACAAGCATAAGTGAAAGGGATGTAAGCCATAGAGCGATTCCTTTAGCGGCTCCTCGCTGTTTCATGTGGGTAGATCAAACTTGAGTTTTGCACCGATAAGGTAAGCCATTGCCATGAAATTTCGATTACTCCGATAACCCCTGGCTCTGCTTTTGGCTGCTTGTACTAAAAATCTGCGTTCTAAGAACGCAGACTTGCCTAGTGCCCCCTAGAAGGGGGCCTATAAGCCAGCCCTCTAAGAAGGCTGGCCTGAGT
>JAHXHR010000072.1:10643-21572 GCA_025656505.1 Candidatus Thiodiazotropha sp. (ex Epidulcina cf. delphinae) | reverse complement strand
ACCTACCATGTCCATCTCGATATCGGGGAACTTGTCTTGGATCACCAGGGTGGCTCTGAATGTTACAGTATCTATGACGAGGTACACTAGTGGTGTAACGTATAAACTATTTCTTCTTCACCCCCACTCTCAGACGCAGGGCGTTCAACTTGATGAAGCCCTCGGCATCCTGCTGGTTGTAGGCGCCGGCATCATCCTCGAAGGTGGCGATCGACTCGTCGAACAGACTATTGGTGTTCGACCTGCGCCCGACGACAATGACATTCCCTTTGTAGAGCTTGAGTCTGACCACCCCGTTGACCACCTGCTGGGTCTGATCAATGGCGGCCTGCAACATCTCACGCTCCGGCGCGAACCAGTAGCCGTTGTAGACCAGCTTGGCATAGCGTGGCATCAGTTCATCCTTGATATGCGCCGCCTCACGATCCAGGGTCAGGGACTCCATGGCGCGGTGCGCCTTCAGCAGAATGGCGCCGCCGGGGGTCTCGTAACAGCCGCGTGACTTCATACCGACGTAGCGATTCTCCACGATATCGGCGCGGCCGATGCCGTTGGCGCCGCCCAACCGGTTCAGCTTGCGCAGCAAGCCGGCCGCCGAAAGCCTCTCCCCGTCAATGGAAATGGGATCACCCTTTTCAAAGCCGATCTCAACATAGATCGCTTGACTCGGCGCCTCTTCCGGCGAGACCGACCAGCGCCACATCTCATCGCCCGGCTCGGTCCAGGGATCCTCCAGATCGTAACCCTCATAGGAGATATGCAGCAGATTGGCGTCCATCGAGTAGGGTGATTTTTTGCCTTCGCGTTTCATTTCGATAGAGATACCGTTGGCCTCGGCATAAGCCAGCAGCTTTTCCCGGGAGTTGAGGTTCCACTCCCGCCAGGGAGCGATAATCTTGATGTCGGGGCGCAGGGCGTAGGCGCCCAACTCGAAGCGCACTTGGTCATTGCCCTTGCCGGTGGCGCCGTGGGAGACGGCATCGGCGCCGGTCTCGTTGGCGATTTCGATCAGACGCTTGGCGATCAACGGCCGGGCGATGGAGGTGCCGAGCAGATACTCCCCCTCGTAGACGGCATTGGCACGAAACATGGGGAAGACATAATCGAGTACGAACGCCTCGGTCAGATCCTCGATGAAGATCTCTTTGATGCCGGCGGCCTCGGCCTTGGCGCGCACCGACTCGACCTCTTCACCCTGACCGATGTCTGCGGTAAAAGTCACCACCTCGCACCGGTACTCGTCTTGCAGCCATTTAACGATAATCGAGGTATCGAGCCCGCCTGAATAGGCCAATACGACTTTCTTTACGTCGTCGGACATCCGCAATCTCCAAGTAAAGATGCTTTGAAAAGCCGGGGATTATAAACTATCTGGCGACAGATGATATGAGTGAGAGGCTTGAAACACCATCGGCACCTGGCCTTGCGGGCGTTCAAAGGTAGCGCATGAGAGCTTCACCGAATGAACAGGGCCGTTACCCTGCCACTGCCGATACCGGTGTGGAATTGAAGTTTGTTAGGCGCGCAGGCGAATTTTTGCGGGGCCCAGGTTGATCTCGCCGCTCATCTCCAGTACGCCGATTCTATCGTCATTCGGACTGGAAACAACAGCCACCACATCCTGGAACAGCGGCCTTCGAACAAACTTCAGCTTCCAACCGAACTTCTCCACCTTTTGCAACGCCAGTAGCTGCACATCATTCAGGAACTCATCAATGTTTGATGGTACCGGCTTCTCTCCCCTGCGGTGCTCTATGACCATGGAGTATCCCTCTTTATGTACGAGCTTATATACTAAACCATTAAATTGCCGAACGGACGTAGAAATGCCACACTACTTATCAGGCATAACGAACCTGGGAAACCACGCATGTCTTCAGCACTCGCACGGCCTAACTGACTAAAAGACCGAGTCATCAGATGCGAAACCTCCTGCTTGCCGCATTACTCGTTTCAACCACCTTAACCGGCTGCGCCGTCAACCCTGTCACGGGAGAAAACCAGCTCAGTCTGATCTCCAAAGCTCAGGAGCTCGAGATCGGCAAGAAAAACTACGCCCCGCTGCGCCAGTCCCAGGGGGGGGACTATGTGGTTGATACGCAACTCGCCGCCTATGTCAGTGAGGTGGGACAAAAACTGGCTGCGGTCAGCGACCGAAACCTACCCTACGAATTCAAGGTGCTGAATAGCTCCGCACCCAATGCCTGGGCGCTGCCCGGCGGAAAAATATCCCTAAACCGCGGACTTCTGACAGCATTGAAAAGCGAGGCGGAACTGGCGGCCGTTCTCGGCCATGAGATCACCCATGCAGCGGCGAAGCATACCGCAAGCGGCATGTCACGCGGGATGCTGATCCAGGGTGCGGTCATGGCTGCGGTGGTCGGCGTGCAAGGAAAAGACTACGCTCAACTTGCGTCGCTGGGGGCAGGGATCGGCGCTCAACTGGTGACACGGAAATATGGCCGGGACGCCGAGCGTGAAGCTGATTTTTATGGCATGAAATACATGTCGAAAGCCGGTTATGATCCTCAGGGCGCGGTCGCTCTGCAACGCACATTCGTCAAACTTTCCGAGGGCGGGAACCAGGACTGGCTCAGCGGTCTGTTCGCCAGTCATCCGCCTTCACAGGAGCGGGTTGAAAACAATATCAAAACCGCCGCAACCCTACCCCGGAGCGGCTCCCGCGGAGAGAACCGGTTCAAGATCAGGACAGCTCACATCAAGCGCACAAAACCTGCCTATGAAGCCTATGACGAGGGACGCAAGGCATTCCGGAAAGGTGATATCAGCAAGGCCGGGGCGCTGGTTGGCAAGGCCATTCGCCTTGAACCGCGTGAAGGGCATTTCCACGCCCTACTCGGCGATATTGAAGAAAAAAACAATCGATACAAAACAGCCAAACAACACTATGACAAGGCAATCGCATTACATGATGGCTTTTTCTATTACTATCTGAAACGCGGTCAAGTCAATGCAAGTCTCAAGGCATCCGATGCCGCAAAACGGGATCTGGAAAAAAGCATACAACTGCTTCCAACCGCTAATGCCCACCATTCCCTCGGCGACATTGCAAAACAGGAGGGCAAGCTGAACGCGGCAAAATCCTATTACAAAAAAGCCGCATCCAATAAATCCGTAGAAGGAAAAGCCGCCTATCGCGCATTGATGACGCTTGACCTGGCCGATAATCCGCAAAACTATATTAAATTAAGAACCGGTCTGGACAATAAAGGCAGACTCAAGGCCGAAATATCCAACCCCACCCCCAACAATGTGCAAGACATTGTGGTTGCTATTCAATACCGTGACAGCAGTGGAAGAATAAGGCAAATGGAACACCCTCTCCGTGGCGTGCTTGCCGCCGGAAAAAAACAGCTTGTCGACCTGGGTATGCAGCATATTCCCAAGGCTCAACTGGCCAATATCAAATCCGGCATCATCAGTGCCCGCATTGCAAAATAGGGCTCTTTTTCATTGATGAAATATCCGGGTTAGAGCGAATTCGTCGCCCCATGCTCGGCTCCGGAGTCTGTTTGTATCGGCCTCCTGTTGACCAATTCCAGTTGTTCCTTGAGCTTGTGGATCTCCGCCTCAGCGCGTTCGCGCTCGGCAAGGCTGGTGCGTAGCTGCCGGTTTAGCTTCAGGATGCTGCGGTAACGCCACCGCAACATGGTGATCACGGTCAGCAGCATGAGGATGGTGACAACCACTCCTCCATATTGCAGTACCCGCTCCAGGGTCCAGAAGGGTTGGGATCTGGCGTGCCAGCGGGTATAAGTGTTTCGGAAGTGTTCACTGCCGGTGTACCGCTTCACCGCCTGATCGAGACGATTCAGCAGATCCCGGTTGCCTTTGCGTACTGCAACAGCCCGTTTGATCTCCAACAACGGCAGTCCGGCTTGGCGGATGTGGGCGTCGACGCCGCGGGCGGCAGACATCTTCCAGGTCACCGTGACCGGGTAGACCATGGCTTCCACCTCACCGGACAGCAGGGCGAAGAGCGCCTGCTCCTGATTATCGACCCGGTGCGCCTTGAGCTGAGGGTGGTTCTTAATCCATTTGACTGCGGAATTGTGCTTGACCACGGCGACGGTTTTACCGGCAAGATCATTGACACTGTGGATATCGGTATTGGCGGCCCTCACGAACAACCCAAGGGCGATGGTCTCCAGCGGGGAGGTGAAGTCGAAGTGCTTTGAACGGTCGGAGGTAATGCCGAGATTGGGGATCAGATCGACCTCTCCCCGGCGCAGGACCTCCATAGCGGCGGTCCAATCGGGCACCACGCTGTAGCGAACCTGGAGGCCGGCTGATTCGGCCAAGCGATCCATAATGTCGATTGCATAGCCGCCGGGTCGACCATTGCTGTCGAGCAGATAGTGGGGAGGAAAATTCGCCGGCGCTGCGGCGATCAGTTGCTCTCGTTCGGTTGCGGCTTGCGCAACAGTCGCCATGAAAAAGAGGATGCCGACGGCATGGAGAATGGTCGCTCCAGCGCCGTTCGTTGGTAACCTTTCAGTCATGGTGATCCTCCTGTGTATGCCTGGATGTCTACCGGCTCCAGTAAAAATCCCTGTTGTTCGAATAACCGCAGGCAGCTATCCACCACCTCGGGATCGTAACGCTCCCCCCGGCCGGAACGGATCTCGGCCAGCGCTTTATCTATCCCTAGAGCCGGCCGGTAGGGCCGATGTGAGGCTATCGCTTCAACGACATCCGCCACCATCAGGATCTTGGCTTCCCGGCAGATCCGATCTGCCCCTAATCCATCGGGATAGCCGCTACCGTTCAAGCGCTCGTGATGCTGGCGAACCATATCGGCCACCGGCCAGGGCAGGTCGACGCCGCGTATGATCTCATGGCCTATCTCACTATGGGCGATGACCAGCTTCATCTCGGTATCGCTGAGTCTTCCGGGACGGGTCAGGATCTCGGCCGGGATGTTGATCTTACCGATATCATGGATCAAGGCGCCAAGCCGGATCCCTTCGATGCAATGGTCATCCAGACCGAGATCCGCAGCGATCGCAGCGGCGACGACGGCCACCCTTTTCTGATGTCCTGCGGTATAGGGGTCGCGTTTCTCAAGGGTGATGGAGATGGCGGCGATGGTCTGGAAAAGACTCTCCTTATGTTTTCTGTCCCGCTCCTGCAAGGAGGAATAGGCAACGCGAAGCTCTTCCGTGCGCGCCGCCACCATCTGCTCCAGACGGTATTGCATTCGATAGAGCTGCACATGGCTACGCACCCGCGCAACCACCTCTTCAATATTGAACGGCTTGGCGACGTAATCGACGCCGCCGGCCTGAAAGGCGGTGATTTTGTCCTCTGCTTCCTGCAAGGCGCTGATGAAAATCACTGGAATATCGCGGGTGCGCCGGTCTGCCTTGAGGCGTTTGCAGACCTCGTAACCGTCCATGCCGGGCATACGGATATCCAGCAGTATCAGATCAGGCGGCCGTATGGCGATGGAACGCAATGCCAACTCCCCACTCGCTGCGGGCCGCGCCTTAAATCCGGCCTGTTCGAGCATGCCGCTCAGCAGACGCAGGTTGTTGGCATTGTCATCAACGATGACCACGTTGAATTCGGTATCGTCAATTGTAGACGTACTGTCAGCTTCAATCATGATTGCTGCTCTTCACTGTCAGGATCTGCCGGGGACTCTTCCGCCAGCATGGACAAAATCTCTTCAAAACGGTACTCTTTCAGCAATGGCTTCAAGGTCATTGCCAGACTGGGATCAACGGCTCTGATTTCCTCAATGGACCTTTCCAGTTCGTACGGGTCCAGGGCAAGCACCCGGTCCCGTAGCGCTTTCCTCAGATCGGTGGGCAACCGGCTCATGCTTTGCGCCAAATCTTCATTTGTCATTGCCGATTTCGGTTCCTCTTCCTCGTCAGCATAGCGGAAACGCAGTCCCAGGTGGCGCTCCAGCGCCTCGTAGATAACCGCCGGCATGGCCGGTTTGCGGATAAAGTCATCACAACCGGCCGCCAACACCTTGGTGCGGTCCTCTTCGAAGACGCTTGCGGTCAGGGCGACCACCACCGTTTGGTTGCCCGCCGGATGCGCTTTAATAAGCTGGGATGCCTGGTAACCGTCCATTCCCGGCATACGCATATCCATCCAGATGAAATGGGGCCGCCACTGCTCGAACAGTTCTACCGCCTGCCGGCCGTCAGATGCTTCTTTCACCGTTAAGCCGATATCTTCCAATATGCGGCGCAACAGTTGGCGGTTGTCCCTGCTGTCCTCGGCAATAAGCACGCGAAAGCTGCGTTGCCCCGGTTGCAGGCCGATCACCCGGCGTCCCCCCGTGGACACTATAAGGGTTGGTGCGGCAACAACCTGCAACGGAACCGAAAAATGGAACAGGCTACCCTGGTCGGGATGGGTCTCCAACAGAAGCTCACCTCCCATCAACGCCACATATTCGCGGCTGATGGTCAGGCCAAGGCCTGTTCCTTCACCCTTGGCAGCACCTTCCTGGGTCTGAAAAAAGGGTTCGAATATGTGTTGCCTGTCGTTCTCATTTATCCCGGGTCCGCTGTCCTCAACCTCAAAATGCATAAACGCCGGCGCAGAGCCGTTATCAAGGCGAACCCGCATCACCACCCAACCACTTTGCGTATACTTGACCCCGTTACCCAGGAGATTGATCAGCACCTGGCGCAGACGGCGCTCGTCGCCTTCAACATAATCGGGCAGCCCCTCGGCAAGCTCGATGCGCAACACCAAACCCTCTTTTGCGGCGCGAACCCTGATCATCTCTTCGACGGAGACGAGCAGCGCAGGGAGATTGAAAACCCTCGGTTCCAGGGAGAGTCGGCCCGATTCGATGCGGGAGATCTCCAGCACATCATTGATCAGCGCCAGCAGATGCTGGCCGCTATGGTTGATGGTGATCAGGTCGTTTTTTTGCCCCTGGGTGAGGCTTTGATCCTGTTGCATCAACTGGACGAAGCCCAGGATGGCGTTCATCGGGGTGCGCAGCTCATGGCTCATGTTGGCCAGGAACAGGCTCTTCGAGCGGTTGGCGGTTTCGGCGTTGTCACGGGCCTGCTCCAACTCCTTTGTGCGTAACTGCACCCGCTGCTCCAACTCCATATTGAGGGTGCGCAACTGCCGTTGCTGCGCCTCCAGCCTGCCCGCCATCCTGTTGAATGCCTTCGCTACCCGACCCAATTCATCTTCTTTTTCGATAGGCTCCACAGCCACGAAACGCCCGCTGGAGATGGCTTGGATTCCCTGCAACAGGCCTTCCAGCGGACGGGATAAGGCGCCCCGCAGATAGAAAAGGCCGATAGCGAAAATGATCAGCGTGGCAGTCAGCAGTCCGGCCAGCATAGCCAAACGCAGGGCACGGATCTGTACGTCGAGGAAATCCTTGTTCAAACCTAGGGCCAGGCGGATCTCACCGCCTCCTGCCAGGGGCAGCCCAACCGCCCCGGCGTAATGCCTGTCAGTGGACATCCACAACGGTTGGGTTGCGGTCTTGGTAAGCCTGGAGAGTTCGGGCAATCCCTCCACGGTGAACGGATGAGGCAACGACGGATCGCCAACCGCTGTGATCCGGTCACCATACAGCAACAGATCCAAGCCGATACTGCGGCGGACTTCATCGATAAAACCCTTGTCCAGATACTGCGCCAACACCAGATAACCGACCGTCTCCTTGTCACCTCCCGCCCGGGTGCGAAGCAGCGGAAAGATTCCCTCGATCATCGGTATCGACTTCTTGCCGCTAAGCCGCAGTCGCAAGACATCGGAGTGGGGTTGAGGACTCGGAAACAAAGCTTGCAGGTATTCGGGAACAGCGGCCTGCCGAAAAAAAGTCATCTCTCTCTCTTCGGCGCGCCATAAAACCGGATTCCCTTCGCCATCATAGGAAATGAAGGCCGGTCTGCCGGCGCTGAAGCCGGCCACCGCAGCAGAGCGGACGTAGAGTACACCGCACGTCAAGCCGACGGCCTGAACCAGGCCGGCCAACTCACCGGCCAGACGCTTCTTCTCCGGGTCGAAGACCAACGGTTGGTAGGCGGCGGAATTCTGGTAACGCTCGATCATGCTGAGCGACGAGACAATCGCTTGTCGCTCGGCGAAACGTTTACCGTTCTCCCGAATGATGCCGCCGATCTCATTGATGCGGTTCTGCACCTGTGTGAAACCCTCCAGCAACCGCGTCTGGGCGTTGGACTGGTGAAAATCCAACAGCAGTATCATGAACAGCCAAGCCGCAGTCACCATGGCGAGCAGGATGCTGCCCAGCCAGACCAATATCAGCCGATGCCTGAGTTGCAGGGTCATGGCGCTGCTTTGAAGATAGGCTCCACCCGTTCAACGTTGTCCCGGGTCACCATTTTCGAATCGACAGACAAGTCACGCTCAAACGGCATGCCGTAAAGGATCTTGACGATCTGCTGCACTCCCTCCCCGGCGCAGGTCGGATAGGTGAAACTGGCGAGTTGCTCTCCGTTTCGAATCGCCTCCCGCGCTTCGCTGATGTAGTCAATACCGACGATGGGCACCGTCCTCGGGTCTATGCCGGCGGCATGCAGCGCCATGCGGGCGCCGGCCGCCATGCTGTCGCTCTGGGCAAAGACGGCGTCGAAGGCGATCCCATCCGCCAGCACCTTTTCCGTCTCGTGCAGGGCATCGGCTCGGAGATAGTTGCCGACCCTTTGGGCGGCGATCTTCAGCCCGGAATACTTCCCGAGCGCCTGTTGAAATCCCAGGGTTCTACGGATGGCGGTGGTGGCGGTGGGAACGCCTTGCAACACCAGTATACGCCCTTGTCCTTTTAGCCTCTCCGCCAGCACGTCGGCCGCTTGGGCGGCGATGGCGATATCATCAGGCGCTACAAAGGTGGTGTAGTCGTCGCTGGGGATGCCTCGGGTCAACAACACCACAGGAATGCCGCGCCGGAACACGGCGCCGATCGCCGGCGCCATGGCCACACCGTCACGAGGGCTGGTGATCAGCAGATCCACGCCGCTGTCGGCCAAGTCTTCAATATCCAGGATCTGCTGGGCGGTTCGGCCGTTAGCGTTGGTGACGGTGAAACGGATTTCCGGATAGGAAGCCAAGGCATCTCTCAGTTCGCGCACTTGGGCGCTGCGCCAGTCGTTGTCCAGGGTGTCCTGGGCAAAGCCAACCAGAAAGGTGCGCTGCGCATCCTCTGCGGCGGACGGTTTCTCGGCTGCGTTGCAGACTGCCGCCAGTATCAGCAACAGGAGCAGGCTGGAGACAAGGGATTTCACGATAGCCACCCCTCTGCAGGTCTGGAACGCCCTGATCGGCCCTGGTGTTGTCTGTTGTTTTCCGCCGATCCCGGAAACGCGCCTTCCATGCAACAATGGTTGTAACGAGAGCAACATAAAACAACTCTTCCTTACGAGTTGTTGAGTAAAAACAGTGCCGATTCTCTCGACCTTTCCTGTTGATACAGTATAGTCGATCATATTCAGTCACCATGGCAAGCTGGTGCTTCCCAAGATCGATCAGCGCCTGGCAGCCGTCGATTTTTCAGCCGGATGTCGCACACCGATTGAGTCTCTTGATAAAAAGTGCGAAGTGTTGCCGGACAACACTGAACGCCCCCTCGCGCCTAGTGTACCGTCTCATACTAATACGTGATATCAGCGTGACGCCGGGGGCCATTGGCCGCGCCCCGCAGGAAGTGCCCTTGGGGTGCTGGGCGCGTGGCGCAGGGATATCTAGTTTTTCGACTTATCGACGATCTTCTTGATCCAGGGCATCATGCCGCGCAATCGCTCACCCACCTGCTCGATGGGATGAGCCGCGTTCAGTCGGCGATAGGCGGTCATCGACGGATAGCCGAGGGCGCCTTCGGAGACGAACCGCTTGGCGTACTCCCCGGTCCGGATATCGTGCAGCGCCTGTTTCATCGCCCGGCGGCTCTCTTCGTTGATCACCTTCGGTCCGGTCACATATTCACCGTACTCGGCATTGTTGGAGATGGAGTAATTCATGTTGGCGATACCGCCCTCGTACATCAGATCGACGATCAGCTTCAGTTCGTGCAGGCACTCGAAGTAGGCCATCTCAGGGGCGTAACCCGCTTCGGTCAGGGTTTCGAAACCGGCCTTCACCAGTTCCACGGCGCCGCCGCATAGCACCGCCTGTTCACCGAAGAGATCGGTCTCGGTCTCGTCCTTGAAGCTGGTCTCGATAATACCGGTGCGGCCGCCGCCGATGGCCGAGGCATAGGAGAGCGCGGCATCCATGGCGGCGCCGGTGGCATCCTGATAGACCGCCACCAGATCGGGAATACCGCCGCCTTTGACGTATTCGCTGCGCACCGTATGGCCGGGGGCCTTGGGCGCGATCATGATCACATCGAGATCTTCACGGGGCACGATCTGATTGTAGTGGATGGCGAAACCGTGGGCGAAAGCCAGCGCGGCGGACGCTTTGATATTGGGCTCTATCCGTTCACGATAGAGTGTCGCCTGAAACTCGTCGGGGGCCAGGATCATGACGATATCGGCGGCTTTCACCGCCTCTTCGATCGACGCCACTTTCAGACCGGCATTGCCCGCCTTGATCGCCGAAGGGGAGCCTTCACGCAGACCAACGATGACATTGACACCGGAGTCCTGCAGGTTGTTGGCATGGGCGTGGCCCTGAGAACCGTAACCGATGATGGAGACCGTCTTGCCCTTGATGATGTTGAGGTCGCAGTCTTTGTCGTAATAAACGTTGATAGCCATGGTGATTCCTTCGAAAAATTTTGAATTTTGAATTGTTCGGTCGGGTCAGAGACCCAGACCTTTCGGTCCGCGACCAATCCCTGAGGGGCCGGTGCGCACCACTTCGACGATCAATTCATCGTTCACGGCCTCGATAAAGGCGTTCAGCTTACTCGCCGCGCCCGTCAACTCGACCGTGTAACTGGTATCGGTG
>JAHXHR010000072.1:0-10500 GCA_025656505.1 Candidatus Thiodiazotropha sp. (ex Epidulcina cf. delphinae) | reverse complement strand
CGGTGAACAGGTTGGCCACCCGGGCAAGCGCACCGGATTCGTTCTCCATCAGAATAGATATGATATGCCTCATCAGACCAACTCGCTCCCAGGTGACAGATACATCTCGTGATGCCCCTTGCCAGCCGCTATCATCGGATAGACATTCTCCGCAGGATCGACCACCACATCCAGGAACACCAGCCGATCCTTGTAAGAAAATGCCTCCTTCATCGCACCCTCCAGATCCTTTGACTTGTCGACACGCATGCCCACATGGCCGAAGGACTCGGTCAACTTGACGAAATCCGGGGTCACGCTCATCACTGACTGTGAGTAGCGGCTCTCGTAGAAGAACTCCTGCCACTGACGCACCATGCCCATGTAGCCGTTGTTGAGCAGGATGATCTTGATCGGCAGCTCATATTGCAGACAGGTGGCCAACTCCTGAATACACATCTGGATACTCGACTCGCCGGTAACCACCGCCACTTCCGCCTTCGGAAAGGCCATCTGCACGCCGATCGCCGCCGGCAGACCGAAGCCCATGGTGCCGAGCCCGCCCGAATTGATCCAGCGGCGCGGCTTGTCGAAGCGATAGAACTGGGCCGCGAACATTTGATGCTGCCCCACGTCGGAAGTGACGAAGGCATCCCCCTTGGTGACCTTGTGAAGTATCTCGACAGCGTGCTGCGGTTTGATGAGCTTGCTGTTTTGGTCGTACTTCAGGCAATCCATGGATCGCCATTTCTCGATCTGCTCCCACCACTGCTTCAGGGCCTGCCCGTTGGGTTTTATCTCACCCTCGCTGACCACTCTCAGCATATCCCTCAGGACCTGTCTGACCGGACCGACGATCGGCACGTCGACACGTACGTTCTTGGAAATGGAGGACGGGTCGATATCGATATGGATGATCTTTGCATCCGGGCAGAACTGCTTGATATGGCCGGTGATCCGGTCATCGAAGCGGGCGCCGACGGCGATCAGCACATCCGTCTCGTGCATCGCCATATTCGCCTCGTAAGTGCCGTGCATACCCAGCATACCGAGAAAGTGCCTGCCACTGCCGGGATAGGCCCCCAGCCCCATCAGGGTCTGGGTAATCGGAAACCCGAGGGTATCCACGAGATCGGTCAAGGTCTTGGCGGCATCATCCAGCACCACCCCACCGCCGGTATAGAAGACGGGGCGCTCGGCCCCCATCATGATCCTGACCGCCTTTTTGATCTGCCCGAGATGGCCTTTAATCACCGGGTTATAGGAACGCATCTTGACCTTACCGGGATAGTTGTAAGGGATCTTGATCCCTGGATCCGTAATGTCCTTGGGAATATCCACCACCACCGGTCCGGGCCGTCCGGTAGTGGCGATGTAAAAGGCCTTCTTGATGGTCAACGCCAGATCCTCCAGGCGCTTGACCAGGAAATTGTGCTTCACGCAGGGCCGGGTGATGCCGACGGTGTCGACCTCCTGAAACGCATCACTACCGATCACCGGCGTCGGCACCTGGCCGGTCAGAATCACCATCGGAATGGAATCCATGAAGGCGGTGGCGATGCCCGTCACCGCATTGGTCGCCCCGGGACCGGAGGTCACCAGCACCACCCCCGGCTTACCCGTGGCGCGGGCATACCCGTCGGCCGCATGCCCGGCCGCCTGTTCGTGGCGAACCAATATATGCTTTACGTCCTGCTGCTTGAAGATTGCGTCATAGATGTGCAGCACGGCGCCGCCCGGGTAGCCGAACACGTGTTCCACACCTTCATCTTTCAAGCATTGAATGATGATATCGCCACCGCTGAGTTCCACCTTAAGGCCTCCCATTGCGCCGATGATCTCACCGGACACTGAACAACATCGAAACAAGGCAAAATACTAATACTACCTTTACAGGTCAAGCACATATCCCCCCTCAATTTGTACTTACAAGCTAAAAAGGGCGGTTGGGCGCACACCTGACCGCCCTTTTCAGGTTCAAGTCCCCCACCCTGCTTGCCATTCACGTGTCATGCTCCATAATGATCCTGAATCGATAAACCAAGCTACATCAGGGACTCATCCGTGAAACAGCGTCTCCTCTTCGCTCTTTTCGTGCTATTTTTCAATCCGGCATCGGCTGAAACCTATCGATGGGTCAACGAGGATGGTGTCGTCACCTATTCGCAAACACCCCCCCCTGACACCAAGGCCGAGACGATAAAAATCAGAAGCACCCCCTCCAGCGACGCCGATGCCTCGAAAGACCGGCTTGAGAAACTGCGCCAGCGACTGGCGGACAGCGAAGAGGACCGGGCGCTGAAAAAGTCCAAGAAAAAGGAGCAGGCGGAAAGCCAAGCAGTAAACAAACAGAATTGCAGCGCAGCAAGGAAAAACCTGGAGCAACTGACCGCCCTGGGTAACCGCCTCTATAAAACAGGCGATGACTATCTGCGCCTTACCGAAGAGGATCGCCGGAAACGGATGCAACAAGCCGGAGATCAGATCAAGGAATATTGTGAGAGTTATTAACCCGGCGGGTTAATAGGATCCCATGCCGTTACTCAAAATAACCACTAACCGGGAGATGAATCAGACCGATCTACCCAACTTTATCAAACAGGCATCCACAACGGTCGCCGATATGCTGGGGAAGCCCGAAAAGTATGTCATGGTCAGCTACGAGTTCAATCCCGATATGCTGTTTGCGGGAACATCGGCGAGTTCGGCCTACCTCGAACTGAAAAGCATCGGCCTGCCCGGTGAGAGGACGAGTGAATTTTCCCAGGTTCTGTGCGATCTCATACAGCGGCAGCTACAGATCCCCAAGGAGAGAGTCTATATCGAATTCAGCAACGCCGAACGCCACCTTTGGGGCTGGAATGGCGCGACATTCTAATGTACCTCGTCATAGATCCTGTAACGTTTTGAGCCGTTTTCAACATCCATGGCGGATTACAGTGTGTGGACATAGGTTGTGCTTTGCTTTTTCCACCCACCCACCCGGTCGGTGATTGAGCGCCGACTCTTTACGGATCAACCAGCCATGTTATCCGTGACCCGTCGGGCGATGCGGGATAGAATCATGCGTTTTCGCTAACCAGGTTGCTCCATCGCCATGCGTACTTCCCAGTTCCCGCTGCACACCGTCAAGGAAAACCCTGCTGACGCCGAGATCGCCAGTCACAAGCTGATGCTGCGCGCCGGTATGATCCGCAAGCTGGCCACCGGTCTCTACACTTGGTTGCCCCTGGGCCTGCGGGTATTGCGCAAGGTGGAAAACATCGTGCGTGAAGAGATGGACCGGGCCGGTGCGTTGGAGGTATTGATGCCCACCGTACAGCCTGCCGAGCTTTGGCGGGAATCGGGCCGTTGGGCGCAATACGGCCCGGCGTTGTTGCGTTTCCATGACCGGCATAACCGAGAGTTCTGCTACGGCCCCACTCACGAAGAGATCATTACCGATCTGGCGCGCAACGAACTGCGCAGCTACAAGCAACTGCCGGTGAACTTCTACCAGATCCAGAGCAAATTCCGTGACGAGGTGCGGCCCCGCTTCGGCATCATGCGGGCGCGTGAGTTCCTCATGAAAGATGCCTACTCTTTCCATCTCGACCAGGCATCGCTGCAACAGACTTACGATGTCATGCACCGGACCTACTCGCGCATCTTCTCCCGCTGCGGTCTTGATTTCCGCCCGGTGGCGGCAGACACCGGCAGCATCGGCGGCAGCGCCTCCCATGAATTTCATGTCCTGGCAGACGCCGGCGAGGACGCCATCGCCTTCTCCACTGGGAGCGACTATGCCGCCAATGTGGAATTGGCCGAGGCCGTCGCCCCAGCCGCTGATCGCCCCGCTGCCGGTGACGGGATGGCGCTGGTCGACACCCCGCATGCCAAGACTATTCAGGAGTTGGTGGAGCAGTTCGATCAACCGATCGAGCGAACCGTCAAGACCCTGCTGGTAAAGGCCGCCGAGGATTCCGGATCCGGCCTGATTGCTCTGCTGGTGCGGGGCGATCATGAGCTGAATGAGATCAAGGCCGAAAAGCTGCCTCAGGTCGCCTCCCCTCTCTGTCTTGCCGCTGAAGAGGAGATCCGCGAAGCCGTGGGCGCCGGTCCCGGTTCCCTCGGGCCGGTGAACCTGCCGATCCCGTTTATCATCGACCGCAGCGTAGCCTCAATGGCCGATTTCAGCGCCGGCGCCAACCAGGACGGGAAACACTATTTCTCGATCAACTGGGGCCGGGATCTGCCGGAGCCTTCACAGATCGCCGATCTGCGTAACGTCCGCGAGGGTGATCCCAGCCCGGACGGTAAAGGTGTCCTGACGATCGCCCGCGGCATCGAAGTGGGTCACATCTTCCAGTTGGGAAAGAAATACAGTGAGGCCTTGAACGCCAAGGTGCTGGATGAGAACGGTAAGGCCGTAGTGACGACCATGGGCTGCTACGGCATCGGCGTATCCCGGATCGTCGCCGCAGCCATAGAACAGCACCACGATGACCGCGGCATCATCTGGCCCGGCGCTCTGGCCCCCTTCCAGGCCGCCCTCTGCCCGATGAAGATGGGAAAATCCGAACGGGTCAAAAGGGCGGTGGAAAAACTCTATGCGGAACTCGAAGCGGCGGGCATCGACGTGCTCCTCGACGACCGTGACGTACGACCCGGATTCATGTTCGCCGATATGGAACTGATCGGCATCCCCCATCGCATCGTGGTGGGCGAGAAATCGTTGGACGAGGGCAAGGTGGAATATCGTGGACGTGGAGAAACGGAAAACAGCTTTATCCCTTTGCCTGACATTGTCGAGCATATCGCCTAGGATCTGCCGATTAAACCCGGCAACCATTAACCTGATCGATTTGACACAACCCGGCAGGAGCGAGGAAACTACTTCGTTTTCCGGCCCGAGCGGATGCCGCAGGCAAAGAGGCGCGACCAGAATGACCAAACAGAGTTCTTTTACCCGCGATGAGTTGTTGCGTTGCGGCAGTGGCGATATGTTTGGCCCAGGCAATGCCCAATTACCCACCCCCAACATGCTGATGATCGACCGCGTCAGCAAGATCGCCGACGAGGGCGGCGCCTTCGGCAAAGGCGAGATCATGGCGGAGTTGGACATAGACCCTACGCTGTGGTTCTTCGACTGCCACTTTCCCGGCGACCCGGTGATGCCCGGCTGTCTAGGGCTGGACGCCATGTGGCAACTGGTGGGTTTCTTCCTCGCCTGGATCGGTAACCCCGGTCATGGACGGGCCCTTGGCGTCGGTGAGGTCAGATTCACCGGACAGGTGCTGCCGAAAGCCAAGCTAGTCACCTACCACATCAATATCAAACGCGTCATCACCCGCAGGCTGGTGCTCGGCGTGGCCGATGGTGTGATGAAAGTGGATGGACGCGATATCTACAGCGCCAGGGATCTGCGTGTCGGCCTGTTCACCTCCACCGATAACTTTACATGAAAAGCCTCTGGAGCGAAGCCGAAGCCGACCGCTGTCAAAGCGAACTGGATCTTCGTGTCTACAGCTCCCGTCTGTTGGGTTCCGACCCGTCCCTGGTCCTGCACGGCGGCGGCAACACTTCCGTAAAGATCCGCGAGTCGAACCTGTTCGGCGAAGAGGAGGAGATCCTCTACGTCAAGGGCAGCGGCTGGGACCTGGCAACCATCGAAGCAGCCGGATTCACCCCGCTTCGCATGGCTCATCTGCTGAGACTGGCCAAGCTGGAGAGCCTTAGCGACAGCGAGATGCTCAATCAACTGAAGATCCACCAGACAGTGGCGGCGGCGCCCACCGCCTCGGTGGAGGCGATCCTGCATGCACTGCTTCCGTTCAAATACGTGGACCACACCCATGCAGACGCCATTATCACCTTGACCAATAACCCGCAGGGCGAGCAACGTATCCGCGAACTCTACGGCGACCGCTTGGTTGTCATACCCTATGTGATGCCGGGTTTCGATCTGGCGCGATCGGTCGCGGAACGATTTTCCCGCGAGGCCCACCGGGGCACTCTCGGCATGGTGCTGATGAATCATGGCCTGTTCACTTTCGCTGAGAACGCCGAACTCTCTTATAAGCGCATGATCCAACTGGTCGATGAAGCCGAGCGCTATCTGCGGCAGTCGGGGGCCTGGGATCTGCCGATCGACTGTAAGGACCAGGGTTGCCAACCGCAAACCCTGGCGGATCTGCGACGAGAGATCTCAAACGTCGCCGGATTTCCGGTCATTCTGCAAAGCCATCGCAGTGAATTCGAACTCAGCTTCTGCCAACGACAGGACCTGGAAGAGATCTCACAGCGGGGACCGGCGACACCCGACCATGTCATCCGCACCAAGCAACGCCCCATGCTCGGCGCCGAAGTCATTGAGTTCGTGGCCGATTACCAACGCTATTTTGAACAGCATGCCCCCTCCTCTCGCGCACCGGTGGAGATGCTGGACCCGGCCCCCAGGGTGATTTTGGAGCCTCAACTCGGCATGCTCAGCATCGGTAAAAGCAGCCGGGAGGCAGGCATCGTGGCCGATATCTATCGTCACACCATGGCGATCATCCAGCGGGCCGAAAAACTGGGCGGTTGGCAGGCCCTCCCCACCCAGGCGATTTTCGACGTGGAGTATTGGGAACTGGAGCAGGCCAAGCTGCGCAACGCCGGTCCCCCCCCTCCCTTCCAGGGTGAGGTGGCCCTGATCACCGGCGCCGCGTCAGGCATCGGCAAGGCCTGCGCCGAATCAATGCTTAAACGCGGCGCTGCCGTGGTGGGATTGGATAGAGAGGCTTCCATCGCCTATCAACATCCCCATCCTGGCTTTATCGGCATAGGCTGCAACGTCGCCGACCCTGAAGCGGTGCAAGAGGCCCTGGAACAGGCAATCCTGCGCTTTGGCGGGCTGGACATGCTGATTTTGAATGCCGGCGTCTTTCCCGGCGGCCGTCCTGTCGCCGAGCTGAAAGATGAGCTTTGGCGGCAGGTCATGCAGGTCAACTTGGACGCCAACCTGAGACTGCTGCGCGAGTGCCACCCCTACCTCAAACTGTCGCCCCGCGCCGGCCGGGTGGTGGTGATCGGCTCCAAGAACGTCCCCGCCCCCGGCCGGGGGGCGGCCGCCTATTCAGCCTCCAAGGCGGCACTCATACAATTGGCGCGCATCGTCGCCCTGGAATGGGCGAGCGACGGCATCCGCATCAACACCCTCCATCCCGACGCCGTCTTCGACACCGGCATCTGGACACGGGAGGTCCTGGAAACCCGCGCCAAACACTATGGCATGAGTGTCGCGGACTACAAGAAACGTAATCTGCTCGGCTGCGAAATAACCAGCAGGGACGTTGCCGAACTGGCGATGGAACTCTGCGATCGAAGATTCAGCAAGACAACCGGCGCACAGATATCGGTGGATGGCGGGAATGACCGTGTGATATAGATTGCGAGCGTTCCTTTTCCTCGTATTGCCTCAACCAACGGCTGTTTCGACCTGTGTGTGTTCATCCGCCAAGGTCGCGCCGTTGAGATTGCAGGCGCGGATCGACTCCCACAGCAGGGTGATCGCATGCGGACGGGGAAAGCTCTTGCGCCAGGCCAATGCGACTCGACGCAGCGGGGATTCGAACGCAAGCGGCCGGGTGGTGAGTAGATCCCAGCGCAGGTGCTCCCCCCCGACAGCCGTGTCCGGCAGCACCGTAATACCGATGCCGCCGGCCACCATATAGCGAATGGTCTCCAATGAATCGCCCTCCAGGTTTTTCTGCAGATTGCCGTCGCTATTGCTTTTCAACCGGCAACCGGGGCAAATCCGTTTCACCTGCTCACGAAAACAGTGACCCTCGCCGAGCAATAGCACGTTCTCATCCAGCAGATGTTGAAGCGTCACGCTCTCAAACACTGTCAGTGGGTGCCTGATCGGCATCAGCACAGAGAAAGACTCGTCATAGAGCGGCCGGGTGACGATACCAGGCTCTTCGTAGGGATAAGAGATGATAATGACATCCATATCCCCCTGCTTGAGCTGTTCGGTCAACGCGCCGGTAAAGTTTTCCCGGATGACCAACGGCATCTCGCCGGCCTGCCGATTGAGCACCGGCATCAGGTGTGGAAACAGATAGGGCCCCACAGTATGGATCGCGCCGACGCGAAGCGGCCCGACCAACTGGTCCACGCTCTGACTGGCGAGTTGGCGGATCATCCCCGCCTCTTCCAAAACCCGTTGCGCCTGGGTCACAATGCGCTCACCCGCCACGGTCAGGCTGACTTCGCCCTGCCCCCGCTCGAACAGCCCTACACCTAGCTCCTCCTCCAGCTTTTTTACCGCCACACTGAGGGTGGGTTGGCTGACATAGCAGGCCTCGGCCGCGTGTCCAAAATGCCGTTTTTGAGCCACTGCAACAATATAACGGAGTTCATTGAGTGTCATGATCTATAGTGTAGTCGAGAGGATAGAAAAAACTAATTGGCCAGAAAAACGTTAACGCTTCGGCAGAAATCGAAAAAGAGTCTGGCAAAATTCCCAGCCTTAGGGCAAAGAAGCAGAGTATCGGTGTTTTCTTTGGTAAATCCTGATCTACTATTATGAAAATCAACCTGATGAGATCTGGAGAACCAAATTGCTCGTCAGCCTGAAGAATAGCAAGATGAACCGCTTTATGGGCAGCAGTCCTGACAACAAGCCGACGACCTTTCAGCGTCTCCCCGCCGGGAGTCTGAACGTGCTGCAACTGACGGACAGCCACCTCTATGCCGATCCGTCCCGTTGTCTGCTAGGCATCAATACCCTGGAAACCTTCGATCAGGTGCTCGCCCAGGCGCTGCTGGAAACCGGCAGGCCGGATCTGTTGCTGGCCACGGGAGACCTGGTGCATGACGCCTCCGACAGCGGCTACAAACGGCTGCTGGGCAGGTTTAAATTGACCGAGATACCGACCTACTGCCTGCCCGGCAACCACGATCTGCCGGGCAAGATGAGGCAACTGATGAACCAGGACAATGTGCATTGCCTGCCCAGTGTCCAGGCAAAGGGCTGGTCGCTGATATTCCTCGATTCCACCATACCCGACAATGACGGGGGAAGTATCGATGCCCGGCAGATGTCGCTGCTCAAGGTGCTGCTCGAGACCCATCCCAAAAAGCACACCCTGATCTGCATGCACCACCATCCCCTGCCCGTCGGCAGTCGCTGGATGGACACCATGGCGCTGAAAAATCCCGATGATTTTTTCAGCCTGCTCAGGTATCACCCTCAGGTCAAGGCCGTCCTTTGCGGGCATATCCATCAAACGTTCGAGAGTCTCCATAACGGCATCCGATTGATCGGTTCGCCCTCGACCTGCGTGCAGTTCACTGCCGGCGAAAATGATTTTTCCATCGACCCCACCCCGCCGGGCTACAGATGGATGGGACTGCAACCCGATGGAGAGGTGCTGACCGGTATCGGCTCACTACCGAAGATCCCCGCCGGCATCGATCTTGCCTCCATGGGCTATTGAGACGCCGCCGACGCCCGGCCCGGTCGGCCGGGATTTTCATCACTCAATCCAACACCACCGGCACTTCGCCCACCACCTGCATCGAACTTTTTCGGTGCTCGATGCGGACGGCGACAAGCTCCACACCCGACTCATGCACGACCCGGCGCAGGGTTTCGCCATAGGCCTGATCGATCTCATCAGCCGGACGAAAACGGTCTCCCTCCGGGCGGTTCAGGGCGTATACCATAATGCCCCTGAAACCTTGCCGACAAGCCTCCGCTAAGGCATCCAGATGCTTGCGTCCACGCACTGTCACCGCATCGGGAAAACTCAGCCCATTGCCCTGCAACAGGGTCACGTTCTTCGCCTCAACCCATGCGTCAGGGGCCTTACCCTGAGAGAGAAAGAAGTCGAATCTGGATCTCTCACCGGCTATCGGCAAGAACGGAACTTCCCGGGCTATCGAATGGTAGCCGCGAAGAGAGGCCAAGACCCCGGCGCGCACCGCCTCTTCCACCACAGGGTTGGTGCGCCCGGTGTGGACCCCGACCCAGCCCTTGCCCATGTCCACCCGTTCCAGGGTCCAGGCCAGTTTGCGGCGTGGGTTGTCGCTGTAACTGATCTGCACCGGGGCGCCCGGTTCCCAGCATCCGCGCATACTGCCGGTATTCGGACAGTGAGCCGTGACCACCTCGCCGCCGGGCAACGCCACATCGGCGAGAAAACGCTTATAGCGGTTGAGTATCCGGCCGTCGGTAAGTGGGGGTAATTGCATAGGGTACTCTTTCAACCTAAAAACCGCAGTTGGACGGGTTCAGAGCGCCCAGGTGATCCAATGCTGCGTTGCCGCGGGAGGACATGCTCTGTCAGCATCCATGGCTGCGTTGCGCCTCTTGTAAAGGACTCAGGCCATTCACTGCGAGGCGCGCCTTGTCCTGAACGCTGACAGACCAACTGAACCCATCATTATCATGTTGAAAGAGTACTAGGGGGTGTTCTCAATTACCTGAGTGAGCGTGATTCTGAGTCATTTTTCGTGCCGGCAAGGCGCGATGAGGCGTAATAGTCATTCTAT
>JAHXHR010000071.1 GCA_025656505.1 Candidatus Thiodiazotropha sp. (ex Epidulcina cf. delphinae) | reverse complement strand
GAGCGCCGAACCAATCCCTTCGTCGGTGACGGCCGTTGAGCCCAGCCTCCGTACCGATATTGAACGGAATGGTGCGGCAGGGCGCGCACATCCTGTAGGTCGGGTTGCGCGCCAGCGCTACCTGACAATGCCGGCAGGGAGATGTCAGGTAGCTTCGCAACCTGACCTACGCTTGCTGAGCTAAAGATATCCTGTGTTAGCGCGTTTATTTTGCTGATTGGCGCGGCAAGGTTCTCCCGTCCTCCTAATAGCGGTTTCACTGAAGATACCGATTTGCCTGACACTTGACCTTGATCAAATAAAGCCCATGAAAACACAATATATAGTGTTTTTGTTTCAAACAATGTACTACATATTGAACAAATCACATAACTATCCGGAGGATCACCGGCCATGCTGGCAATTGCCGCTCAGCAGACGCTCTGCACACCCATGAAAGTCCTCAAACGAGACGGCTGCGAGATCGACTTCGACAACGCAAAGATCCACAACGCCATGCTCAAGGCAGATGAGGCAAGCAGAGAATTCGACACCAGCGAGGCCGCGCTGCTTACCGCCCAGGTAATAAAAGTGCTGACCCATACCGGTTACCGGGAACAGACGCCGGGGATCGAGCGGATTCAGGATATCGTCGAGCAGGTATTGGTCAGCGCCAATCATTTGAAAACGGCCCGCGCCTATATCGTCTACCGCGAGCAACACAAAAAGCTGCGCGAGGACCGCCGCGCAGGTCTTCAGCTCCTTCGATACCTATATGGCCCCGTTCGTGCGCAAGGACAACCTCAGTTACGACCAAGCCCGCCAGTCTATCCAGGAACTGATCTACAACCTCAATGTCCCCTCCCACCGGGGCACCCAGACTCCTTTCACCAACCTGACCTTCGACTGGGTCTGCCCTGAGGGCCTGCGTCAACAGATACCGGTGATCGGTGGCGAGGAGATGCCTTTCAACTACGGTGAATTGCAGTCCGAGATGAACCTGATCAACCGGGCCTATATCGAGGTCATGACGGCCGGTGACGCCAAGGGCCGGGTCTTCACTTTTCCCCTCCCGACCTACAACATCACCCCGGACTTTCCTTGAGAGCGTGAAAACGCTAAACGGCTGTTCAGGATGACCGCCGAATACGGGCTGCCCTATTTCCAGAACTGCCTCAACTCAGAACTGAGTCCCAACATGGTGCGCGCCATGTGCTGCCGGCTGCAACTCGATTTGTGCGAATTGTTGAAACGCGGCAACGGCCTGTTCGGTTCAGCGGAACAGACCGGTTCCCTCGGCGTGGTCACCCTCAACCGCGCCGGTATACCGGCGGCACGGTGCTCCATCTCTATATGAATGAACGTATCAGCAGCACCGCAGCCTGCACCCAACTGGTTAAGCGCTCCCTGGAAAATTTTCGTATCCCCTATTTGACCGTCACCCCGACCTTTTCCATCTGCCCGGTTCACGGCTATCTCAGCGGTGAACACGAATTCTGCCCCAAATGCGATGATGCATTGATTCAACGTAAACTGAAGGGGAAAAACCATGCGGAGATCCATTGAACTGAGCGATGAAGAGCGCACCCGTTGCGAGGTCTGGACCCGGGTCATGGGTTACCACCGTCCGGTCTCCGCCTTTCAACCCCGGCAAACAGTCGGAACAGGCCGAGCGGCGCTGTTTCGAGGAGGCGCAAGTCCGGCGCAACGACAGACAGCCGTCTCCCGCCATGGACAACGAGCCGATCCGGGTTGATGCCTGACGGGCGCCGTTATGGTTAGTAAAATGCGCGGATTGTGTGGATGCGGGATGAACAAAAGAGCCTGTGCAGGTTGCAAAGCCCTCGATGTCAATCGGGAAGGAAAGTTGGTGGCTGATGATCTATTCGGCAAACGTCCGCGTAGGAAACGGCGAATAATGGCTCATCTGATGGGGGCAAGATGCAGCAAACCATCCTGCAAGTAGGGGAATTGACCCCAGCCACCACCCGCGCCGGGGAGCGGTATACAAGCCTGGCAAAGCGCCCACCTGCCGCTCGGCAGCGGCCTGCCACATCAGATCCGCACCAGCTATCATCCGTCACTCATGTCTCAGGAAATGAGTGCTATCCCCGTCAGCACAAATACGATATCAAAACACTTAAAATTAAGCGCTTTACCATGATCTATATATCTTTAATATGCCTATCAGATAATTCTGAAATAAACCGGGCGATCATCATTGACTGCATTCCCGCTCTTTATCTGCTGGACAGGCATCGCCATAAATTTGATATTTTATATCTTTTTCAAGCAGTTATTTTTATATCCCACACAATGAAATAGTCTCGGTTTCCATTAACCGTTTTATACGCATTTGTTTACCGTATCATTTTGCATTGATAATCGAGTTGACGTAACATCCGATTGTCAACAAAAATGTCCCGCTCTACAAAGGTATGGCGGCACGGACAAATAAACGGCAAGTGGAAAAGAGGTCGCTTTATCCACGAACTTCTTGAGGGTGGTGTATGTTCAGAGAGCACGCTGGAAACCAGTCTGAAGGTAAGGTATCCCTATTCCTGGCCGGCGCCGTCTTTGTCGCCGGCATCATCTTCGCCGGACTGTTCAACGTGGGCTTGAGCTACACCAATGAGATGGCGTTCTGCACCTCCTGCCACTCCATGAAGGTCAATCTCGAGGAGTACAAAGAGACCGTCCATTACAAAAACGCCTCAGGCGTGCAAACCACCTGTGCAGACTGCCACGTGCCCAAGCCGTTCATCCCGAAAATGATTGCCAAGGTGATGGCCGCCAAAGATGTCTATCATGAGATCATGGGCACCATAGACACCAAGGAAAAATATGAGGCCTACCGTTGGGATATGGCAAACCGGGTATGGGAAAAGATGCGCGCATCCGACTCCCGCGAATGCCGCTCCTGCCATGAGTTCGCCAATATGGATCTGAGTGAACAGGACCGCAGCGCCCGCAAGCGCCACCCGAAAGCGATGGACGAAGGCAAGGCCTGCATCGATTGCCATGCAGGCATCGCCCACGAAGAGCCGGATGAACCGGATGAGCCCGATCAGCCATAAACCCGGATCGGCAGACATTTAAGATTTCATCATCAAGGCTGATGTTTACTTCGAATGATAGAGATGCAATGAAGACAACCAGACTGCTGATTTCGGCTATCGCATTGCTGCTTGCCTCATCCCTCCATGCAGGCGACTCAGAGGATGAGAAGGAGTTGCGGCTTGCCGCCAGCATCGGCGACGTGGAGACAGTGTCGCAGTTGCTGGACAAAGGCATTGCGGTCGGCAACACTAACAAGTTCGGTAAAAACGCATTGATGATGGCGGTGGAAAACGACAATTTCGAAACGGTCGTGCTGCTGCTGAGCCGGGGAGCGAACGTCAACGCCCGCACCACCGACGGTTGTACGGCGCTCACCTTTGCCGCAGAAAACGGTCATCCCGCACTCACCGCTATGCTGCTCGAACGCGGCGCCAACCTGCATGACCGCACCCGAGCCGGCTGGGATTCCCTGATGATCGCCTCCCGCTACGGCATCACCGACATGGTGGAGCAGTTGCTGTTCAAGGGAGCCGATCCCAAGGCGTCGGACAAATACGGCAGAAACGCACTGATGATGGCGGCGGAAAAAGGTCATGCGGAGACCTGCGCCATGCTGACGAAGCATCACGCGGATGTCGAAAGCCGGGACAAAAACGGCACCACCGCCTTGATCGTGGCGGCCGACCAGGGGCATATCGGCGTCGTCAAGATACTGCTCGCACATCATGCCGATGTGAACAGCCGGGACAATGACGGCGCCACCGCCCTGCTATGGGCCATCGGCCGGAAAGAGCTTGAAACCGCCAAGCTCTTGATCGATGCGGGCGCCGATGTCAATCTGGCGGATGCCGACGGCGTCACCCCGTTGATGGAGGCCGCCCGTACAGGTTCCGGACCCATGGTGAAGTTGCTGCTTCAACATGGCGCCGATAAAGCGAACAAAGACAGCAAAGGTCATACTGCAGCGGATATTGCCGTTAAAAAGGCATACAAAAAGGTTTTGAGTCTGCTGAAATAAAAGAGCATCGCCCGGATGGGGAATAAAATATCATTCCCAAATGAAGCCGCGTATGCGGCATAAAGTATCCCCGTCCGGGCTTATTGCAACAGGAACAGTCCTTATAACTGCTCCGGCTCGAGTGACAGGGCGCACAGTGCGCCCTGTTGTTTCAATGTAAGCCTGTTTTAAATCCAAAGGAGGTAACATGGCGTACAACAATCTAAAGAAAGCCCTGATCGGCGCACTGGCTCTCAGTGCATCATCCGCGGCCTTCGCTGCTGACGACAAGCCCCTGATGACGGGCGCCGGCGCCGGCATGCTGGCGAACACCTGTGCTGGTTGCCATGGTACCCACGGCGCGAGCGCAGGCCCAGCCACACCCAGCATCAGCGGCATCTCCGACGTCTATTTCGAAGAGGTCATGCAAGGTTTCAAGAGCGGAGAGATCAAATCGACCATCATGGGCCGCATCGCCAAGGGTTATTCGGATGATGAGATAAAGGCGATGGCGGGGCTGTTCAGCAAACAACCCTTCGTCCCCGCCAAACAGCCTTTCGATGCCAAGAAAGCCAAGAAGGGCGCCAAACTGCATGACAAATATTGCGAGAAATGTCATGCGGACGGCGCCACCTCGGCCGAAGACGATTCCGGTATCCTGATGGGACAGCTGACACCTTATCTTCGTTATACCTTGGACGACTACAAGGCGGGCGACCGTGAAATGACCAAGAAGATGAAGAAAAAGGTCAACCAACTGATCAAGAAAGAGGGTGATGCCGGCTTCGACGCACTGCTCAACTTCTACGCCCAAGGCAAACAATAAGGGGGGAATGAGAAACATGAAGATTACCCGAAGAGGTTTTGTTAAAGGCGCAGGTGCGGCAACCGCCATCGGTATGATGGGCACACCTTTCATCGCCCTTGGCGCATCCAAAAAGGTTGTCGTCGTCGGAGGCGGCACCGGTGGCGCCACTGCAGCCAAGTATCTGCGCATGGCCGATCCGACCGTTGAGGTCACTCTGATCGAAGCCAACAAGCACTACTATACCTGCTACATGTCCAACGAAGTGCTGGGTGGCGGTCGCAGCATCGACTCCATCAGGTTCGGTTACGGCGGACTCGGTTCCCATGGGGTCAACGTGGTTCACGATGTGGTGACCGGTATCGATGCCAAAGCCCAGGTCGTGAAGACTGCCGGCGGCCAGAGCTTCAACTACGATCGTTGTATCGTGGCGCCCGGTATCGACTTCAAGTGGGAGACCATCGAAGGCTACGACGCCAAGGTCGCCGAGGATATCCCCCACGCCTGGAAAGCCGGCGCACAGACCATCACCCTGCGTAAGCAACTCGAGGCGATGAAGGATGGCGGCACGGTGGTTATCGCACCGCCCGGCAACCCTTTCCGTTGCCCTCCCGGACCTTACGAGCGCGCCTCTCAGATTGCCCACTATCTGAAGCATCACAAGCCGAAATCGAAGATTCTGATCCTCGATCCGAAGCCGAAATTCTCCAAGATGGGCCTGTTCGTACAAGGCTGGAAAGCGCTGTACGGCTACGAGACCGACAACTCCATGATCGAGTGGCGCGGCAGTGCTCAGGGTTCCAACGACAATGCGGTGGTTAAGGTCGACGCCGGTTCAAGAAGCGTCATCACCGGCTTCGATGACACCATCAAGGCCGACGTTCTGAATGTCATTCCCGGTCAAAAGGCGGGCAAGATCGCCTTTGCCGCCGGTCTGACCAACGACAGCGGCTGGTGCCCCATCAACCTGCACACCTTCGAGTCCACCATGCACAAGAACATTCATGTGATCGGTGACGCCTCGATCGCCAAGGGCATGCCGAAGTCCGGCTATGCGGCGAACTCCGAAGCGAAGGTCTGCGCAGCGAGCGTGGCGGCTCTGTTGAACGGCCAGGAGCCCGGCACCCCGGCCTATGTCAACACCTGCTACTCCATCGTCGGCAAGGATTGGGGCATCTCGGTGGCGGCTGTCTACCAACTGGCTCAGGACGGCTCCAAGATCACCAAGGTCTCCGGTGGTCTGACCCCGACCGACGCAACAGCGGAAATGCGTGCGCGTGAAGTCGCCTATGCACATAGTTGGTTTACCAATATCACCAACGATATTTTCATGTAAACCGGCATCCGGCCATGGAACGGTCAAAAAAAGCGGGGCCTAGCCCCGCTTTTTTTGGCTCTTTTCCCCTATTCGAATGGGGGGGGGGGGAAGATAAAGCACAAGCCTTTATCATCCAATATCAAGCATCACCCTGAAAACCGCAGTTGAACGGAGTGAAGTGTGCGCTTGCGGAGGGAGGTGCAGGGCGTTGCAACGTAGCCATGCCTTCTTGGCGAGAGATATGTCGCAGCTTTACCTCGGACGGTTTGGCCCGCCGGGCCGCTGATCGATGCTATATCCCGCGCCTGAATGCATATTCAACGGCCGTGTGAATTTCGGAAAATCCGGATTCCGCCAACCCTGGGCCGCCAGTTTTTCCTCGGGCGGCCTGATACGCGAAACATAGTCCAACACGGCGTGAATATCACGATAAGTGAAGGCGTGTATCTGCCTTACCATTTTCTTATCCGCATTTCTGCGCCGCTCCATCCTGATCCATTCAAACTGCCTCAGCAGGTAACGGTAGTGTTGGCCGTAAATCGCGGGAATATGATCATCCAGATCGCCTTCCCCGTTCTCGCCATGACATTCGGTACAGTTGTCCTTGTAGAGCCGTTTACCCGTTTCCAGATCGAGACCCGGTCCAATCCCATTGCGGGGCGTCATCGGCAGTTGCTCGATATAGGCGGCCACATCCGCAATCTCCTGGGCGCTGCCCAAGAGCCGTGGGGAGGTAAAGGGCCGCATGGTCGGATTATCCCTGTTCCTAGCGCGTATATCCGCCAATTGCTTGATCAGAACCGTAGATAGCTGCCCGGCAACCTGAGGATAGGCACCACTCTCCAGCCCCCATCCCTCCGGCGTATGGCAGACGGCGCAGATCCGATAGACCTTTCTGCCGTTGTCGATGTCAGGGGTCAATTCCAACGCCTGTTCATATTCGTGCAAAGCCGCATCCGATGGTTCAGCGATACCCTGCCCCACCGCCGTCAAACCCAAAACCAAGGCTGCCAAGATACACTTTCTCATTAGAACCCCCTGCGGTGCTTGTCATTTTCAACAATACTTGAGCAATTGCATCCATCCTGGATTACGAAGCTTGAAAAAAGCTGTAGCGCTCAGTAAACGCGCCTTTGACCCAGTCCCGAATTTGATGGGCTGGACTTTATTTTTTATGGATCGTCATACTGTTTTCCCGGGCCTGTGAGTTCAGGAGGGATCACTGCGTTGTATAAACCATCGCCATTGACTCACGGGGCCAAGTTAAATATAGCGAGGCGGATGCCGGTATACAATAAAAAAGCCGTCTATTCAGGTATTTCATGAATATCTGACACTATTCGGACGTGACACACACACCTAATTTCATCAATCGCATAGATTCGATTTGATAAAGTACGTACACCGAACAACAATGGTGGATAGGGGTTAAGCGATGTATCTGGAATGATTAACCCGTCAATCTTTGGATGAAAACAGCAGTGGATGCCAACAACAATCTCAGGCCTCGCAAAAACAACAGGATATACACCCGAGCTTCCAGCTCTTTTTCCGGCGTATCAGCCGCCTTCCATGTGCTGGTGTTTCTGATATTGATACTGCTGGGAACGATATTCCAGGCAGCCATAGCAGGCAATGACGAAAATCAGGAACTGCTTGGACTGTTATCGCTGTTGGACAGTCAGACAGCCCTTGCAACCAAGAGCCGCATGAATGCCGACTATATTCCCGGCATGGCCACCATCCTCTATGGCAAGAACCTGCTGGTGCGTGGAGCGAGAACGGTGTGGGAGGCGCTGGGCCTGGTGCCGGGCATCAGCCTGGGGATGGAGTTTACCGGTGAGCGGCAAGTATTGAGCCGGGGCGTGGGCCATGGTTATGCATCAGGCAATATCAAGATCCTGCTCAATGGCGTGTCTCTGAACTCCACCCTCCTGGCCACCGCAAATCCGGTACTCAATATGCCCATCGAGCAGATAGCGCGAATTGAGGTGATCCGGGGACCGGGTTCATCCGTGCATGGCGAATACGCCTATGCCGGAATAGTCAACGTCATCACCAAAAGCGATGAGCACAACCTCTATGCCTATGGAGAAAGCGAATCCCACCAGGGCGCCGGCGGCCAGTGGTCCTGGCGGGATGAGCAGAACGATCTCGGGGTCTCCCTCAACCTTGCCGGTCTCAAGGGCGACGGCCACGATGTAGCGGTGGAAGAGGACGCCTGGCACCACGTCGGCCGACCTGAGCTTTCCAATGCCCCCGGTCCCAGCAACGAAACACGGGAATATCAGGGCCTGTTTTTTGATGTGAATTGGGGGAATCTCTTCGCTTCGGCCAAGCTGTTGGACGATGCCTACGGGGATCATTTCGGCATCAACCACTTCCTGCCGCCGCCCGATGACCGTCTCGCGTCACGTCAGGTCTATCGCGCATTGAGCATCGGCGGCAATCGGCCGTTATCCAATACTCTCGAGGGTAAGATCCGCTTTGAATTCCTGGAACACGAACGCAACAGGGATCGACTCTACACCAACCCCGCTGATTTCATCACTCCCTTCCCGATATTCATGGATTCGACGTACGAGGAGTTCAGATATTCGCTCTCAACCGATCTCTACTGGCAGCCGAATGCAAAACACAATGCCCTTTTCAGCCTCGAAGCCGGCAAGACCAGGATACAGGATGCCGGTTGGACCTGGCCGGAACTGCCATACCGATTACCGGCCAATTGGATAGATACCGATATGCATCGGAATACTTTTGCGCTGGTGGCGCAAGACCAGTATCGGGTCAGCGACGAACTGACGTTTACCGGCACGTTGCGATATGACGACTATAGCGACGTGAATAACAGCTTCAGTCCACGCATGGCCGCTGTTTGGCGCATCCATCCCGAACGCATCCTCAAATTCCAGTTTGCCCGGGCATTTCGTCCACCGACCTTCTATGAATTACAGAATCCCGGCAATGGGAAACTCAAACCCAGCGCAGTCAACACCGTTGAATTCGGCTACATACTCAAAAAACCTGATTGGCGGGGCAGCCTGATCCTTTTCCACTCGGACCTCATCGACCCTATCGTGTTTGACGGAATCGATTTCGACGGATACATCAACGGGCAGGACGCCAGACTGCAGGGGTTCGAATTCGAGTATCAGCAACGCCTGGGACAAACCCTGAAGCTCGACGCCAATCTATCCTATGTGAATGCCCGGTTTCGCTTCAGCGGAGACAAGCTGCCCGGCGGAACCGATTGGCTGACCAACCTGGAGCTTCTCTGGAAACCCTTCTTGGATTGGTCTACTGTGCTTCAGTTGCAATATGTGGGCGATAGGAACCGTTCGAGTCTCGATGCAAGATCGCATCTCTCCTCCTACACAACAATGGACCTGACCATCAGCTACCTTCACCCCACTCCGGGACTGCGCCTTTATCTGGGGGTGAAGAACCTCACCGATGAGGAGATCCGTTATCCGCAACAGCTCACCACCAATTTCGAGGGGGAAACCTTTTTGCCCTATCCGCATGACTACCCCCGCCCCGGACGACGCTGGTGGCTGTCCCTGAGTTATGACCTATAGCGTGCCTCGTCATAGATTCTGTAACATTCTGAGCAAACCGAGGAATCAATTGTGGACGGACCCGGTCATCACAGGCGAGCAAAGGCGATTGCCGGAATCGTGTGGCTGTTGTTATCGGTCTTCGCAACAATATCCCCGGCCGATAAGCTGTGGCCTGAAGAGGAACAACGCCTCAATGTAGGGATCCATCTGTTTCCCGCCTGCCTGAACGCCGATCTATCGCTGTCCGAAAAGCTAACACCCGAAAAAATACTACGCATTCTGGTAGTGCATGACCAGGATCCTGCACATGCACAAGCCGTTGCTTCAGGGCTGCGGGAATTGGACGATGTAGGCGGATATCCCCTACAGGTCGATACGGTCTCACTGACAGCCCTCGGCGCTCACGAAACAGAACGGGTCTCGGCCCTGTTCATCGCCACGCCCGGCATCCAGTCGGATATCTTCAACCGATGGGCGAGGCAACACCACACAATGGTGTTTTCGCCCTTCGCAGGCGATGTGGAACGCGGCGCCGTCGCGGGCCTATACGTCTCCGATCGTATACTCCCATCGGTCAATCTGAGCCAGGCCGAACAGGCGGGTATACGATTCAAACCCTTTTTTCTGCGGGTTGCCAAGCACCATGATGAATAAACGCATGAAAAAGCGCAGGCTCATGATTCTGGCGAGAAATCATGGCCTGACCCTGGTGTTCGTCACCCTGACCGTCACCTTGAGCCTGTTGATCACCGCCTATTGGCTGTTCAGTCTCGAACCTCGTCTGACGGCCCAAGCCCAGACCCAGGCGAACGCCCTGGCCCAAGCTCAGGCGAACATATTGGCCAAGCCCCTCAGCAACGACAAGCCTGAACATCTACCCGTCGCATTGGAACGGGCAATGGATTCCATACTGCTGATACGTGATCCTTCCACCCAAGCATCCATGATGTACCGTATCGAACTGGAACTGGATTACGATACCGTCGGATTGACGCAGGACGCCGGCGATCTGGAGCGGGGCATAGCGAAGTGTGAGGATTGCTTTATTTCAGAAATCCCTCTATTTCATGAGAGGAACCAGAATCTTGTGGGCATCGCCCGCTTTTTCGCCGGCCGGGATTTTCTGGATAAGCTGATCAGCGATATTCGGCAAAAGCTCTGGTGGGCCGGCTCAATATTAATGCTCCTCGTCGGTCTGGCCTGGGCCGGCACCGAAGTGTCGCAGCGGAAACTGCGTCAAAGCGAATCCAATCTACAATCCATCATCGACGGCGTTGCCGATCCACTGTATGTCTTTAGTCCGCAACAGGAACTTCTGCTGCATAATCAGGCGGCAGGGCAACTTTCCGCCTCCGGCGGAGGTATGGATAACTTGGCATTTCAAAAAAAGATCATTCCAACGGAAAAGATGTCACGTGATGTGGTGGAGAACGGCAGAGCCGTTAAGAGCATCCATAAAATCCCCCAAAGCCAGGGCGACTTCCGCCGCCTGGAACTATTGGCCAGTCCGCTGTCTGACGGAAGCAAAAACTGCGCCGGTATCGTAGTGACCTACAGGGATATAACCGAACATCTGGAACTGCTTGATGAATTGCAAGAAAAAAAACAGCAACTTCAACAAATGGCGGAAAAAGACTCCCTGACCCAACTGCCGAACCGGTTCATGTTTAGCGGGCTGTTGGAACAGGCCGTATCCCGCGCGGGTAGAAGCCAAACCATGCTGGCCCTGCTGTTTCTGGACCTGGACCGATTCAAAGAGGTCAACGACAGTCTGGGGCACGATGCAGGCGATAAGCTGCTGGAAATTACCGCCAACCGGTTACTGAAAGCCGTGCGTCACGGCGATGTCGTTTCTCGGTTCGGCGGTGACGAATTCGTGATTCTGCTGGAAGACATCAAGCGACCGGAGGATGCGACATCGGTGGCGCATCACATCATCGAGTCGATACGCCAAGTGGTTACGCTACAAGGAAAGCAATTGCACCCGGCAGTCAGTATCGGTATCAGCCTTTTTCCCAATGACGGCCAGGAGGGAAACCTGTTACTGCAAAACGCCGACACCGCAATGTATCGGGCCAAGCAACGGGCGCAAAACAACTACCAACTCTACGATCCAAGTATGACCCGGATGGTGCAAGAACGGATTAATACCGTTACAGCATTACAGGCGGCTGTTGAGCAAGACGGATTCGTGCTGTTGTACCAACCGCAGTTCGAGCTTGATACCGGGAAGCTGGCCGGACTGGAGGCCCTATTGCGCTGGAACCGGCCCGGTCAGGGTTTGGTTTCCCCCGACCATTTTCTAACCCTGGCCGAAGATATGGGCCTGCTTTTCCCAATCGGCCAATGGGTGCTGCATAATGTCTGCTTACAGATAATACGTTGGCGGGATATCGGCCTACCGCTGCCACAGATATCGGTTAACATATCCGCCGGCGAGATGCTGCATAGTGACTTTTTCGATTCGACACGCAGGGTACTACAGGAGACCGGCTGTCTTGGAGAATGGTTGGTAATGGAAGTGACAGAGAATTTATTCACCCATCAGATTGATAAAGCCGCCAAGGTATTGCAAAGGCTTAATACACTCGGCATCTCCATCGCCATCGATGATTTCGGCACCGGCTATTCATCACTCTCCCGACTTAAACGACTCCCCATTGAAAGACTCAAGCTGGGCAGTGTCTTTTTACATGATTTATCGAATGACCCCGGTAACCAGGCGATTGTCCGGACAGTACAGAATCTAGGCCAGCGGTTAGGTATCGAGGTACTGGCGAAAGGTGTCGAGACCGCCGAGCAGGAGAGATATCTGATCCGGTCCGAGTATCGACTTGTCCAGGGGTATCGTTACGGAAAACCCATGCCGGCAACGGCATGCGAGAAGGCATTTTTTTCGCCCGACTTCAAACTGAACATACCCACACCGGCCGGTCGTATATAGCCCGCAACCATTAGTATCCCGGTTCGATTGACGGATAGACGCCAATGAGCAGCCACGAACCAATCGTCATGATTCGCCGCAGACACCGCCCGGTACCCGATATAGCCGATGACAGTGAACGAGAGCACCAACGGAATAAGGAATCCCAATCGTTGATATTCCGCAAACATCGACAATTATGATTGATTTTGGTTGACCTGAGCGGGAAAAACCTTAAACTAGCGCGCTCTCTCAACACGGAGCGGTAGTTCAGATGGTTAGAATACCGGCCTGTCACGCCGGGGGTCGCGGGTTCGAGCCCCGTCCGCTCCGCCATTTTACTCTTTGATAAATCAAAAGCTTACGCTGTTTTTGATTTTCTTTTCCACAGCGGCCTGAAGGGCGGTCATGGCTTACCGTCCCGTTAATGACAGGAAGATGTGGAGTGGACCCCGAATTTGAGGCAGCGGCTTAAGATAGAGCGAAAGACTTAGACGGGGTAGCGAGATGAAGCGAAAGCGGCACAGTAAGGAGTTCAACCTAAAAAACCGCATATGGCTTGATGCCGCCTTCTGTTCCAACGGAAACCAAAGCTGGATTCGGTCGTGAATCAGCGCTAGGAGCTGTTCTTCCCGGCGTGCAAATTCGTCTACCGTCATCGTGTCTATCCCCGCCGCTCCGGCATTCTTTCTGACCTGGTGCATTCACACCAGGGTATCGTCTTGCGATAATGAAGCTATAAGTTGTCCATTGCTGCTTGGGAAAGAGCGGCCTCACTGCTGTCAACCTTCCTGGACATAACCCGCATCCTCAAATCATCGGCTATGAGATAGAAGCAGGGTAGAGCGAGTAAAATCAATACCGTGGCAAACAGTAACCCGAAACCGAGGCTTACCGCCATCGGGGAAAGAAACGCCGTCTGGCCGGTGGCGAAAAAGATCAGCGGGGAGACGCCCAGAAAGGTAGTGGCGCTGGTCAAAAGAATCGGCCTGATGCGCACCCGTCCTGCCTCCACCAGGGCATCCTTGCGTTCCCAAGCATCGCGTCTCAGGCGTTTGGCGAAATCGATCAGGATCAATGAATCGTTGACCACGATACCGGTAAGCGCAAGAAAACCGATCAGTGACAGGAATTGGATATGAAAGCCGAACAGCAAATGACCGACGATCACGCCGATGGCGCCGAACGGAATGGCGAACATCACCACCAGTGGGTCCAGCAGTGATTTAAACAACGCCGCCAGAATAAAAAAGATGATCGCCAGGGCGATCACACCGGCTCGCTTCATGCCGGCTATCGACTCTTCGGCCTTTTTCTTTTCACCGAGGAAGATCAGGCGTTGCCCTTGCGAGAGTTGGCTGAACTCCGCTTTGACAAGCTCCAGCACCTGATTAGGGGTAGTGACCTTGGCATCGACCTCGGCGGTGATGGTTGCCAAACGACTGAGATTGCGCCGGTTGATGCTGTTGTAACCCCGCGCCTCTTCGATTTCCGCCACATCCCCGAGATAGACCGTTCGTCCGTCATCCAGGGTGATCGGCAGTCGCGCCAAGGCTCCGGCATCGTGACGCAGTTCGTCGTTGTAGATCAGACGAACCGGAATACGTTTGTCACGCCAGCTCACGTATGCCAGCTTGAGTCCGAGAAAACCGGTACGCACTGCGTCAGCCAGTTGTGTCTGAGAGAGACCCAAGCGACGTCCCCGCTCGTTGAGCCGATAGCGATACTCCAGTTTACCCGGGTCCATGTCCTGCCTGGCATCGGAGACCCCCGGTAGGCGATCGATAAAGCTGCGGATGGTCTCTGCGGTATGACTGATCCGGTCAACCGATTCGCCCAGCACGCCGATCTCCACATCGGCGCCGGCCGGGCCTCCTTGGGTGCGCAGTATCGACATTCGCTGAATACCCGGTATCTGCTGCAGCGCCTTGCGCACATCTTCGATCACCGCCTTGGAACTGCGTTCGCGGCTGCCCTCCCGGGATAACTTCAGACTCACCAGCGGCGAAATCCAGCGCTCGATAAGGCCTTCCGGTTTCTGCTTCTTCAGGTCGACGATCAATTGAATGTAACGGCTGCCGATTTTGATCCGGTGAAAGTCGATAAACATCACCCCCACGTTACTCAGCAGGGTCTCCAGTTCATCGTCACCCAGGGTCTGCATGAGTGTCTCCTCAAGCTTATCCGCCAGGCGGGAGGCATCCTCGATGCTATAGGTGCTGGGCGCCTCGACATTGACGAAGAACTGCCCCACGTCGACATGACTGAACAACAGAAAAGGAAGCCGGGTAACGGCGAAGGTAACCGTGATCGCGAGCACCCCGACACTCAGCATGGCCACCGGATAGCGATAGTCCAGGCACTTGCGTAACAGTTGTGTATAACGACGATTCAGCGCAGTCCAGTCGATGCGCCCCGGCTTGCGCGCTTTTGCGGTGCGTAAAAACTCCTTGGCATGGGAGGGCAACACACCGAAGGCCTCCAGCAAAGAACCGGCCAGTGAGGCGCTGACCACCACCGGGATCACCGAAATGAATGCCCCCGTGGTGCCGCCGATGGCGAACATCGGCATGAAGGCGGCGATGGTCGTGGTGGTCGAAGCGACCACCGGCCAGTAGACCTCCTTGGTGCCCAAGGCTGCGGCGTCGGCGGGGCTTTCGCCCATCTCCAGATGGCGGTAGATGTTCTCATTGACGATGATTGCGTCGTCGACGATCAGGCCGAGGGCGATCAGAAAGGCGAATAGGGAGACCATGTTGATGCTGTAACCCAGCATATAGAGGGTGATTACCGCCACCAGAAAAGAGACCGGAATACCCAGGGCGGTGATGAAGGCAACCCGGAAATTGAGCATCAGATAGAGCGCCAGCAGCACCAGGGTAAGTCCGACAATACCTGATGACTTGACTGTTTCCAGGCGGTTCTTGACATACACGGAGAGATCGCTGAACAGCCCGAGCCTGACGCCGACCGGCAGGTCCGGCCGGCGAGTCTCCACGAACTCGCGCACCAGTCTCGCCACTTCGATGGTGGAGGCATGGCTGGTCTTGTTGATGGTCAGATTGACCGAGGGCTTGCCGTTGAAGCGTCCCAGGGTCTGCACCTCCTCCAGGCGTAACTGAACCCTTGCCAAATCCCCCAGACGCAACTGTCCACCCTGTTCGTTGCGGCGCAACACAATCCCTGCCATCCGTTCGGGATCGGGGGGCACGCCCATGCCGCGGAGACGGATATCGCCGCCGCTCGATTTCAGCGTACCGCCGGGCAGATCCCGTAGGTTGGTCCGCAACCCATGGGCTATCTGACTGAGAGAGACGCCACGCGCCGCCAACACCTGGGGGTCGACGACCACCCAGATCTCCCACTCCCGGTCACCGGCCGTACCCACCGACGCCACACCGGGAAGCTGAATCAGTTCGTCTTTGATTCCCTCGGCAATGGCGTACAACTCACCTCGGGAGATATCACCGAACAGGCTCACCGATATGACCGGGAAACGGGTCTCGAGCCGGGCCAATTCCGGTTCCTCGGCCTCCTCCGGCAGATCGTCCACCTGATCCAGCGCGGTGCGGACCTTGCGCATGAAGTTGTCCACATCGGCACCGCTTTTCAATTCGATGAGGATATTGGAAGTACCCTCATTACTGGTGGAGCTGATGACATCGATATCGGCCAGGCCGTCCAGCTCCTGTTCGATGGGCAGGGTGACCTGACGCTCCATCTCCTCTGGAGAGGCGCCTTCGAAGAGGGTCTTGATACTGACCTTATCCTGCGCTATCACCGGGAACATCTCCTGCGGCATGGCATACCAGGAGATGACGCCGGCCAGCAGGACGATGATCAACAGTAGGTTGACCATCAGTGGATTGCGAATGGAAAAATCGATCAACGGGCTTCCCGGTCGGATTCCACCTGCACTTCGATATCGTGACTCAGCACTTCCACATCACGGGCAACCACCAGATCACCCGGTTCGACGCCGCGTCGGATAAGCTGCAGATCATCCTGGCGTATGCCTGGAACCACCAATTGCCGCACCAGGCGGTCCTCCCTCACCAGAAACAGATAGTGCTTGCCCTCTTCCCGCATCACAGCCGAGGCCGGCACGACCAGGGCATCGATTCTGGGACGTAACGGCAAGCCGACCCGTCCCAACCGCCCAGGCAACAACCCCTCGCCTGGAATGCGAATGCGTAGCGGATGGGTGTGGGTCTGGGGATCGGGATCGAACTGCAGGGCAACCAGTTCGCCCTGCACCTGCCGGCCATCGACATCCACAACCAGCGTCTGCCCCAGTGAGAGGGCGGCGGCCACGTCGCCGCTCACCGCCACCTCCAATTCCAAGGCACTGGTATCGATCAACTCCAGCACCAGGCTGTTGCCTTGCAGGTAGTCACCCACTTCGGCCATCACCCGGTTGACCCGTCCGCCGAAGGGCGCCGACAGACGGGTGCGATCAAGATTACGTCGGGCTCGGCTTAGCGCTGCCTCCTGCCGCGCCAGGCGGGCCCGGCTGCTCTGCCTGCCAAAGCCCAGCCGCGCCTCTTCACTCTGTAGATTGATCAACTGCTGGCGTGAACTCTCTCGGGTGGAGACGGATGCCAGGGAACCCTTCCCAAGCTTCTCCAAGCGTTGATATTCGCGCTCTGCCAAGCGGCGATTTTCACCGGCCAGCTTGAGCAAGGCCTGATCGCGTTCCAGAGCCGCCCGGGTTTCACTCAGTTGAGACTCCGCTTCCCTCAGCGCATCCCGATAGTCGGCATCATCCAACTGCAGCAGCAGATCCCCGGCATCCACCGATTGCCCCGGCTCCACTTGACGGATCATCAGTTCCCCCGACACCTCGAAACGGAGGGAGGCGATCTGACGGGGACGCAGGACACCGGTGAATTCCACTGTCGGCAGTAGATCCCGCTGCACCACTTGGGTGACCTCGACACGGGTGATGCCGGGCTGCTTCATCGCCATATTGGCCTCAGGCCGGGTCACCACCAGCAGAACGATAACGACGATCGTAACGATGAGGATGGCCAGGGTGAGGAAAAAACGGCGTTTAGCGGAGGTCACAAGCGATACCGATTATACAGAGAATTTGAAGTAAGAGGGATTGTATGCGATTTTGTGCAGACCCGCGTGATGATTTATCAATGCCACTCCTAATGAGTTCTGTATTCGGCATAGGTTCCCTGGCAGTAGATACCGAGCAAATTCAAAACACCAACCAACCACCTTGATGTCACGCTTTCCAACTCTGCAAACCCTGCTGCCATGCCTGCTGATGCCCCTGCTCGCACATGCTGACGAACCACTGAGACTCGATCAAGGGATCGACTGGGACGCTTGCAATCCGCTGACTCCCGCCAGCGATCTCCCGCTCCCGACATCGCCCCTCCCTAGCGACCTGATACAGATCGAAGCGGACCGCATGGATTTCGACCAAGCGACACAACAGAGCCGGTTGAGTGGGTCCGTTCAACTCTGGCGCCATGACGGCTACGCGGAAGCCGATAACATGACCTATCACCAGGACACCCGCGCCGCTGACCTTTTCGGCAATCTGTTCCTGCAGCAACCCGGCCTGCGCATCGGCGCCACTCAAGGATATCTGGAACTGGATGACGACAGGGGTTGGCTGAGCGATGCCGAATTTCGTTTTACCCAGCGCAACGCCCGCGGCAGCGCCAAGGCGATCGAGCTAACCGGCAAACAACGCTCCCGTTTTCAAGCGGTGATCTACACCACCTGCCCGCCGGGGAAAAACGACTGGTCCCTGGCCGCCGCTGAGCTGAATATCGATATCGCTGAAGGGTGGGGCAGCGCCCGACACGCCCGCCTACGCCTGGCAGGCGTGCCGGTACTCTATATGCCCTATTTCACTTTTCCCGTGGACGAGCGACGAAAAAGCGGCTTGCTGATACCGGCCTTCGCCTCATCCAATCGCCTCGGTAGTGAACTGTCGCTCCCCTACTATTTCAATATCGACCCCGCCTACGATGCCACATTGACCCCTCGCTGGATGAGCAAACGCGGCCTCATGCTCGGTGGCGAATTTCGCTTTCTCAGCAACAACCATCGGGGTGAGATCAGCGGTGAGATACTGCACAACGATAAGCAGGAGAGTCCCGATCACGGCAATCAACGGCGCGCCTTCAGGTTCTTCCACGTCAGCCGGCCCGCCTCCGGCCTGACGACCCGCATCGAAACCGATGCCGTCAGCGACAACGAGTACCTGGACGATTTCGGAACCGGACTGGCGATCACCAGCACCCGCCACCTGGAACGGGTCGGCGAGGTGCGTTACCGCTTGGGAGATTGGCGCATGCTCGGTCGTTTACAGACGTTTCAGACCGTGGATGAAACCCTCAGTAAAAGCAGCCATCCCTATCGCAGGCTACCGCAATTGCTGAGTTCCTACCGGAACTCCGGTAACCGCTTTGGTCTCGATCTCGCCTTTATCGGCGAATACACCGATTTCGAGCACGACACCCTGAACAACGGGGAACGGCTTTTCCTTCGCCCCTCCCTGAGCCTGCCGATGCGCCGCAGTTGGGGGCATCTGACCCCGCGATTGAGCCTTAACTATGCGGCCTACAAGCTCGATGAAGAGGATGCCGCGTTAAACGAAAAACCGCACTACTTCGTACCCGCCTTCAGTCTCGACAGCGGGCTGGTCTTCGAGCGCGAAACCCACTGGTTCGGCACGCCTGCCTTGCAGACCCTGGAACCCCGCCTCTTCTACCTCTATGCGCCCTTCGACGACCAGTCTGAGATCCCCGACTTCGACACCGCGGATCTCGATCTAAGACTCGCCAACCTGTTCAAGGAGAACCGTTTCACGGGCAAGGACCGCTTTGGCGATGCCGATCAGCTCTCCTTCGGCCTTACCACCCGCTGGTTTCAGGCAAATAACGGCATGGAACGATTACGCGCCGGTATCGGTCAGATCTACTACGCCGAAGAGAGGGAGGTGCAACTGACCGGGTCTGTCGAGGATAACCCTTCCTCCGCTGTGGTGGCCGAACTCTCGACACGGCTGGGACACTATTGGCGCAGCACCCTGAATCTGCGCCGCAACCCCCACCTGAAAGAGGATCAGATCGATAAAGGCCGCTTTACCCTGCGCTACCACACCCCCAAACGCGAGCACTTCAATATCGATTACAATTTCAATCGCAATACCATCGAAGACCTGGATATCTCGTTCTTCCGGCCCTTCGGCCATCAGTTCAGTCTGTTCGGGAAATGGAAACACTCATACCTTTATGAGAGGAATATGAATAGAATACTCGGCTTCGAATATGGCAGCCGCTGCTGTTGGAAGCTGCGGACCTTCTTCCAACGCTATGTGGCGAATGAAGATAAAGACGAAGAAGAGGTGTCACGTTTCATGCTGCAACTGGAACTACGAGGACTCGGCGCCCTGGGTCAGCCGGTAGACAAAACGATGCAGGATACGATTTATGGTTATCAGACTGAGCGGCAATAGCAATGCGTAGCAGATCCACCTCACTCACTCGATTGATCGGACTGATGGCGCTCATGGCCGGTTTCACGCTGCAGGCGGCGGTCAAAGAGCTGGACCATATCGTTGCCGTGGTGAATGAGGACATCATCGCCAAGAGCGAACTCGACAGCCAAACGCGGGAGATGCTCGCCCAGCTCACGCAAAAGCGCACCAATCTGCCACCGATGCGAATCCTCCAGGGACAGGTGCTGGAACGCATGATCGCCAAGCGCCTGCAACTGCAGACCGCCGAACGGCTCGGCCTCGGCGTGGACGATGCCACGGTCACCAAGGCCATTACCAATATCGCCGAAAACAATAACATTTCCCTACTGCAGCTACGTGAGACCCTGGAAGCGGACGGCATCAGCTTCCCCCTGTTTCGAGAGCAGTTGCGGGAAGACATCCTGATCAATCGCCTGAAACAGAAAGAGGTGATCAACCGTATCGTGATCACCGAACAGGACGTCAAGAGCTTCCTCGCCCGGGAGATCGGGACCAGTCGACAACGCTCCGCCGTGCGCCTGTTCCACATCCTGATCGCCACCCCGGAAGGGGCCTCGCCGCAGGACGTGCAGGAGGCGAAGAAGCAGGCCCTGGCGGTCTATGACCAACTCGAGCAAGGCGCCGATTTCAATGAACTCGCGGTAAGGGTCTCAGATGGGAGACAGGCCCTGGAAGGCGGCGATCTCGGCTGGATCGAGACCTCGCGCATCCCCAGCCTGTTCACCAGTGTCGTCGACGAAATGGAGCCGGGCGCCATCAGCGAACCGATCCGCAACGCCTCAGGGTTCCACATCGTCAAGTTGTCTGAGGTAAGGGGAGGCAATAAACTGATCATTAGTCAGACTCATGCCCGGCACATCCTGGTGAACACCAATGAGATCGTCTCCGACAACGAGGCCCGGCAGCGTCTGGAGACCTTGCGGGAACGTATCATCGGCGGCGACTCGTTCGAATCCCTGGCCCGCTCCCATTCGGATGACAAGGCCTCGGCCATCAAGGGCGGCGACCTGGGCTGGACCAGCCCAGGCGATCTGGTCACCCAATTCGAGGAGCGGATGGATGCCCTGGCGATCGGTGAGATCAGCGAGGCCTTCAAGACCCAGTTCGGCTGGCACATCGTACAACCCCTGGAACGGCGACAGCATGACAACACCGAAGAGGCGTTGAAGAATATGGCCCGCCAGGCGATTCAGAAACAAAAATCGGAAGAGGCCATCGAGCTCTGGCTGCGTCAACTGCGCGACGAGGCCTATGTCGAGATCCTCCCGGAAGCATTGGGCACCCCTTGATCCTAAAAACCGCAGTTGACCGCTCCATCCTGATACTAAACTACTGATATGCAAACTATTGACTTCGATTTGCCTATTCACCTGCCGGGTGAACCACGCTACGGGGTGAATTGCACGCTTGCGGCGGCGCA
>JAHXHR010000070.1 GCA_025656505.1 Candidatus Thiodiazotropha sp. (ex Epidulcina cf. delphinae) | reverse complement strand
TTAGGTTCATATTTTTGTTGGCTGTTAGGGGCATGGTTTGTAACTCGTTGTTTTTAAAGGGTGGAAATATTTGTGGGTAATGGGCAGGGCTAACCCGACTTTCACAACTCACCCTAAACAAGGGGTTGCTTATTTAAACATCTCAAGTTTCGGCGTTCAAATTCACCTCGTTTCCATGTTCTATGTGGGAACGCATGATGTGAACAGGGCGTAGGGTGCGGCCTTGCCGCACCATGCTGGGTTGCGCTCCTGTTTGCTATGGCGGGTTTTTTCACTTTGCGACCCCCTGACCCATACCTTGGGTTCCAGGGCTTCAAGTTACGGTGCGGCAGGGCCACACCCTACGAAGCTCGTAGAATATGGGAACGGGACGAACTCCGAAACTTGAGTAAACATCTTGAATGAAGGGTTGGAGCCACCGGCGGGTTAGCAATATGTCTCTAAACGAAAAGGAGATTCTGGAGTTCGACTACTTGACCGGACAGGAGCAGGAACTATCCGCCTAGCCCTGCCCATTACCCATAAGTCTGAAATATGGGAACAGACATGACATAACCTGTTGTTTTCGTTAGGTTCATATTTTTGTTGGCTGTTAGGGGCATGGTTTGTAACTCGTTGTTTTTAAAGGGTGGAAATATTTGTGGGTAATAGGCAGCCGTAGCCTGGTTCACCCAGCCGCGTTCCTGGGTGAAACATCCGGGCTAAAGAGCACCCACCTCGGGTCGCTGATCCGTCAACCAGTAGAAATGAAACGGCGGAACCACCAGTTGCTCCTTGAAGAGTCTGGGGGATTCCCCGGAGTAGATGTCGCGCAGGTTGCCATGTTCGAATATGCCCCTGTTGCCCAGGGCGCTCAACTCCATGTATTGGGGAGAGTCGTCGAAGTTGCACACCACCAGCACCGAACCCAGGAGCATAAAGGGGTCGGTGCGCCAGAACACGAACAGATGGGGGTTTTCCACATCGATCAGTTCGCGGTTGTTGAAGTCGGCGAATGCCGGTATCCCTTTGCGGGCGGCAATCATCTTTTTCAATCCGTCGAAAATGTGTTGTTCGGGCGTACCCCGCTTATGGCGCTGTTCCGCCCTCTCCCAATCCATCTTCGGCCTGTGCATCCAGCGATTGTCACCCGCTTTGTTTTCATCCTCCATGAAACTGTAATCATTGAGGGTGCCGATCTCATCGCCATAGTAGAGTAAGGGGATACCGCCGAACGAACAGATCATACTGTGCAACAGCAGAATTTTCTTCACTGACCGGTTGATCTCGGCATCGTCGTTCCGCTGAATGGCGTCCTCGAGTCCTACCAACGAAGACAAGGACCCGGAGATGCGCGCATCTCCGGTCTTGCGATTGACGCCGAAAGGCCGACCACGGGCCGACGAGTCGCTATATCGGCCGGTGAAATAGTCGACCAGGAATTGGCGATGGGCCGGGGGCTGATAACCGGCGCGCACGATGTCCGCATCGTCGAAACCGAGCCCGATATCGTCATGACAACGCAGATAGTTGAGCCAGGTCGCGCGATCCAGCTTGGTCGGCAGGCTTTGAATGCCTTGCCACAGCAATTGGGTGTTCTTGGTCGCCATGGCATCCCATAACAGGGCCATGTAGGTGGCGTTATAGGCGATCTCGCACTCCTTGGCGATTACCGCATCCTCGCCGAAATACTTGGTGATCTCCACCGGCGCTACAATCGCCTCGGCAATAAACAGCACACCCGGCGCGGTCACTTGGCAGCAATCCTTCATCAACTGTAGGATCAGGTGGGCCTCGCGTTCGTTCTGACAAGTGGTGCCGATCTTCTTCCACAGAAAAGCGACTGCATCCAGGCGCAGGATATCCGCACCCTGGTTAGCCCAGAAAAGGGTGTTGTCGAGCATCTCGATGAACACTGCGGGATTGTTGTAGTTGAGATCCCACTGATAGTCGTTGAAGACCGTCATTACCCACTTCTGCATCTGTTCGTCCCAGGTGAAGTTGCCGGGCGAAGTTTCGGGAAAGATCTCCGGCATGGTCTCCTCGAACATATCCGGGATGTCTCGATTATCGAAGATATAAAAATAGTCCTGGTATTTCCGTTCCCCGGCGCGCGAGCGTTGAGCCCATTCGTGTTCGTCCGAGAGATGATTCAGCACCATATCCAAAATCAACAACATGCCCCGCCTACGGGCGGATGTGGCCAGGGTGTTGACATCGTCGAGGGTGCCGACACCGGGGTCTACATTGCGGAAATCACTCACCGCATAGCCGCCGTCACTGGCTCCTTCAGGACAGATCATGATCGGCATCACATGCAGTATATTGACACCCAACTCCTGCAGATAGGAGAGCCTCGACTCCACCCCTTGCAGATTCTCCGCAAAACCGTCGGCATACAGCGCCATGCCCACCCACTCCTGGCTGAGGAACCAGTTGTGATCCTTCTCTCTTTCGCTATCGAGTTGCTTGAGCGAGACGTGACGCTGCACATATCGGGTCGCCATCACTTCCACCAGGCGTATCATCTGCTTCTTGAAGTCATCCCGCTTGCCGTACAGATGGTGAAACAGCAGGTGAATGACGTAGAAATTGGCGCCCAAACGGGTATAGAAATGCCGCAGATCCCGTTTGCGGATCTCGGGTTTGATTTCGTCGAGAATTTGATTCAGTAGCGAATGTGAGACCTGTTCATACATGACTGTACGTCTGTTGTTTATCCTTATTCGGGTTATTGACCCGGCAGCCGATATATTGATTCAACCCTTCACCCTCTGCGGGGTAGTGGCTTCTACCTGAACTCGTGGGTTCGAGGTAAAAAAATGCCTAAGCGCATGATTTGAATAGGGGTGGTTTTGGATTCCATCCTTTGGTCCGTGAACGGTGCATCCATGTAGCACTTCACAGGTATCCGCCGGAATGACGGGATTATAATGGTGGTGTCGGCGGTTTTTAGGTTCATGCAAACGGCTGTCTCCAGTGTGGATAATCGGGAGGAGGGGGGCAAGAAGTGGATCTACGCTAATAGTACGTTCAAACTCTATCCGATTACCAGCATTCCCGGCGTCAGGCAAGCTGCCAATCATCCGCAAAGGTTTGATAGAAGGACGGCTCCTTCACAGTGGCGCCTCGCTGCCCGACGATGGCGGAGGCAAACGCCTGCGCACGCTCAAGGGTGAGCCGTAACGGCCAGTCAAGGGTCAGGCCGAGTAGCAGCACGGCGGAGAAGCCATCTCCCGCGCCGACGGTATCGATGAGATCAAGGTGCTTTTCCGGGGTGATTTCAATAACCGATCGATCGTGAAGCAGGGCCAGCGCACCCTGCTCACCACGGGTCACCACCACCCCTTCCAAACCGTGCCGACGCATGAACGTACCGGCGTCAACGGATAGCTCGGAAGAGTGACCCTGCAACAATCTCAGCTCATCTTCATTGAGTTTGACCCAGTCCGCCTGGGAGACCCACTCCAGCACGGTTTCACGTTGCCACCAGGGGTCGCGCAGATTGACATCCATGAAGATGCGCCGCGGACGGTTCGCCTTGAGCCGTTCCAGGGCTGTGCGGGCGACCGGGTTTCTCAGCCCCAGGCTGCCGTGATAGAGGGTTGCGCACGTCACTTCGGCCAATCGGGCGGCATCAATGAAATCGTAGGCGGCATCGGCCAGAATATCGTAGCTGGGCTCACCCGCCAGGAGGCTGATCATCACCTTACCGGTGGGATGAAAGTCGTCGCTCTGAAGGGGGTTCGTATCCATGCCCCATTGCCGCATGGCGCGCAGCACGGCGTCACCCGCCTCGTCCCTGCCGATACGACTGATAAAACGCGGCGACCGGCCGAATGCCTGCAGATGCCATGCGACATTGAAGGGGGCGCCCCCCAAGACGCTTTCGCCGCTGGGGAAACAGTCGAATAGGACCTCGCCGAAAATCGTCAGGTCATTAGCGCTCATGTCAGTACTCTTTCAAACGAGGGGTGATAATGGGCCAACCCCTCGAGGATACCGGCGCTGTAGTTGCCGTTCATGCCCATGAAGCCCCCCTTGGCAAGATAGAGCACATCCTGCATAGCCCTCTCCCTTGCCAGGCGCTGCGCCTGATTCCTGACTTCCTGCCGGGCGTTCGCCACCAGCACGGCCGGGATCGGGCTGGCCAGCACATCCAGGTCGTTGCCGCTGTCGCCGGAAAAAAGGACCTCTGCAACACGATAACCCAAGGTCTGCCTCAGAAACTCGATAGCATGGTACTTGGTCGCCCGCTCCGGCACTACATCGAGAAGTCCCACCCCGGCCTGCTCATCGACGCTCCACACCAGGCTTGACTTCACCCCCTGGGTATCCAGACGCCGCAGCATCCGTTCCAGCAACAGGTCATGGTCATGATAGAGCGCGACATAATAGCTGAGTTTATAGCGGTTCTGTTTACCGCTCTCCTGCAGACGGAGTTCCCGGATATCGGCAAACAGGGTCCGCAATTCCCGATGGGACTTGCCATTCCAGTCACGACTGATGTTGGGCTCCCAGTCGGACAGGTGGCTCCATCCATCCGAAGTGTCCAGCCGATAGAGGGTCGTACCCACATCGCCCACCACGTAGTCGGGTTGCGGCAAGGCATAGTCGACTATCGCTTTTTTCACCAGGTTATGATCCCGGCCGCTGACGTAGGCCAGCACCACCTCGTCGCTATCGCACAACCGTTTGAAACACGCCCTGGCGCCCGGCGATTCCTGTTGTGGGCCGTTGGGTATCAAGGTTCTGTCCAAATCGGTGCAGATCAGCAATCCCCGACTCATGACAGTTCCGGCACATTGCAGCTTTTGAAAAAATCATAGTGCTCAATGGCCTCGAGAATACCCAACGCATGCGCCTGGTCGGCGAAATAGATACGTTCGTGATCGATCATATGCGATAGCTCTTCGTGATGGCGATTGGCCACCACCACCGCCAAGGTGTTGCCGCGCATCATGTCTTCGTCCGCCCCCGACCCGCCGGCCACCATGATGTTTTCCAGGGGAATATCCCAGCGTTGCGCTACGTAACGCAAGGCCTGACCCTTGGAGGCGCGGGACGGCAGGATATCCAGATACTGTCCGAACGCATGCACTACGTTGCAGGTGAGTTCTTCCTTATGTAGCAGGGCATTGATCTCATCCACCGAGGGCGCCTTGTTGGGGTCGTAATGATAGGCGATTTTGAAGTAACTCTGCTCCCGTGCGGATTGTGGTGCGATACCCGGCAGATCGGCCATCACCCGGCGCACGCTCTTGGGTTGCCAGAGATGATCGATATGTTCATTCCAAAAGACGTCCATTGAGAGGCCCTGGGCATAGTAAATCCTAGTGCCCAGGCTGGTGATCAATACATCGGGGATGGGGATTGCGTATTTTTTCATCACCGACAGCGTGTCATCCAGACGCCTGCCGGTCGCAATACCGAAAGTGGCGCATTTGCGGTTCATCCGCACCACTTCGATGAAACGTTTCAGACCGGAGGGGTTGCCGAGGAGATTCTGGTCCAGGTCGGTGAAGATCGCCCGATCCCGATAGCGGTGAGGGAGGCTTTTCGGCGGCTTGCCGGGTAGTCGGCCGTGTCCGGCCGGAAGGGGGTGAACGGCGGCAAGATATTTGTGCGCGTGCGCCTTCCAGGAGTAGTGTTTGCGCACCCCGTTCAAACCGTTGCGGGAAAACCGCTGCCACTGATCGTTGTCATGCAGAATCTGCAGCAGACTACGCCGAATGGACCTCTTGTCCAGGGGATCGACCAGCAGGCCGTTGCGGCAATTGCCGATGATATCCACCGGTCCGCCGTTTTCCGTGGCGATCAGGGGTAGGCCGCTGGCGGCGGCCTCAAGCAGGGTCAATCCGAAGGGCTCGGTCAACGCGGGGTTGACGAAGACCCCTTTGGATATCGCCGCCAGACGATAGATTTCCGGCACTTCCCTGGCCAGGTGCCGCTTGGGAACGGCGACATGGCCATACAGGTCATAGAGATCGATCATCATCAGGATATCGGTCATCACCGACTGGGACCCGCTTTCCATCTCCCGGATGTCATCCCGATTGCCTGCAACGATGACTAGGTTGGCCGCCTTTTGCAGTTGGCTGGATTCTCCATAGACTTCGAGCAGGGTATGGATGTTCTTACGCTCGTCCGGCCGGGAGAGGGCCAGAATGATCGGTTGCTCCGGTTGCTGGAGAAATCGCGCCAAACTCTTGGCGAAAGGCACGTTATCCCAGGATGTTTTCGGTGGATGGAACTGGGTCAGATCGGTGCCGGGCGGTATTACCGCCATACGCTCGGGCTGGTAGTAATTGTAGAGACCGTACTGTTCCTCGATCTCATTGTAGGTGCTGGTTATGACCAAATCCGCATTGGCCAGAACCTCCTCCTCGGCATCGATGCGCCGATCTATATTGTAGCGTTGATCGATCTTCTCGTGTGACAACCCCTTGGCCAGCAGGCGTTGTCTCTTGTCCCGACCCAGGGAGTGACCGGTATGCACCAGGGGAACGCCGAGCAGGTGGGAAAGCCTGACGCCCACATAGCCGGCATCCGCATAGTGACTGTGTACCACATCCGGCATGCGCGACCGGGCGTTAAGCCAGCTAAGCAGGTTATCCATGAAGCTGTCGAGGTGATCCCACAAGGTCTCCTTCGGCAGATAGCCCTCGGGACCGGCGTCGACACGCACGATTCTCGCCTTCGGTGACAGGGTCTCGATCGGTTCAGCATAGTCATCGCTGATATCGGTATCCACCACACGACGGGTAACCAGGTCGACCTGAGTAACCTCCTCTCTCTCCGCCAGGGCGATAGCCAAGTCAACCACGTACTTGGTCTGGCCTCCGGTGTCGGCGTCGCGTCCAAGCTCCAAATCATGACCGCGAATGAGGCCATGCACGCTTATCAGGCAAATATACATAATCAGATAGCCTTTCTTGCTGGAAAAAGCCGGTATACCCTTCGAGATGGTGGACAATGCTTTCCTGTCCATTGCCGGTCCCAAGCGGTTCTGCCCGGTACATCAACGCGGAATCGTCATGCTATTCCAAGGCGTTGCAACGCAGCCATGTGTCACCGTAAGCGCACAATTCGCCCCGTAGCCTGGTTCACCCGACCGGTGAATAGGCAAATCGAAGTTACTAGTTTGCCTATCAGTAGGTTGGTATCGTAACGGAGCGGAGCGGCCAACTGCGGTTTTTAGGGTTAACCCGGATATTTCACCCGGTCGCTGATAATATGAATTAACTTATTGATTTAACATGTAATACTTAGAATGTTAGCAAAGTGCGAAGTGTTACCAGGCAACGCTGAACGCGCCCTCGGCACGATCATCATGCTCCCAGGTGAAACATCCGGGTTAAGGCAGATGATGTTGCCATCTTCCTCGGCCGCAAACAATAGCTACCTCGCTTATATGGCCGCCATTGAAAATCCCGATGCCGGACTCAAAGACATTGATAACTCAAGTTTCGGCGTTCAAATTCAACTCGTTTCCATGTTCTATGTGGGAACGCATGATGTGAACAGGGCGTAGGGTGCGGCCTTGCCGCACCATGCTGGGTTGCGCTCCTGTTTGCTATGGCGGGTTTTTTCACTTTGCGACCCCCTGACCCATACCTTGGGTTCCAGGGCTTCAAGTTACGGTGCGGCAGGGCCACACCCTACGAAGCTCGTAGAATATGGGAACGGGACGAACTCCGAAACTTGAGTGATAAAATGTCGGGGCCAGCCAAGGATCAAGGCCGTTCATTCCGTGGCCTCAACCTGTTTCAAGAACAGGACTATCGACGCTTTCTCACCATCGGTCGTGGCGAATGGTCAATCAGCGGTTTCCGAGCCGCAGATCTTCGAGCCTATATGCCCAGGCTATCTCCCAGCCAATGGTTATTCCCTTGGTAAGAGCCATAACGCGGAGCAGGGGCATTCTTAAAGTCTCAAGTTTCGGCGTTCGAATTCAACTCGTTTCCATGTTCTATGTGGGAACGCATGCTGTGAACAGGGCGTAGGGTGCGGCCCTGCCGCACCATGCCGGGTTGCGCTCCTGTTTGCTATGGCGGGTTTTTTCACTTTGCGACCCCTTGACCCATACCTTGGGTTCCAGGGCTTCAAGTTACGGTACGGCAGGGCCGCACCCTACGAAGCTCGTAGAATATGGGAACGAGACGAACTCCGAAATTTGAGGAACCAATAATCAAGCCGATCTGATTTTTACTTTTATGAACCACAGCCAAACCAGCCATAGGGTGCCTGTCACAGCGAGCGCAGACAGAAGTACTGGCTTGGGATTGTCAAAGTCGCTAATGGAACCCGCATAGGAGATAATCATGAGATAGGGAATGGTGCCCAGCCCCCAGCCGAGGAGAAATCGGCTGATCGGCATGTTACATGTGCCCGCCAGACAGGATGCAATTTCCGGCAACATCGGCATGGCGCGACATAAAATCAACACCGGCACGCCATGGTTCTGGAACAAAGTGCGCATTTGCTGTTTTTGCAATTCGTCTTCGGTAAGTTTGTTCAATAACCTTTCGCCAAATACACGACTCAGCAGGTAACCGGTAAACGCCGCACTCGCCAAACCTAAAAACGCATACAAAGCACCGACTTGGAAACCAAGAAAATAACCGGCGAATATCACCACCGTCATCGTCGGCACGGCCACGAACAGATCCGCGAATAATAATACGATTACCAAGCCCCCAATTTGATAACTAGGCTGGGATTTTATGGTTTGAAACCATAGCTTGATATCCTCGGCTGATAAAATCCCTGTCAGCTTGATGATAAGAAATGTACTGGCGAACACCGCTGCCAATATCAATGCTGTTTTGATGAGTAATCTCATGATCGACCTAGAAATATTGCATGGATATTACCGGTGATAAGCTGCTGGTATAGCTGATCTTTGCGTCTTTATAGTCAGGCACTCCGAATCCAATCCGCGCACCGTTCGAGAATCCTATGCCGTCCCTTGGGAATATACCCGTCCAGTTTTTAGTCACCTTTCCGTCCAGGTTCTCGTCATGCAGGATCTTCAAGGCGAATTCATCGCCGGCCGGCACATCAATATCGATTTTCATTTGCCGCTGTTCGACAGGCATTTTGTATCGCAACAGAGCCTTATCATGCCGCTTGGGAAAGCCTTCAGCTGAAAACACAAAAACGATTATCTGTCCCCCACGACCACTCTCGATGTTATCAATTTCAACGGTTACAGGCTTGGTCTCCATTGCGCAAGCTTCGATTCCTGCGATCGTTAATATTAGGAAAATTAAAGATTTTGCCATTTTTTTCATCATCACAACTTCAGTACTTTTTCAACATCCATTTCACAAAACCGGGCGATAGGCGCATCATGACGGGTAAGAACCCGGCCTTTCCCACATAGATCTCGTTGCACTCTTTCTTCATCCCATCGATAATGGCTTTTGCGGCAGCGTCCGGGCTCATTTTACCACCTACTCTTCCCTCTGTCATAGGCGTGGAGACCAACGGCAATATGACTTCCGTCACCTGTACCGAAGTATCTGCAAGTTGATAGCGTAGCGACTGAGAAAAACTATGCAGCGCCGCCTTGGTGGCACAATAAACGGCTGAACTTGTTTTAGGATAAAAGGCCAGCCCCGAGGAGAGATTGACTATCGCGCTGTGCGGGCGTGACAACAGGCCATCCAGCAGCAATGAACACAACCGGACGATTGAAGTGAAATTAGTGTTTACCTCCGTGCCGATATCGGTAAAGGAAAAATCCTCATCGGTGAGCCGGCATGTGTACTGCACGGCAGCAGAGTTGATCAAAATATCCAACGCTATATTTGCTGATTTGAGCTTTTCCATTAATGACAACACATCATGTTCTTTGCTAATATCGCATTGCATGGTAACCACGGCAGGCCGATACCGGGAAAAATCCGACCAGTTTTTTTGTGACCGGGAGACCACTATCAAACTGTTGCCAAGCGCGCTCAATTGCTTGACCAGACTCAGTCCTATACCTGAATTGCCGCCTGTGATCAGGATGTTCTTCTGTGACAACTCCATCAACATTTTACCTATCCTAGATCAACATGATTCAACAGCTTATCGGATTGCGTATGAAAGTAATTAACCGAGGTTAACAAAGTGAATCATTTTTCACTCTCTGATTTTGATAGATTACCGCTGTCGGATAGGGACAGATTGCAACTCAACCAATCCTTTAGACGACGGACATTCAAGAAAAAAATCAAGGTATTGAATCAAGGGGATGTTTGTACTGAGATCTATTTTGTACGCTCAGGACTTGTAAAACTCTGTTATCACACGCTGGATGGAAAAGAGTACATCAAGTCTTTTATAAAAGAAGGAGGCATGTTTGGTTCCCTGAACAGCCTGCTGAATAATGCAGGCTCTACCTTTAGTGTCATTGCCCTGGAGGATCTGATCGTAGATGCCGTTGCTTACGCCACATTTTTTAATCTGGCAAACAAGTATCCCGAGTTCCATGCCGTTTCATTGAACTTTTTTCAACAGCTCGCACTGAAAAAAGAGATACGGGAATATGAACTGTTATGCCTTTCCGCTCAACAGCGATACGAAAAATTCCGTCTGCAGGAAGCCGATCTCATGCATCGAATCAAACAATCCGACCTGGCTTCGTATCTGGGCATTACGCCTGTCGCCCTAAGCCGGATGAAAAATAAATCCAACCTAAAGATTAAGTAGCGTGGTTCACCCGGCCGGTGAATAGGCAAATCGAAGTTACTAGTTTGTCTATCAGTAGGTTAGCATCAGAATGGAGCGGTCAACTGCGGTTTTTAGGGTCATAGATCCCGTAACATTCAGCGGCCGAATGAAACATCCGGTCTGGATTCCCGGTATCGGATTCCGGCGCTCATCATCGACCGGGTGTCCTTGCCAAGGCCCAGACATCGATCTGTTTCGCCCCGGCCCGTTTCAGCGTCTTGCTTAACTCAGTTATGGTCGAACCGGTGGTGATCACATCATCGAACAGAACCAAGTGGCTGCCATAGATATCGCCGTTGACATCGAACGCGTGACGCAGATTTTTTTGACGCGCCTTCTCGTTTAACCCGGTTTGCGCCCGGGTATGATGCACCCGGCGGCAGATCTGCCAATCAATAGCCAGCCCATAGCGCCTGGCCACAACCCGCCCCAGTTCCAGTGATTGGTTGAACCCGCGCTCGCGCAGACGCAGCGGATGCAAGGGGATCGGGAGCATCAGATCGGGCTTGCGGACGGGTTCGCCCAGCCGATCAGTGAACAGCCTGGCCAGGGGTTCAATGAGATGGAGTTGCTGATGAAATTTGAGACCGCTGATGAGTCGACTCACCGGCGGCTCATAACAGAGCGCGGTGACACAGCTATCGAATACCGGCTGTTTGCGAATGCAGCTTCCGCAGAGGGCGTCGGAAGGCGTTGCAGGAGGCAGAGGCAACGCACAACGGGGACAGGCCTGCCGGTTGAAAGGCAGGGAACGGTAACAGGCCGGGCAGAATTGGCGATCAAAATTCCCTGGAGCGCTACATAATAGACAGCCGTTGGGGTAGAGTAGCGATCGTATATTTTTTATCCAGTTGTTTACTTTCATGACCTTCCTTGGTTGACAGCGGTCGGGCAATCCTTACCATAGGCCCCTGCGCCGCACCCTGTAAACGCCAAACTGCTGGATCACCCGATGACCGACACCATTCTACGCCATGACTGGAGCCTGGACGAGATCGAAGCCCTGTTTGATCTGCCTTTTAACGATCTGCTGTTTCGGGCCCAGGGTATCCATAGGGCCAATTTCGACCCCAATCGGGTGCAGATGAGCAGCCTGCTCAGCATCAAAACCGGCGCCTGTGCGGAGGATTGCGGTTACTGCTCCCAGAGCAGCAAGCATGCTTCCGGTCTGGAGGCGGAGAAACTGATGCCCCTGGAGGAGGTGGTGCAGGCCGCCGAGGCCGCCAAGGAGAAGGGGGCCGGCCGATTCTGCATGGGGGCCGCCTGGCGCAATCCCACGGACAGGAACCTTGAGCGGGTCATCGAGATGGTGGAGGCGGTGCATGGATTGGGCATGGAGACCTGCCTGACCCTGGGCATGCTGACCGAGGCCCAGGCGGAGCGCCTGCGCCTGGCCGGTCTCGACTACTACAACCACAATCTGGATACCTCGCCGGCGTTTTACGGGAATGTCATCACCACCCGCACCTTCGATGACCGGCTGGAGACCCTGGCGCATGTCAGAGATGCGGGTATCAATGTCTGCTCCGGGGGCATTCTCGGCATGGGTGAGTCACGACGCGACCGCGCCGGCATGCTGCGCGAACTGGCCAATCTGCCCCGCCACCCGGAATCGGTTCCGATCAATAGGCTGGTGCGTATCGAGGGCACACCCCTGGCCGAAGCCGATGTCCTTGATCCGCTGGAATTCGTGCGCGCCATTGCGCTGGCGCGTATTCTCATGCCCTTCTCCTATGTGCGGCTCTCCGCCGGGCGGGCCGGGATGAGTGACGAAATGCAGGCGCTCTGTTTTCTCGCCGGAGCGAATTCGATCTTCTATGGCGAGCGCTTGCTGACCACGGACAATCCTGAGGCCGACAGAGACTTGGCTCTGCTGGAGCGTCTGGGTATGAAGACGGAACAGGTGGTCGATACCGAGGTCAAGGCGGCCAAGATCCCTTGCAGTCGGGCGCAGGCCCTGTGAAAACGGCTGTGGATGATGGGATTCGTTAACGACGAGCCGTTTATGCGATGATGCGCCCGCAAGCAATTATCCTAAAAACCGCAGTTGGGCGGGGTGAAGTGTGCGCTTGCGGGGATGCGGGGCAAGGCGCAACGACACGGAATAGTCATGCTATTCCAAGGCGTTGCAATGCAGCCACGCGTCACCGCAAGCGTGCCATTCGCCCCGTAGCGTGGTTTACCCAACCGGTGAATAGGCACATCGAAGTCAGTGGTTTGCCTATCAGTAGTTCAGTATCGGAATGGAGCGGTCAACTGCGGTTTTTAGGACTATTTCCCTCTACCCCATGAAGCGATTGGCAGCAGAATTGGACCAGCGCCGCAATGCCTCCCTGTACCGCTCCCGCCGGGTGGTCTCATCGCCCCAGTTACCGGAGATGCAGGTGGACGGGCGGCGAATGCTGGCTTTCTGCAGTAACGACTATCTCGGTCTGGCCAATCATCCCGAGGTCGTCCGCGCCCTGCGGCAGGGGGCGGCGGACAACGGCGTGGGCAGTGGCGCGGCCCACCTGATCACCGGGCACACCCACTCTCACCACGCCTTGGAAGAGGAACTGGCGGCATTTACCCGCCGCCCCAGGGCGTTGCTCTTCTCCACCGGCTACATGGCCAATCTCGGGGTCGTCACCGCCTTGTTGGGGCGGGGCGACCGGTTGTTTACGGACCGGCTCAATCACGCCTCCCTGCTGGATGCGGGGCGGCTGAGCCGCGCCAAGATGATGCGCTACCGGCATGCCGATCTCGACAGCCTGCGCAGCCGGTTGCAACTCGGCGGCGGTGGTCGGGCGCTGATCGCCACCGATGGGGTGTTCAGTATGGACGGCGATCTGGCGCCGCTGCCGTCGCTCGCAGACCTTGCCGGTTCCCATGACGCCTGGTTGATGGTGGATGACGCCCACGGTCTCGGAGTGTTGGGCAGAGAGGGAGGAGGCAGCTTGAGTCACCACGGTTTAGGGCTTGAGCAAGTGCCGATCCTGATGGGAACCCTGGGCAAAGGGTTCGGCACCCATGGGGCTTTTGTCGCCGGTAGTGAGGAGCTGATCGAAACCCTGATTCAGCATGCCCGCAGTTATATCTACACCACGGCCCCGCCTGCCGCACTGGCCGAGGCGACCCGTGTCAGTCTGCGAATTGCGCGCCAGGAGACCTGGCGTCGGGAGAGGCTGAAGCACTTGGTGGAGCGGTTCCGTCGGTCCGCAGAGGAGATGGGGCTGCCGCTGACGGCTTCACAGACACCGATCCAACCCGTTCTGGCAGGCAGCGCCCGGCAGGCCCTGGATTGGAACCGGCAGTTGGAGACCCAGGGCATTCTGGTCAGCGCCATTCGTCCGCCCACCGTGCCGGAGGGGGGCGCCCGTCTGCGCATTACCTTCAGCGCCAATCATACCGACCGTCATCTGCAGTGGCTGCTCGACGCGCTCTCCAGGCTATCGTCATGAGACTGGCGTCAGAGACACGCGGTAGCGGCAGAGACCTGGTGATGATCCACGGCTGGGGCATGAACTCTTCGGTCTGGTCCGACTTTGCCGATCGCTTGGCGGCCAACTATCGGATTACCCTAGTGGATCTGCCAGGACACGGCAACAGCCCGTTTGCCGGACAACGGGCATTGGAAAAATGGGCCGACGCCTGTCTCGATGCAGCGCCGGATCGGGCTGTCTGGCTCGGCTGGTCGCTGGGCGCCATGGTCAGTTTGCAGGCCGCCCTGCTGCAACCCGCCCGGATCGAGGGGATCGTCGTGCTGGCGGGTACGCCGCGATTCGTGCAGGGGGATGACTGGCCCGACGCCATGGCGCCGCGCACCCTTGATCTCTTCATTCAGATCCTGGAAGACGATCACGGCAAGGCCCTGGAGCGTTTTCTCGCCTTGCAGATGCTGGGCAGTGACCTGGCGATGGAGACCCTTCGCCGGCTCAAATCCCGCCTGCGGCAGAGGCCGGATCCCCATCCCGGGGCGCTTGAGGCCGGGCTTGATCTACTGAAAAACTGTGATCTCAGAGAAGGGCTGGAGAGCCTGGATTGCCCGACAGTCTGGGTGTACGGGGAACGAGACACCCTGGCGCCCGCCGCCGCCGCGGGTGTCATCGGACGCTGGTTGCCCGAAGCGGAGACCCATGTCATTCGCGGAGCCGCCCATACCCCCTTCCTCTCTCACCCCGCCGAAACCCACCGTTTGCTCATCCGCCGTTTGGAGTCCCTGTATGAACGCTGAACCACAAGTCCACATCGACAAACGGCAGGCGCGTCTCGCTTTCTCCCGCGCCGCGCCCTGCTACGATGAAGCGGCGGCCCTGCAGCGGGAGATCGCCCAGCGCATGCTCGATCGCCTGGCCTATATCCGTCATCAGCCGGCAGTGGTGCTGGACGTGGGAGCGGGGACCGGTGAGGCGACCCTGAGCTTGACGAGACATTACAAAAAGGCTCGCACTATCGCTCTCGATTTCGCCCTGCCGATGCTCTACCAGGTGCGTAAGCGGGGCGGTTGGCTGAGACGGCCCCGATGCTTGTGCGGCGACGCAGAGCAACTCCCCCTCGCCGATCAGTCGGTGGATATGATCTTCTCCAACGCAACCCTGCAGTGGTGCAACGACCTGCAGGGCGCCTTCCGGGAATTTCTGCGTGTGTTGCGGCCGAATGGGATGCTGCTGTTCTCTACCTTCGGCCCTGATACGCTGAAGGAGTTACGCACAAGCTGGTCAGCGGTGGATGGCGATAGCCATATCAGCCCTTTTCCTGATATGCACCATGTCGGGGACGCGATGGCGCGTGCCGGTCTGGTGGAGCCCGTGGTGGATGTGGATCGTATGCGCCTGACTTATGACGATGTGCCCTCGCTGATGCGTGATCTGAAGAGTCTGGGGGCGCACAATGTGACCACGGGCCGGCCACGTGGTTTGACAGGCAAGGGTAGGTTTAGGGCTATGCTTGGCGCTTATGAGGCCTTTCGGGTCGAGGGAAAGCTGCCGGCCAGCTACGAAGTGGTTTACGGTCATGCCTGGGCGCCTCGGCAATGGCAGGTGGACGGCGTTACAATGATCCCCGTGGACCAAATGGGGCGACCCTGAGCGCTATAGGATTTATGATCCTAAAAACCGCAGTTGACCACTCTATCCTGATACTAAACTACTGATATGCAAACCATTGACTTCGATGTGCCTATTCACCGGCTGGGTGAAGCAGGCTACGGGGCGAATTGCACGCTTGCGGTGGCGCATGGCTGCGTTGCAACGCCTTGGAATAGAACGACTATTCCGCGTTGTTGCGCGCGGTGCAGGGATGCACAAGTGTTGCAAGCACAGGGATGTGTAGGAGCGACCCTTGCCCTGCACCCCCGCAAGCGCACACTTCACCCCGTCCAACTGCGGTTTTTAGGATGATGGGATACGCCAATCTGTTCGTCACCGGCACCGATACCGGTTGCGGTAAGACGGAGGTCACGCTTGGGCTGATGCATAGACTACAGCGGCAGGGCGAGTGCGTGCTGGGTATGAAGCCGGTAGCGTCGGGCGCGCATATCACCGCCGAGGGTCTGTGCAACGAGGATGCTCGCCGCATCCAAGCGCAGTGTAGCCTCGCTATTCCCTACGCTGAGGTGAATCCCTTCGTCTACGACCTTCCCATCGCCCCCCACCTGGCGGCCCGCGTGGCTGGCAGACCGATCCTGTTGGATGAGATCCGTGAGGGTGTTATCCGTCTTCAGGCTAAGGCGGACCGGGTGATTGTGGAGGGTGTGGGCGGCTGGCACGTGCCTCTAGGGGATGACGCCACCCTTGCCGATCTGGCGCGAATGCTGAACTTGCCGATGGTGATGGTGGTGGGGTTGCGTCTCGGTTGCATCAACCATGCCTTGATGACAGCCGAATGCATGCTCAATGCCGGTGTCCGGCTTGTGGGGTGGATTGCCAATCAAGTGGATCCGCAGATGCTGGCGCCGGCAGAGAATATCTCGACCCTGCGCGGCTGGCTGCCGGTCCCCTGTCTTGGAGAGATTCCCCATCTGCAACAACCTACAGCGGAAACGGTGGCTAGCTATTTGGATGGATCAATAGGATAAAAAAAGGGCTCTTCCCCACAAAGCGAAATAGTCATTCTATTCCAAGGCGTTGCAACCCAGCCATGCGCCCCCGCAAGCGTGCAATTCGCCTCGTAGCGTGGCTCACCCAATCGGCGAATGGAAAAATCGAAGTTAATAATTATATATCAGTAAGTTATTGTCTGAATGGAGCGGTTGATCGCAGTTTTTAGGATCATCCATTGAAATCCTGCAGTAATCGTGTCGCCTCGTCGATAGTGACGGGTTCGCTGTAGAGTATCCCCTGAATTTCGTCACAGTTGAGCTGCTGAAGTATCCGTCGCTGCGTCTCGGTTTCCACGCCTTCCGCCACCACTTTCAATCCCAGACTCTTGGCCAGGGAGATGATAGCGGTAACGATGGCCTGGGCCTGTTTGTCCGGCAGGGCGCCGGTCAGAAACGAACGGTCGATCTTGATGCTGCTGATGGGCAGTTGTTGCAAATAACTCAGGGATGAAAAGCCCTTACCGAAGTCGTTGAGGGCAAATTTGATGCCGGCCTTGTTCATCCTCGACATGACGTTGCGGGTGTACTCGAAATTCTCTATCAGGGTGCTTTCCGTGATCTCGAATTCGACCATCGAGGGAGGGATTTTGCGTCTTTCACAAATTCTCAGGAATTTCTCCGCCAGGGTGTTTCCACAGAGCTGGACGGCTGAAAGATTGACTGCGATATGCAGGTCATGATAGCCGCTCTTATGCCAACGACGCAGATCCGCGCATGCGCGTTTGAATACCCAGTTGCCCAATTTGTTGATCAACCCGGTATGTTCCGCCACCGGAATGAACTCAGCCGGCGGTATCAAGCCCACTTTCTGATGGGGCCAGCGAGCCAGGGCTTCCATGGTGGTGATGCGTCCGGTTTTGAGATCTATCTTGGGTTGATAGACCAACTCGAATTGTTGACGGACAATGGCTTTGCGTAGCTGGGTTTCCAGCCAGATGCTGTGATAGGCTTTGCGGTTGATTTCACGCGAGAAGAAACGGATGTTGTCGCTTCCCACGTCCTTCTTGGCTGCATGCCTGGCGGTGGCCGCCTGCTGCTGCAGATCGTTCGATGTATCACTGTCGTGGGGATAGAGGGCTATCCCCATGCTGAACGAGACAAACAGTTCCTGGTCGCCGACATTCATCGGCTTTTTGAGTCGGCTCAATATCCGACGGGCCACCCATGTCACCGATTTGATATCCGCCACATCGGTTAGAATCAATGCGAATTCATCCTTGCTCAGGCGCGAGATATTCGATGATTCATTTTCATGCTGCTCGTCGACGACGACGATGGTGTCGGTTTTGCGCAGGGAAATGATCAGTCGCTCCGCTATCAATCTGAGAATTTGATCGCCAACGGTAAAACCTAGGGCTTCGTTGATACGTGAGAAGTTGTCGATATCGATAGATATGACGGCTGCGGATTGCTTGTATCGCTGGCATCTGGTTAGGTCCCGCGTCACCCGGTCGTTGAAGATGAACCGGTTCGGCAGGCCGGTAAGCTCATCCTTACCTTCACGGCGTTTTAGTTCCTCGCGGCTGTACACCAGTTCCGATTCGAGCTGTCTCACCACATCTTCCAGGTGGTGTATTTCGGAATAGAGGAATTTTTTAGCCGCCCCTTCTTCCTTTCTAATCAATTCCGAGATGGAACTGATGGAGGTTTTCTGATCATCGTCATCCTTATTTTTAATCTCCGAACTCCATGCAACGATACAGTTCCGTCCCTGTTGTTTGGCCTCGTAGAGTGCACTGTCAGCCTGGTTGATCAGCAGCATGGAGTCATCCATGCCATCGGTCAGGATGGCCAGGCCGATGCTTGTGGTAACGGTTTGCGGGTTGGTGAACAGGGCTCGGCATTTCTGCTGGATATCCATGCGCAGTCTTTCGGCGATGGATTTGGCTTGTGGCAGATCGGCTTGCGGCAGGACCAGGGAAAACTCATCACCGCCATAGCGACCGACCACATCCTCCGGTCTGGAGTTGGAATTAAGTATCTCAGCGATGAATTTGATAACCTTATCCCCGTTTGCATGTCCGTAGTAATCGTTGATGTACTTGAAATGATCGATATCCACCATCATGAAGACCAGATTTTTTCCCTGTTTCTGCGAGACTTCAAACAGGGTGTCGAATTTTGTAAAGAACGCCCGTCGGTTCAGGCAACCGCTAAGAGGGTCGCGTGTGGCGAGAAACTCCAGCTCCACCGTTTTATTACGCAGGGCCTTTTGAGAGGTCTGCAGCTTATTGAGCGTAGACTGCAACTGTCGGTGTTGCATCTCCAGGTCGCTCATGTCATCGAAGGTAGCGAGTACGCCGCGGGCCTCTCCCCGGCTGTCGAGGATGGGTGCGGTATTCACCGAGAAGGCGCGTTCAGTCTTGTTCTTCAATTCCAGGCGGACGGGAATGCCGGTTTTACGCTCGCCATTGAGTAGGCTGATGCGCCAGGGCAGGACATCAGCGGCGTTGTCTCCTTCACGCAGTTTCCAGTGCAATTGATCTGCCGCTCTTCCGATGAGTGTCTGTTGAGCCTGGCTGACTTGTTTCACGAACGAGTCATTGGCCAAAATGATCCTCTCCTTTTCGTCGAGAATGATCAGTCCTTCGGAGAGGGCGTTGAAGGCCGATCTTACCCGTTCGGGGATGATCGATGTGGCGTTAAACTCCCGTGATATACGGTTACTGAAAAGAAGAGAGAGAATCAGTCCCGACAGAATGATCAGCAGAACCAGGATGCATAACTCGGTAATTGACAGGCGTGAATCGGATTCTGCCGTTTTAAAGGCAACCTCCAGCGTGCCCCAAATCTTCCGGTTATGGGTGATCGGCACGCGGATTTCCCGGGTGGATAAGCGAGCAGACGGCGTATTTCTCCAGAATTGGTGGTGATTGCCCGATTCCAGATGTTCCCCTGAGGGGGTATGGACAGCCGCTGAACGAATTTCGTTGTTGTTATCGATGGCCTCAGCCAGGGTCGCTTTCAGACTCGGAAAATCATTGTTTGATGCAGCAGCGGAGAGTTGCCGCGCAAGTGAATTGGTTAGGGTTTTTCGGGCATCGTAAGCGTTCTTTTCATTGTCCGGCAGCAATTCGGTCAGTTGTCCCGATATCAGCACGGCCAGGGAGATCAAGATCAGTATTATCGATATTTTTATCAGGTGAAGGATGGCGTGCATTGAGCTAGGGCCTGACGCTGGCTTTGCATGTTTTTCAGGCGCTCCAAGCGGACGGCAGACGCATCCCGGCGATGGTTACGGCTCTTAGGTAAGGCCGCCATTTGTTAACTTGATAGGCATGAATTCACACTGACTGTGTCGACCAGGCAGACTAAAGCTTTAATCCGGTTGAACCTAGAATCCTCAGTTGACCACTATGCACACGCCCCATCACTTTGAAAACATGGGTTTTCTCCGTATTGGGAATACTCACCTGGCGGGTGAGCAGCGTTACCCCATGAAGAGTACGCTTGTGGCGGCGCATGGCTGCGTTACAACGCCTTGGAATAGAACAGTCGTTGTGCGCCCCGTGCAGGGATGCACAAGTGTTGCAAGCACAAGGATGTGCAGGAGCGACCCTTGCCCTGCACCAGCACAAACGTACTCTTCACAGTGTTCAACTGAGGATTCTAGATTGAAACAACCGGGTTATAAGTTGCCGAAAAATATACCTTTTTTGGCAAAAGCGCCCTTGATGGAGAAAAAAGGGCAGAGCAGGCGAGAAAACGGTAAGTCCCAGATCGACTTGCATTGATTTGCGGATGTTTAATCCCTGATATAGGGCTCTACACCAGCGGAAAGTTGTGCCTTCAGCTTGTCCATGGCGCTCTTCTCAATCTGGCGGATACGTTCCGCGGAGACCTGAAATCGCTCGGCCAGTTCATGCAGCGTGGATTTGCGCTCGCCCAGCCAGCGGGCTTCAAGGATCTTCCGGCTGCGTTCGTCAAGACCTTTCATCGCCGCCGTCAGTCCTTCTCTCCTATGAGCCTCGTTATCAGAGGACTCAAGCAAAGACGAGGGTTCCATGCGCAGGTCGCTCAGGTAGCCGGCGGGGGTCGCGGTAACCTGATCATCCTCTTCCTCCAACGGACCGTCGAAGGCGATGTCCTGGCCTGAAAGCCTGGATTCCATCTCCAATACGGTCTCGGGCTTGACTCCCAGATCCTGTGCTACACGGTCGACCTCCTCTTTGGAAAACCAGCCGAGACGCTTCTTGGAACTGCGCAGATTGAAAAACAGTTTACGTTGGGCCTTGGTGGTGGCGACTTTGACGATACGCCAATTCTTGAGGATATATTCGTGAATCTCCGCCTTGATCCAGTGGACCGCAAAGGAGACCAGGCGGACGCCCATCTCGGGATCGAAGCGTTTGACCGCTTTCATCAGGCCGACCGTACCTTCCTGAATTAGATCAGGCAGAGCGAGGCCGTAGCCGTTGTAATTCCGGGCGATACGCACCACAAAGCGGATGTGGGACATAATCAGGGTTTGTGCAGCACGCAGATCCTTGTGGTCGCGCAGTCTGACGGCCAGGCCGTGCTCCTCCTCAGCGCTGAGCATGGGCAATTGAAAAGCGGCGCTGATATAGGCATCCAGGCTGCCGGTCGGCAGTGCAGGCAGTGCGATTTCTTTGCTCATCTTAAAGTTACCCCGGTCCGGATCGTTGTTTGAATATTAGCACTCTCTACACAAGAGTGCCAATTTTAAACCTAAACACCGCAGTTGACCGCTCCATTCTGATACTAAACCACTAAAGTGGACCCCATAGTAAAGACAGAATTGACCTGAATTTAAGTTATACATTCCACTTCACATGCAGCTGCACGGTGCTGCCCCAAA
>JAHXHR010000069.1 GCA_025656505.1 Candidatus Thiodiazotropha sp. (ex Epidulcina cf. delphinae) | reverse complement strand
CTCGGTTACTGATCGAGGAGCGGTATACCTGGCCGGTACGTACCGTTCTGTAGGGAGGGGGTAGCCTTCGGGCTACCTCCTACCAGATTCTGGGCGCAGCCGCTGCTTGCTAAAAAACACTCTGTTTTTCAATGAGATAGCTCATGCACTTGATATTATCACAAAATCAATAGTGTGAAACTTTAGTTGTTTGTTCCATAGAAACGCACCCGGTATCTTCGGAGTGCGGGGATATTAAGTGATTTCCCTTAGCTGTTTTGTCGAGGAACAAGGGTAGTCCCGTGTGTGGGGCCACATAAAAAGCAGGGGTATTCGCTCGGGCGGTATAAATATCAGGATGGACGGAGGATCAGAGTGTAGAGGGGGCATTTTTCGTTCCCTTTTTTTATGGTAACCTCCCGGATGATCCAGGACTAGAGGGCTTTGTGGATTCGTCATGGCATCTCTGTAAAAGAACCTCTAAGATACCCTCCCTGGAACTTCTATTCAACTATTCAACTCCCCGTTAAGGAGGCGCTAAGTGGGTATACTTGTCGGCCGAGAGGCACCTGATTTTTCTGCGGCAGCGGTGCTGGGTGACGGAACAATCGTAGATGACTTCAATCTCAGAAAGGCAATTCAAGATAGATACGCGGTGCTGTTTTTCTATCCGCTGGACTTCACCTTTGTCTGTCCTTCCGAGCTGATCGCTTTTGATCACCGCCTGAACGAGTTTAAAAAACGCAATGTGGAAGTCATCGGATGTTCCGTCGATTCCCACTACACGCATAATGCTTGGCGTAATACGCCGGTCGACCAAGGTGGAATCGGTCCTGTCGGCTATTCGCTGGTGGCCGATTTGAACCATGCCGTCTGCAGGGCCTATGATGTGGAAACCCCGGACGGAAATGTGGCGTTTCGCGGTTCCTTTCTCATTGACAAGGCCGGGGTGGTGCGCCATCAACTGGTGAATGACCTGCCTCTTGGACGAAATATTGATGAAATGTTGCGCATGGTCGATGCCCTCCGATTCAATGAAGAGCATGGAGAGGTCTGTCCCGCGGGCTGGAAAGAAGGCGACGACGGCATGAAAGAGACGCCGCAAGGCGTAGCCGATTATCTGGCCGGTCATGCGGAAAGCTTGTAGTTCAATCAATCGATTTTCTTGCCTTTCTTCACGCAACGCCATGCAGTATTTGCAAGGAACGGATGCGACTAAAGAATAATGATGAAACTGGCCATCATAGGCGGGACGGGCCTGGATAAAATCCAGGATCTTGAAATTACTCACCGGGAGGTCTGTCATACGCCTTTCGGTGAGCCTTCCGCCGCGATGACCCATGGCAAAATCGCCGGCCGCGAGGTTGTTTTTCTGCCCCGTCACGGGGCCTCGCATATGATCCCGCCTCATCGCGTCAACTACCGGGCGAATCTCTGGGCGCTACAGCATTTGGGCATAGAGGCGGTGCTCGGCGTAGCAGCGGTGGGCGGCATTACCGCAGATATGGCGCCGGGGCGCATTGTCGTGCCCGATCAGATCATAGACTATACATTCGGACGTGATCATACCATTTATGAAACCGACCTGAGCCAGGTCACCCATATCGATTTTACCTATCCGTACAGCGAGGATCTCAGGCGGCAGCTTATCGATGCGGGTCGGATCAGTGGCGTTGATCCTGTGGGTAGAGGCGTCTATGGCGCCACCCAGGGCCCCAGATTGGAGACGGCTGCCGAGATTGTGCGCATGGAGCGTGACGGTTGCGACATTGTCGGTATGACCGGCATGCCCGAGGCGGCCTTGGCGAGAGAGTTCAATCTCAGCTATGCCTCCTGTTCGGTGGTTTCGAACTGGGCGGCGGGTAAGCAGGGATCTCCCATCAGCATGAAGGAAGTCGAAAAAAATCTCATCGGTGGCATGGAACGTCTCAAGCTACTGCTGATAGCGTTACTGCGGTTTTTAGGTTGAATCCCCTGGACCCCGGTCCTCAATGGGAAGGCGTGTCTTCAAAAAGTGCGTATTTCCGGGCGGACACGACCGGTTTGCCGGTAATATGCTTGGGATTGCCGGGTTTGAGGTACAATATCCTCAGATTATCTGCGTGCTGAAGGGGGATTAACATGACTGACGAGACAAGCGACTCAGAAGATAAGGTGGAAAATCAACCGAACACGCAAACAGCCACAGTTAAAAAAAAGACGGTTGCAAAGAAGCGGGTGGTAAGGAAAAAAACGGTTGCTAAAAAGGGAGCCGCAACTAAGAAAAAAACTACGATAAAGAAGGCGGCCGCCGATAAGTCGACCGGTACAGGGGAAGCCGCTACGGTTTCTAGTGTGGCAAGGGCATCGCCACCGGATGCTCCCCGGAAGGAGGTCAAGCCCGCCGAACCGGAAGAAGAAGCCAAGGCGGAGAAGCCGACAATGGTTGCAGTTGCTAGTGCTGCAATGCCGTCTGCATCCCAACCTACCGAAACAAAGCTTGCTCCGACAACTGAAAAGACTTCATCTTTGAATGTCATCATTCAAGCACAGATTGAGAATGATAACCCTCCGGAGGAACCGTCGATGTCAAGCGATTCGAAAAGCTCAGGTAGCTTTAGGTTAAAAGCCATCTTTTGGCTGATCATTATCATACTTGGTTTTATGTATATCCGATCATTGGCAAAGAATCCGCCCACTGAATCCGCTGCCTCCGCAACGGACGTGCAACAGGAGGAGATGGCTGCATCGAGCGATTCAGGGTCGGAAGAGGGGGGATATGGAAATGAGGCCGCCATGTCCACGTCCGAGACGGGTGGTGGAAGCGAATCGATCTTCAGGGAGCGTACAACCTCACAAGAGGATCAGGCCGGCGCCGTTACTGATCCGGAGGATTCTCTCGGATTGGTTTCCGGTTCAAGCGTCAGTCAGGAGAGACAGATCATCCAAGCCGCTCCGCGTGAGTCGGCCGGCACCGCTGAGCGGGTTCTCCCCAAAACATCTGTGGCATCAACAGAGAACAAAACGATGGAATCCGCTACGGCTCAGGAGCAGGCTCCGCCCGCGCAGGACTATCACGGCGGTTCGTTAACGGGATCCACTGCGGAAGCTCAGGAGGATCGAGCGCCACAGACCGGGCGCGAGTTGCATGCGGAATCCGTGAGCAAGATACTCAAGGAGTTTGATGATCTCCGCGATGCGGCAAAGGCGGAAATGGAGGCTATGCGGAATCTGATGCAGGCTGAACGAGAGCTACAGGAGGCCATGGCTTCCCCGCCCCCTCCGGTCTATCAACATCGTTGGCGCGGGCCGGCCTACCATCCGCACAGCGCTTATCCACCGGCAGGAGGCTACTCACCCTACGACAACAGGCCTTGAGGCAAAGCCGCAAATGGTAGGTCAGCAGAGATAACGAGTGCAATGGCAAGGGATCTATTTAGTGTTGAATTATTGTTCTTGGGTGATTTCCCTATAGATATCCAGACTCACATCCTGTGTGATCGATAGGATGCTTTGCTGCAATGGGTCCGAGATGTCACGGATATCACTGATGTTGATAATCTCTTCAAAGGACGGAATGCCGGAGATCTCAGTATTTTGAATGATGATCTCATCCGATGGCAGCATGGTTGAGACGGGACAGGAGATCAATACTACCGGAAGTTCCCCCAATCCCTCCAGATGGGTGGTTTCCAGGTGAAAGCGCAGGCCTTCCAGGAGATTCACCAGGCCGGGTCGGTTCTCGAGCACGAGTTCCAGTGTCAGGCACTGCAACAAGACATGGGACAACTCATCCCTGACCTGATTGCGATTGCCACTCAGCAGATCGAGAAGTTTTTTAGGATGCATGCCCGGATAGGAAAGCACCCACTTCAAGGGCGAAGTCACCGAAAGATGAGCGGTTTTACTATCCAGCACGGCAGTATAAGGGTATTCGACCGGCGTCAGGGCGGGGGTTGCCGCGAATACATCCAGAGGCGAAGAGATCTCTGTGCTCAATGAGAAGGGTTTTTGTCCCGCGATGGACTGGAATCTGCCTTTAAGATCCCGGAACGCCTTTTCAGCCCCTTTTAGCGGTGTCTTGTATCCGCCACGGATATGTTCCCCTAATATCGACAGGGGCGAGAACAGGGGGGCAAGCGTCGACAGATAGGCATTCAGGTCGGTTTCGATCCTTGCCGAAATCGACCTTGTGAGCTTACGCAGTTCAAGAAGCCTTGGAATATCGAATGTGTCACTCATCTGCCGGCCCGTCCACTATATCCGTCAAGCCAAATATTGCACGCAGGTGTCGGTTTCGCCCCCCCCTCCTGCCCAGTGAAAGAAGAGGTTGGTGTCAATGCGATTTTATTTACTATATCACCATTTGCTACACTCTATCAGGGACGGCATAGACATGACATAAGAAATACGAGTGATAACCTTACAGTTGGTAGGAGGGAGACGGACAATTGGATATTCAGCAACCGATGCCTGAGACGATCGGTAGATTCAGCCTCATTGAAGAGATCGGTGAGGGGGCCATGTCGATTGTCTACAAGGCATTCGATCCGGAAATCAATCGCACCCTGGCAATTAAACTACTGCGTGGGGAATGTGCCGCAGATCCCGAATACCGTTACCGTTTCCTACAAGAGGCCAAGGCCGCCGGAAAGCTGACTCATCCCAATATCGTCACCATCTTCGATGTCGGCGAAGCGGATCAGGGACCCTATATCGCCATGGAGGTTCTGGAGGGCCGGACACTTGAGGAGATGATGGATTCCGACACCCGGATATCGACTCGTGAAGCGGTGGTGTACGGCATCCAGTTGGCTGAAGCGTTGGACTACTCGCATGCCCGCGGCATCGTGCATCGAGATGTGAAGCCGGGCAACATCATCTCCCCGGATGACGGGCACACCATTCGCATCACCGACTTCGGCATCGCACATGTGGATTCGCCCAACAAGGAGCACCGCACCATGATGGGCGCGGTGCTGGGCACTCCCCAGTATATGTCCCCTGAACAGGTCGAAGGCCAGCCGGTCGACGGGCGATCCGATCTCTTCTCCTTAGGCGTTATCCTCTACCAATTGATCACCGGCGAAAAACCTTTCGTTTCCGAGACGCTGACATCCTTATTGATGAAGATCGTGCAGGAAGATCCGGTCCCTATCGAGGCCAAAAAACCGGACATCCCGCAAAGCCTGAAAAGGATCATTGAGAGACTGCTCAGCAAGAGGCCCGAACAACGCATTCAAACCGGTAAGGAACTGGCCACGGCTTTGCGTAGCGTGGTGCACGAAATCGATGAAAAACAGCAGCACGTCAGTGAAGCCAAGATCCTCCCGTTACGGATCAAATGGACCGCGGTAATGGCGGTGGTGGTTTCCGTGGCGATGATCCTCGGTTCCTATCTGGTCTATCAGAAACAGGTGGACGCGATGATCGAACTAGCGTTGGATTCCGGTGGGTCCTTGGCGAAATTCATTGCCATCGAGAGCGCAGAGGCCGTGCTGATAGAAGACTGGGTTGCCGTGGAGACCTTCGTCCACGAGATCAAAGAACGACAACAAATCAGTTATCTGCGAATTCTCGATCACCGCAAGATGCTGCGCGCCAGCACTTCTTCCGATGAGGTGGGTGAAACGCTGGATAACGCTGAACCCATGCAGATACTCAGGGAAGACGAAGGGATCGTCATCTCCGAAAGGGCGTGGGGTGATGAGATGGTTTTCGATTTCCAAGCCCCCCTGGTATATCAGAATAAGCATATAGGTGGTGTGCAACTCGGCTTGTCACAAACACCGCTCATTGCGGCTGCGGACCTTACTTTCTATACCATGCTAGGGTTACTGGTGGCGGTGGTCCTCACCGTGGTCATTGTCGCTTATCTCCTGGCAGCGGGTATTACGGTGCCGATGAAAATACTCAGACGGGCCATCACGCATGTCAATCATGGGAACTATGGCTACCGGATCAAAGAGGAACGTAACGATGAGCTGGGCCTGTTATTCGTTGAATACAACAGAATGGCGGATTCGTTGCTGCAAATAGAGGAGGAGGCGCAGCAAGCGATTGCGGAACCCTCTCTGATGCCGGCATCAAATGGGGAGACAACGAACATCACGGCAACGCAGGTAGTCACTCAACAAGCGGCTGTGAGCGGAAACGGCCGGCAGGCGCCGGATAATGCGATGGATGACGCCACCCGGATCATGCCCCCTAAAATGGGCAAGTAGTGAAAATCCGCGTTACGCTAATGCTGTGCATGCTCATAAACGTCGGCTGCTCTTCGCATGGTTTCCACTTGATGGGCGGATATGCGGGCTCCAGTCAGGTAATCGCCAAAGATAGTGAGTTTGTCGTATTGCGTGTCGGGAGGGAGAATGCGCGAACCCTGGCAAAGCGCTTTCTCGGCGATGAAGGTCGTTATTGGGTTATCGAAGACGCCAATGAGTCCCGTCCCGTCAAACCCGGAAACGTGATCATCATTCCACTACAAAGCACTAATCCGACCGGTTTCGGTTATGACGGCTATCAGACCGTTCCCATCCTCTGCTACCACCGCTTCGGTAACCGGGGCGACCGATTGGAGGTCTCACCTGAACAGTTCAGAGCGCAGATGAAGTATCTTCAGGAGAACGACTACCGGGTGGTGCCCCTGGCGGATCTGTTGGGATTCCTCAGGGGAGAAAGAGCCCTGCCAAAACGATCTGTGGTGTTGACCATCGATGACGGCCATCGCTCTATCTACAAGGAGGCCTTTCCGATTCTCAAGGAGTTCGGTTATCCGGCAACCGTCTTTGTCTACAGCGATTATATGAATAATGGAGGTCTGAAGACAGCCGAGGTCGCCGCAATGGCGAAGAGTGGATTGATCAGCATTCAGCCTCACTCCAAGACCCATGGCAATCTGGCCGTGAGGCAGCATGGCGAAGATCGGCAGCACTACCGGCGCAGGATACGCCGGGAAGTGACTCATCCGATAACAAAACTGACTCAGCAACTTGGACAAAAGTCCCGCTTTTACGCCTATCCGTTTGGCGATGCCAACGATCAGGTGATCGACGAATTACAGGCAAACGGTTTGCTCCTGGGATTGACTGTCCAACCCCGGGCCAATGCCGCCTTTTCTTACCCCTATCTGTTACACAGAACCATGATCTTCGGTGATCGGGATATGGATGCGTTCAAGTCCGGTTTGGTGACATATAAGCCCCGAAAAAAATAAAAAGTGTGATGGTATCGATTCGTCTGTTATTCCTGTCTGTGTTTGTAGCCGCCATCCTTATCGGTTCAGGATGCGCCCATGATAAAAGGAGAGATGGCAGAGCTTCCGCCGCCTATGCTGATCCCTCAACCTGGATGAGTGCGGCTGAAACGCATCAACGGCGTGGTGATTTGCAACAGGCATTGTTTGAATACCGGGTGGCCCGGACGCTGGTGAAACAGGATACGGATATCGACAATGCCATCAGGCGGCTTGAAAAGCATATAACCGAACAAACCGAACAACTGACGAAGCGGGGCAAGGGGGCAATGCGTCAGGGTAAAACCAGCAAAGCCGGGCGGCTCTACCTCGAAACACTGAGTCTGGATCCGAACCATAAGGATGCCCTGGCGGCATTGCGGAAGCTTGATGAAGAAAGCTCCAAGCGCGCCATGGAGAGGAAGGTCGCGCTTTCAAAACGGAACGGCACGGGTAGGGGGCGGCGGCAGAAAAAGGGTCTGCAAGGATATGAGGAGGAAGCCTACACTTATTCACGCCAGGCCATCCTTCAGACCGAGAACGGACCTGGGAATGTCAGAGAATTTATTAAGGAACTCGAAAAACACATACAAAAATATCCGCACGACCTGGCGTTACGGCGGTTGTTGTCAAAAACGCACGTTAAGCAAGCGAAAAAGACCTACCAGGCAGAAAAATATGACCGCACGCTGAACTACCTTGAAAAGGCAGAGAGGGCGGTAAATGGCGATAAGACGAAAATCAATGCGATTGCCAGAGTACGCAAGGAGTTTGCAAAGGCGTTGTACATCAAGGGTGTGAGAAGTTCCCGTGAAGAACCGGAACAGGCGCTGAGATATTGGAAACAAGCCCTTAAGTTCGACCCTGAAGACAAAAGGATCCGATTGCGGATTCAGAATATGCAAAGGATGTAGCTTCTATTCCTTATTCCTTGCCAATCGGCAGTAGCAATAGATAAATCGTTGCACACTGCCGGAAGGTGTGTGATGTTCCTCTTTCTCGCTGTGAATCAAGTTGAACCGGCTACCGAACTCAGCGTGCAATTCGGTTGCGCTGTAGCGCATCACCGGTAAACCACTGCACCTTGTAGGGCCGTCTTTGGTAAAGGCGGCGATGATGACATGGCCACCCGGCTTGACGGAACGAAAGACGTTTTCAACATAGGCCTTGCGCTCGCTTTGCTTCGTGAGAAAATGAAATACTGCGCGGTCGTGCCACAGATCGTAGCTGTGAACCGGAAGCCTGGTAGTCGTGATATCCGCTTCCAGCCACTCCACACCGGCGCTATATCGGCCCAAGCGCTCCTTTGCCGTAGCGATGGCTTTAGCGGAAAGATCAAGCACCGTAATCGTTGAGTAGCCGTTGAGCAAGAGGTCTTTGACCAGAGCGGATGCTCCACCCCCGACATCGATGATCGATGCAGAGTGGGGCACAGCGGTTTTTTGAATCAACGCCAGGGAGCGACTTGCATGCTCTTGGAACCAGCTGACCTGATCGGTTGATTGGCTTGAGTAGACGTTTTCCCAATATTTTTTTTGAGTCATACAACGGCCTTTCTTTATCAAATCAATGGGTAACCGTAATAATCCATGAACCATCGGGCGAAATTGCTGACGCCGTCCTCCAGCCTGGTATCGGGTTTGTAACCGGTATCGGCGATTAGGTCTGAGACATCCGCATAGGTGGCGACCACATCGCCGTCCTGCAAGGGGAGCATGTTGAGTTTCGCTTTCTTACCCAGGCTCCCTTCCAGAAGCTCGATATAACGCATTAATTCCACCGGTTGGTTGTTACCGATGTTGTAGAGCCGATAAGGCGCGGTGCTCGATGCCGAGTCGGGGTTGTCGCTATCCCAGTAGGGATTGGGTTGCGGGATATGATCGAGCACCCGGATCACCCCTTCCACGATGTCGTCGATGTAGGTGAAGTCACGCTGATGTTTGCCGTAGTTGTAGACGTCGATGGGCTCTCCGCGCATGATCTTATGGGCGAATTTCAGCATCGCCATGTCAGGTCGGCTCCAGGGGCCGTAGACGGTAAAGAAGCGCAAGCCGGTGGTCGGCAGTCGGTAGAGGTGGCTGTAGGTATGGGCCATCAACTCGTTGGCCTTTTTGGTGGCGGCATAAAGGCTGACAGGATGGTCCACGTTGTCATGCACGGAGAAGGGCATGGAGGTATTGGCGCCATACACGGAACTGCTGGAGGCGTAGACCAGATGTTCGACACCGTGATGCCGGCAGCCCTCCAGGATGTGGCCGAATCCCAGCAGGTTGGCGTCGATATAGGCCAGAGGGTTTTCAATCGAGTAGCGCACCCCGGCCTGAGCGGCGAGGTTGACCACGCCCTGGGGCTTGTAACGGGAGAATACCCCGGCAATGCCCTCCCGGTCCTCGAGTTCGAGACGCAGGTCGGTGAATTTCGGGTGATTCTGAGTGCGGGCAAGACGGGCTTTTTTTAATGCGACATCGTAATAGTCGTTCAGACAATCGATGCTGATTACCTCATCACCGCGTTCCAACAGACGTAACGCCAATGCCGAACCGATGAAACCGGCGCCGCCGGTGATAAGCACTCTCATGATAAGACTTCCTGCAGCTTTTTAACCCAGGTTAACCCGTCAGGTCTTCGACATACCAGGTCATGGCCTCGGCAAGTCCCTGGTCGATGTTATGGGTCGGCTGATAACCTAGCAGCCGGTTTGCCTTTTCGATATTCGCCAGTGAATGTCGAACGTCGCCCGGACGAAATGCCCTATAGCTTGGGGAGATGTCGCTCAGATAAGCGATGTCGTCAGCCAGGATATCCCTGATTTTGCTGAACAACTGGTTCAGGGTGGTGCGATCACCGACCGCGATATTGTAGACCTGGTCGGTGGCATCGGGGTTGTCGGTGGTTGCGGCCAGCAGATTGGCCTGAACCGCATTGTCGATGTAGCAGAAGTCCCGGCTGGTCTCGCCATCGCCGTTGATGAGGACTTCCTCCTTGTGGATCATGGCTGAGACCCATCTGGGTATCACCGCCGCGTAGGCGCCGTTGGGATCCTGGCGGCGGCCGAAAATATTGAAGTATCTCAGGCCGATGGTCTTGAAGTCGTAACAGCGGGCGAATACCCCGGCATAGTGCTCATTGACCAGTTTGGTGACCGCATAGGGGGATAGCGGGTTGCCGATCCTGTCCTCGACTTTGGGTAGTCCCGGATGGTCGCCGTAGGTTGAGCTTGAGGCGGCATAGACGAATCGTTTGACATCGGCGTCGCGGGCGGCGACCAGCATATTGAGGTGGCCGGTGATGTTGCTTTCGTTGGTCGTGATCGGGTCGGTCAATGAGCGTGGGACCGATCCGAGCGCAGCCTGATGCAGCACATAGTCCACACCCTTGCAGCCGCGGCGGCAGGTCTCCAAATCACGGATGTTGCCTTCCATGAAATGGAAGCGGCTCCATTGCTCGGCGGAGACCGCGTCTTTAACCTTTTCGAAGTTAAAGGCGTGACCGGTGGAAAAGTTGTCCAGGCCGATAACCTGCTGGTTGAGGGTAAGCAGCGTCTCCAGCAGGTTGGAGCCGATAAATCCGGCAACGCCGGTGACCAGCCAAGTCGACTGCCGGATCATGAGCGATTGCTTCAGTGTTTCATAAGGGATCATGGTTATAACCTTGCGTCGACATCACTGACAGGGAGCAGGTTTTTGACATCGAAGAGTACACCATTCTTCTTGCACAAGGCACGTATCTTTTCGGCCCCCATCTCTTTGAACTGCCGGTGGGCGACGGCGAGAATCACTGCATCATATTCTCCGTCACGAAGTTCCATGATAGGCCGCAGGCCATATTCCTGTTCCGCTTCGTCGGGCTCGACCCAAGGGTCATAGACATCCACCCTGGCGCCGTAATCCTCGAATTCGGTGACGATATCCACCACCCGGGTGTTCCTCAGGTCAGGGCAATTCTCTTTGAAGGTCAGGCCGAGTACGAGCACGTTGTTGCTGTTTGTGGCTATTCCCCTTTTCATCATTAATTTGATGATGCTATGCACAACGTAGGCGGCCATGCCGTCGTTGAGCCTGCGCCCGGCAAGAATGATCTCCGGCTGATAGCCGATGGATTGGGCCTTGTGGGTGAGGTAGTAGGGGTCTACGCCGATACAGTGGCCGCCCACCAAGCCGGGCCTGAAAGGCAGGAAATTCCATTTGCTGCCGGCGGCTTCCAGCACCTCCAGGGTATCGATTCCGAGGCGGTTGAAGATCAGCGCCAGTTCGTTGACCAAGGCAATGTTGACATCCCGCTGGGTGTTCTCGATCACCTTGGCGGCTTCAGCGACCTTGATGCTACTGGCCTTGTGGGTGCCGGCGGTGATGATGGTGCTGTAGAGTTCATCCACGAAGTCCGCGACCTCGGGCGTTGACCCGGAAGTGACCTTCTTGATGGTCGGCAGCCTGTGTTCCTTGTCACCGGGGTTGATACGCTCCGGACTGTAGCCGACGAAAAAATCCTGATTGAACGTTAATCCGGAGTCGGCCTCCATGATCGGCACGCACACCTCTTCGGTTGCGCCGGGATAGACGGTGGATTCAAAGATGGCGATATCCCCCGGTTTGAGCACCTTGCCGAGGGCGTGGCTAGCCCCGATCAATGGGGAGAGATCGGGCTGCTTATGTTCATTGATCGGTGTTGGGACGGTGACGATATAGATCTTGCAGGATTTTAAATCATCCAGGTTGCTGGTGTAGCTGAGATGTGCTACTTGTTGCAGTTCGACCGGATCGACCTCCAGTGAACTGTCCCGGCCTTCCTTCAGCTCCTGCACACGCGCTTCGTTGATATCCAATCCGATGGTTGGATATTTCTTTCCGAACTCGACCGCCAGCGGCAGTCCGACATAACCAAGGCCCAGCACACCGATGTGCACCTTCCCAAGATCAAACATGCTTAGTTCCTTGTTGAATGAAGTGAAATCCAGGCCAAAGATATACTTATCACCGGCCGATGGAGACGCACAAATGATAACTTGGCATGCCCTTGAAATCGAGGGATTTCTGGAGCCGGGCTGTTGATGAGGATGTCAGGTAAAGGGTTTACAATCATTGTGGGTAAATCACCACCTCAGGCGGTGAGACACGAAGAGGCCCTGCCTTGGCGAGAGAAATGTTGTATCCCTGGCCGGTTGAGGAAAAACGGATAAATATTACAGATGTCATCAAAACACTCACTTGAGGATTCAACACGGATTCTAGCCCTGGTAGCGCTTCATGCGGGATACAGTCACAGTTCTCTTGCGCTTCAGTCCATTGCCGCCTATGCTAAGGACCAACCTTTCCGTGACCGGATGAAGCTGTTTGAGGCCCTGGTGAACAGTCATCCCCAACCACTGGTTGAGTCACTGCTGGCAGCGCGGCCCAGGGTTATCGGTTTCTCGACTTACTTATGGAATATCGCGGCCTCGATACATATTTCCCAGCTGCTCAAACAATTGCTGCCGGATTGCATCATCGTGTTTGGCGGACCTGAAGCGGGGGCTCGGGGGGAAGCGTTGCTGGCCGAGGTGTCGACGCTGGATTTCGTCATTCAAGGCGAAGGTGAGGCGGCATTCAGTGATCTGGTCAGCTTTTTACTCTATGACCACGGGCGGCTGGGCGATGTCTCCGGACTGATTTACCGACATGGTGGGTCGATTAAGTACAATCCTGTCCGGCTCCTCCCGGTCGAACGGATACCCGCTCCGATTGCGCTGGGGATGATGGATATCGGCAAGCCGCTCATCTACTGGGAAACCTCTAGGGGTTGCCCCTATCGCTGTAGCTTTTGCGGCAGCGCTACGGAGCGGTTGCGGAGCTTTCCCCTGGAACGGGTCGAGGCAGACCTACAGGTGTTGCAGCGGCTTGAAAACAAGACCGTCAAACTCCTTGATCGCAGCTTTCATCTCGGCAGGGAGCGGACCGTCAAGTTGTTGAAACGGTTTGCGGCAACCCCTTCGGGGCTGCGTTTTCACCTTGAACTCAATCCCGATCGTATCTCCGAGGAGGCGATAACCGTTTTTAAGCATGCGCAACCCGGCAAGTTTCAGTTTGAGATCGGCCTGCAGTCATTGAATGAAGCGGTGCTCAATGTCATTGATCGCAGGATGGATATTCCCAAGGCCCTGGAGAATATCAGTCGGTTGCTCGAAATGAGGCGTCATCCGGTCCATCTCGATCTGATCGTGGGTCTGCCCGGGGAGACGGCCGTCCAGTGTGCGGCGTCACTCAATCAGACGTTTCGTCTCTACCCGGACCATCTTCAGCTCGGGACCCTGAAACTACTGCCTGGTACGCCGCTACACGAACAGGCGCACCGGCTCGGATACCGCTGGGATCCCGAGCCTCCCTATGAAGTGCTTGCCCATCCGTCACTCACGTTTACCGAGATTGCCCGATTCAAGCGCTATGCCGAGTTGTTGGAACGTCTATGGAACAGCGGTTATCTCCGCTCCACCTTGGCCGGTCTGGTGGATGCCTGTTTCGCGGGGCGTGTCAGCGGTTGCTTCGATGGATTACTGGACGTGTTGGGGGAGGGTCTGGCAAGGGACAACTTGCAGCCTGATTCACTCTTCGAACAACTGACCCGATTCATCCTGCCCCTTTTGGAGGCACATCCGCTACTGGGTGAATGGCTGTTGTGGGACTACAGCCGGTTCAGCCTCGTCAATGGCAAGACACCGGCATGGATCGCCGAACGGCTGCGGCAGACCCAACGATTCGTGGTCAACGGCAGCCGCAGGAGAGTGCCGATTCTGCTATTGACGGAGGAGGGGGCCAGGATGATAAATCGGTTCAATGGCGAGGCGCTGCAGGCTGGAAGCTATGCGGTCTGGCCGAAGCAGCACAAAAAGGGCAGACCGGTTGAAATCATACCTGTCTAGCGCTTGCCGCCGCCGGAAACCTTCAGTAGGGTCCTGTCCATGCTGCGGCTGCTCAGCAAGCGTCGGAGCAGGGCGAACAGATGAGTGGGAAAGGTGACATGGTAGCGCGGTGCCCGGTAGTATGATTTATGTACTGAGTGCTCCGCATCTATATGCTCGCGCCACATCGCCAGGGCATTCTCACGAAAACGGCTTTCGATGGGACCGGGTTCGATCAGTGAAACATGGATGCCGCTACCGGCCAAATTCTAGTGCACTATCGCAGGGTGTCGCTCAAGCCCTCCAGAGCATACTTGCTGGCCACGTAGGCACCGCGGTAGGAAAGCGTCATAAAGCCGAGTATGGAGCTGTTCTGGATGATGCGGCCCTCTCCCTGCCTGCGCATTGCCGGGATAACGAGACAGGTCAATTCGTGCCAGCCGAAGAGGTTGGTCTCGAATTGCCGTCGTAATACAATCCCGTCTCAGATCCTCCACGGCGCCGGGTTGGCCGTAAGCACCGTTATTGAAGAGGGCGTACAGGCGTCCCTGGTCTGTTCCAGGACCAGGTCCAGCGTTTTTGCGATGGACCGGCTCTCGTCCAGGTCGAGCCGAAAGGCAACGAATCCCTGCCGTTGCAGCCTCTCCACATCCTGTGACTTGCGAGCCGTGGCGAACACCCGGTAACCACGGCTCTTGAGACCCTTGGCCACGCATAGACCAATGCCGCTGGAACAGCCGGTAATAAGGACATTTTTCATTTCTGACATGGCGGCCGGATTACCTCGTGAGACGTAAATTCAGGTCATCACAGCATCGTTGGGGGAATTAAAGTTTACCCTTTAACGACCGCTAAAACATTCAGATTCGGATCGAAGAAACGGTTTGGAAACCGACCGAGGTTGACGTTTCATTATGCTCCTTCTTCGGCAGCAAGAGCAGAAGCAGGGAATCGGAGATAAAAAAGGTGGATATTGCTACTCTGATCGGTTTGTTGGGTGGACTCGGCATTATCATTGGGGCGATCGCTTCGGGCGGTGATGTCATGCTGTTCGTCAATGTTCCTTCCGTACTGATCGTGGTGGGCGGCACCTTCATGGTAACCCTGATGCAAGTATCCCTGGGTGACTTTCTCGGTTCCTTCGGTATTGGCATGAAGGCCTTTTTTTATCAAACGGATGATCCGAAAAAGCTCATCGAAGAGGCGATCGAACTCGCGGATATCGCACGTAAAAACGGTCTGCTGGCATTGGAAGGGCAGGAGATAGGCAATACCTTTCTCAAGCAGGGCATCGGTCTTTGTGTCGACGGGCATGATCCGGTGTTGGTCAATAAACTGCTGACCAAGGATATCGATTTGACCATTCAGCGCCATGAAGTCGGACAGACCATGTTCAGGAATATGGCGACAATGGCGCCCGCCATGGGAATGATCGGCACCCTGGTGGGGTTGGTGCAGATGTTGGCGAACATGTCGGATCCTGCCAGTATCGGCCCCGCCATGGCGGTGGCGTTGCTCACCACCCTGTATGGCGCGATTATCGCCAATGCCTTCGCACTGCCTCTCTCTGAGAAGCTGGCCCGCGCAAGCGGTATGGAGAAAACCAATAAGTCCCTGATTATGGAGACGATATCAGGAATTCAGGAGGGTATGAATCCACGCGTATTGGAACAATTGCTGAGCACCTATCTTCCCACTGGAAAGCGCCCCGGCCAGGAATCCTGAGCGATGTCCGACGAATGCCCGAAATGTCCGACCGGTTTGCCGCCCTGGCTGGCGACATTCGCCGATCTGATGTCCCTGTTGATGTGCTTTTTCGTACTGTTGCTCTCCTTCGCCGAAATCGATGCCGTGCGTTTTAAAAAGATGGCGGAGTCGATGAAGGATGCCTTTGGCGTGCAGCGAGAGATAGCGGTCACCGATGTCGTCAAGGGCACCAGCGTGATTATGCAGGAGTTCAGTCCGGGGAAACCCGAACCCACGCCTATTCAGGAACTCCGCCAGCAGACTACCGATGTGGAGAAAGAGCTTCTCGATAGCGAAGACGAATCCCGGCGGGAATTGGATATCGATGCCGTCAAGGCGGCCTTGCAGGCCAAGTTGGAACAGGAGGTTAGGGAGCAGGCGGCTGAGTTGCAGGAGATGCTCGATGAGGAGATCAGCGAGGGATTGCTGGATGTGGAAACCGAAGAGACCAAGATCATTATTCGAATCCAGGAAAAGGGATCGTTTCCATCGGGGCGCGCCAATCTCAACCCGGGCTTTTTCGAGGTGATTTCCAAGATCACCGAGGTGATCGCCACGACGCCCGGCAAGATCATCGTGGCGGGCCATACTGATAACATACCGATCTCCACCAGGCGATTCCGCTCCAACTGGGAGCTCTCTTCAGCGCGCGCGGTGACTGTCGTTCATGCGATGCTGAGCAACGCGGCTATCGATGAAGGCCGGTTTCTTATCCAAGGGTATGCGGACTCGCGTCCCCTGGCGGCGAACGACACGAGTGAGAACCGGGCACAAAACAGACGTGTGGAATTGGTGATTCAACGTGGGAAAGATGTAGACAGCGGCGAGGTTATCAGGGCCGGTAAGCAATGAAGTGAGATGGAGAGAGAGAGGAGCATTCACAGATGTCGAATGAAGAGTGGGGAAAATCCCCGGATGAACGCAGAGAGTTTTTCCGCATCGACGATTCGATACAGGTCAGCTATCGGGTGATTACTGCCGAGGAGCTGCCGGACAGTATCGATGATCATCTGTATGGAGATGACCGGTTTACCGTGATGACACGGCTACAGGCCATCAGTCAGCACCTACCGGCACCGCTGCATCGTATCGAACAGCGCGACCCGGATGTCGCCGACTATCTGAAGGTGTTGGACGAAAAGATCAATCTGTTGGGTCAGAGCTTCCTTGCCGGAGAGCAGGGGTTGCTGGATCGGCCTTCACAATCGGTCAATCTCAGCGCCGGGGGGCTCGCCATGGATATCACTGAGTCACTGCAAGAGGGAGACCTGGTGGAGATCAAACTGCTGTTGTTGCCCACATACACCGGCGTGGTGGCCTATGGAGAGGTAGTCGGGGTGGACGACTCGACAGAGGGGGGTGTTGATTATCCTTATCATATCAGGATCAATTTCAACCTTATCCGCAACAGCGATCAGGATGCCCTGATCCGGCATATCATGCGTCGCCAGGGTGAAATGTTGCGCCAGCGCAGGGAAGAGCAGGATCTGGAAAATGGTTAGTGATTAACCCAACCGGTGAATAGGCAAATCGAAGTGACTAGTTGGCCTATCAGTAGCTTAGGGGGTGTTCTCAATTACCTGAGTGAGCGTGATTCTGAGTCATTTTTCGTGCCGGCAAGGCGCGATGAGGCGTAATAGTCATTCTATTGCAACGAATCGCAACGCCGCCGGCGCGGAAAAGGGCCGGAATCACGCCGCGAACGATGATTGAGAACACCCCCTAGTATCAGAATGGAGCGGCCAACTGCGGTTTTTAAGCTGAAGTTTCACGCTATTGATTTTGTGGTAATATCAAGTGTATGGGCTATCTTTTTGAAAAACAGAGTTTTTTTTAGCAAGCGGCGGCTGCGCCCAGAATTAATTTTATGGGGGTTTGCTATAAACCGGGCAAACCCCACCAAAAATAACCTTAGCCCATATCCACTACGCACCTCGGTGCTCACAAAACCGTGAAACTTTAGTTTTTAAGTTCAAGGCTTCAAAAATGGCCTTGATTAAGGCATGGCTCGCAGCCATCGGACTTGAATAGTAGTCTGCAACCCCCATTATGGTAGGATTCTCTGATTCGTCAGCCGATAACAAGGCAATCAAACTATTGAGGAACCCGCCATGCCTATTTACGAATATCGCTGTGAAGCCTGCGACCATGAGTTGGAAGCCTTGCAGAAGATGAGTGATCCAGCCCTTTCCAAGTGTCCTGAGTGTAAGAAGGATAGCCTGAAAAAGCTCATTTCGGCTGCCGGTTTCCGTCTTAAAGGCAATGGTTGGTATGAGACCGATTTCAAGGGCGGCAACAAGGACAAAGTCAAAGAGAGTGGCAAATCCGAAAGTAAATCGTCCGCTTGCGATGGCGGAACCTGCGGATGCCACTGACAGGCCATTGGGTCTGAATGTTACAGTATCTGAAGTTTCACGCTATTGATTTTGTGGTAATATCAAGTGCATGGACTATCTTATTGAAAAGCAGAGTATTTTTTAGCAAGCAGCGGCTGCGCCCAGAATTAATTTTATGGGGGTTTGCTATAAACCGGGCAAACCCCATCAAAAATAACCTTAGCCCATATCCACTACGCACCTCGGTGCTCACAAAACCGTGAAACTTTAGTTACAGTATCTATGACGGAGTACACTAGATGACTCAGCTCCGCCGCTATCTGGTCGCCGGCCTGCTGGTCTGGCTGCCGCTGGGTGCAACCTTCTTCGTTATCAAGCTGTTGGTCGGTTGGATGGACCACAGCTTGCTGTTGTTGCCGGAATCCTACCGCCCCGATAATCTGCTGGGCTTTCATATTCCAGGGCTGGGGGTACTTCTTTCCCTGCTGATTCTGCTCCTCACCGGACTGGTGGCAGCCAACCTCTTCGGGCGTAAGCTGGTGAGCACGTGGGAGCGGCTGCTATCCCGGATCCCACTGGTCCGGTCTGTCTATTCTGCGGTAAAACAGCTTGTCGAGACCATGTTTGCCGACAACGGCAAGTCGTTCCGCAAAGTGGTTCTGGTAGAGTTTCCCCGGCGTGGACTCTGGACACTCGCCTTTCTCACCAGCGAACAGGCAGGGCCGGTTCAGCAAGCCACCGGCCGGGATGTGGTCAGTGTCTATGTTCCGACCACACCCAACCCCACAGGTGGCTATTTTGTCCTGGTTCCCAAGGAAGATGTGCGGGAATTGGCGATGAGCGTCGATGATGGATTGAAAATGCTGCTCTCCATGGGAGCGGTCAATCCTGAGGCTGTTCCTGGCGATGGGCTTGCAGAGGTGGAGGCCAAGCCGTAACATTCCCGCCTTTTAGCCAGTTGAACTCGGGTTTAGGCCGATTCCCACAGGAAACACCATGCGCAGCCACTATTGCGGACAGATCAACAGCTCCCATATCGACCAGGAAGTAGAACTTTGCGGTTGGGTACATCGTCGGCGTGATCACGGGGGGGTGATTTTTATCGATCTGAGAGACCGTGAGGGCTTGGTGCAGGTGGTCTACGATCCTGACCTGCCGGATGTGTTCGCCATCGCGGAACAGGTGCGCAACGAGTTTGTGCTGCGAATCAAAGGACGCGTCAGGGCCAGACCCGAAGGCGCCGTCAATAAGGATCTGCCGACCGGTGAGATCGAGGTGCTGGGTCTTGAACTGGAAGTGCTTAACCGCGCCGACACGCCGCCGTTCCAGCTCGACGAGCATGAGAAGGCGTCGGAAGAGATCCGCTTGCGTTATCGTTATCTCGACCTGCGCCGCCCGGAGATGCTGGAGAAGATCCGCACCCGCGCCCGGGTGACCCAGGTTTTGCGCCGCTTTCTCGACGACAAAGGCTTCCTCGACATCGAAACCCCTATGCTCACCAAGGCGACTCCAGAGGGTGCAAGAGACTATCTGGTGCCCAGCCGCACCCATCCCGGTGAATTCTTCGCCCTGCCCCAGTCACCGCAGCTCTTCAAACAGTTGTTGATGATGTCCGGCATGGACCGTTATTACCAGATCGTGCGCTGCTTCCGTGACGAGGACCTGCGGGCCGACCGTCAACCTGAGTTCACTCAGCTCGATATCGAGACCTCATTTCTGGACGAGGACGGGATTCTCCAGCTCAACGAGGAGATGATCCGCCGGCTCTATAAAGAGATTCTGGATGTGGATCTGCCCAATCCCTTCCCACGCATGAGCTACGACGAGGCCATGGAGCGTTATGGTTCCGACCAGCCCGATCTGCGCATACCCTTGGAATTGGTGGATCTGCGCGACCTGATGCAGGATGTGGCGTTCAAGGTCTTCTCCGGACCGGCGAAGGATCCCAAGGGGCGTGTGGCGGCGCTGAAAGTGGCGGGCGGCAGTTCGCTCAGCCGCAAGCAGATCGATGAATATACCAAGTATGTGGCGGTCTATGGAGCCAAAGGGCTAGCCTATATCAAGGTCAACGAAGTGGCCAAGGGCATCGATGGGCTGCAATCCCCGATTCTGAAATTCCTGCCTGACGAGGCGGTCAACGGCATTCTAGCGCGTACCGGTGCAAAGGATGGCGACCTGATCTTCTTCGGTGCCGATAAGGCCCATGTGGTGAATGAGGCGCTCGGTGCGCTGCGGGTCAAAGTAGCTCAGGACTTGGCGCTGATGGAGGGAGAGTGGAAACCCCTCTGGGTGGTCGATTTTCCCATGTTTGAGTGGGACCAACAGCATGACCGCTGGACACCGTTGCATCATCCCTTCACCTCGCCGAAACCGGATCAACTCAAACTGCTCGACAGCGATCCCGGCGCCTGTAAGTCCCGTGCATATGACATGGTGATGAACGGGGTTGAGCTGGGTGGCGGTTCGATCCGTATTCACCGGCAGGAAGTGCAACAGAAGATCTTCAAGCTGCTGGAGATCAGTGACGAGGAGGCCGAGGAGAAGTTCGGTTTCCTGTTATCGGCCTTGAAGTTCGGTTGCCCGCCTCATGGTGGTCTGGCCTTCGGCCTGGATCGGTTGGTGATGTTATTGACCGGTTCCGCCTCCATCCGGGAAGTCATGGCCTTCCCGAAGACCCAGACAGCGTCCTGTATGCTCACCTCTGCGCCTTCGGAAGTGGGCGCCGACCAGTTGCGCGAACTCTCTATCCGGGTGCGCAAACCGGTCAACGAGGAGAATTCCGCCTAGCCCTGCCCATTACCCATAAGTCTGAAATATGGGAACAGACATGACATAACCTGTTGTTTTCATTAGGTTCATATTTTTGTTGGCTGTTAGGGGCATGGTTTGTAACTCGTTGTTTTTAAAGGGTGGAAATATTTGTGGGTAATGGGCAGGCCTAGCCCGGATGTTTCACCCGAGTAGTATACCTCGTCGTAGATCCTGTACCATTCAGTGCCACCCCTATGCGTCAAGAGCCGCAACGCAGGATTGGCGTATAGGGGTCGCTCCCTTGGGGAAAGCCGGGAAGGGGTCATCCACGGTGTTATGCCGCTTGGCAAGGGCTGGGCCATTCCCGGCGAGGCATGCCTTGCGCCCCAAGGGCGCTTCCTGCGGGGCGTGGCTAACCCCTTCCCGACCCACTGAGTGGTTACGGTATAGTGGTGGGTTCCATTAGTCGGATATCATAGCTGAAATGATAAGTGTCTTCTGCGATTATTCTAACTGAAGAGGAGTAAGCAGAAGATGAGCGGAAAAAGACGTAATCATTCATCGGCCTTCAAAGCAAAAGTAGCCCTGGCAGCCGTTAAAAATGATCGGACATTGGCTGAACCGGCAGAACGGTTTGACGTACATCCAAATCAGATCCAGGATTGGCGAAAACGATTGCTTAACGATGCAGATCATCTGTTTGGTCGTGGACGGCAACAGCGTGAAGAGACAGACGAAAAGGTAAAAGAGCTGCATGCCAAGATGGGACAATTGACAATGGAACGGGATTTTTTAGTTTAGCGTAAAAACCCACGTCCTAAGGACGTGGTCATGAGTGATAGGCTCAGCCTGTCACGAATAACGGCCCATGTTTACACTC
>JAHXHR010000068.1:3447-21951 GCA_025656505.1 Candidatus Thiodiazotropha sp. (ex Epidulcina cf. delphinae) | reverse complement strand
TAATTTTATTCCGACCATCGCCTATGCCGGCAATATGATCACTATTGTCACCGTGCTGTTCCTGCTCTGCGTACTGTTCATGTTCTGGGTAGCCAACCTGAGTTCCACGAGACAGGCCAAACCCGCAGCAGCCGATGCGGGAGGTACTGTATGAAGGTATTGTTGAAAACGCTGGGATTCAGTTTTTCGCTGACACTGCTTTTTACCTTTGTGACCTACCTCCTGCCACAGGTTGAAGGAGAAGCCCCGGTCGAAAAAGAGGTGGATTTGAGTGCCCTCACCATGGATGACTTTATCAGTATGGGAGAGGAGCTGTTCAACAACAAAGGTACCTGCACCCTATGCCACAAACCTGCCCCACTCGGCCGCGCGCCGGATATTCAGGGTGCGGATATGGTTGCCTTGAGCGGTGAACGGCTCGCTGATGAACGCTATCAGGGCCAAGCCAAGGATGCAGCAGACTATATACTTGAATCGATGCTCGATCCCAGCCGCTATGTGGTCGCCACATGGGGTAAAAAAGGCACTAACGATAGCGAATCGCCAATGCCTGCCATCGATAAGCCACCGATAGAACTTTCCAAAATAGAGATAGATGCCGTCATCGCCTACCTGCAAGCCAAGGACGGTAATGAAGTGACGGTCTCTCTGCCGTCAGCGGAGGATGCTGCATCCGTGGTCAGCGCAGAGGAAAAAACCACTGTTGCAGCCACGCTACCTGCTCCAGCTACGACCATCGAAGAGGCGCTGGGAAAATATGCCTGTAGTTCCTGTCATGCACTGGAAAGTGCTGACACTCTGGTAGGTCCCGGTCTGGTCGATGTCGGCTCACGTCTGAGTAGGGATGAAATTCGGCAAAGTATCGTCGATCCCAACGCCGTAATCGCTGAAGGCTTCCCTGCCGCCATGCCTGCCGATTTTGCAACAAAGATGACCGTCAGGGAACTGGATATGATCGTCGCATATCTGGTGGAGAAGAAATAATGAAAGGCTTTAGGATTCCGGCATTCCGGCAAGCGGTCATTGTTGCTATTGTCGCTTATCTTCTATTCGACAATCTATTCCCTCCTGTACTGCCCAAGACCCTGATGGTGCAGTACATGATCATCACCTTGGTCGGTATTTTACTCTACTTTGCCTTTGACGATGAGAAATGGGAGGAATTCAAATCGCCGGTCATCGCCACCCTGCGTGATGACAACAAAAGGGTTGTTCGCCGGGCCTTTCTTGTCATCATCCCTCTGATCGCCGGCTATGTTACCTACGATATTGTAAAACCCAGCAACGACGCGCCGGTAGAATTGAGGCAGGTACATCCGGCGCCGCCTGCATCACTGAAAATATTCGGCAACGCCTATGACCTGGCAACCCTTGAAAACCCGGTTCGTGAGGGGATACTTACAACCTTGATCGAAGATGAGCAAGCGGGTTGGGAGAGGTATGACGAGGTCGTCCTGGCCGGGCGCGACACCTACTACCAGAACTGCTTCTACTGCCATGGCGACCTGCTTGACGGCCAAGGGCACTACGGACAAGGCTTCAATCCACAGCCCATCAACTTCCAGGATCCCACCATCATCCCGCAACTCCAGGAAGCGTTTCTGTTTTGGCGTATCGCAACGGGTGGTCCCGGACTTCCTAAAGAGGGCACACCCTGGAATTCCGCAATGCCGATCTGGCATGAGATATTGTCCGAAGAGGAGATCTGGAATGTCATCACCTTCATCTTCGACTACAACGGTCAGGTGCCCCGTATCTGGGACCCCGAGATATCGAAGCGGGTAACCGGCATGAAGGATCAAGTGCTGAAAAAACGCAAGGGCATGCTGGGCAAGGAGCTCTACAAACTCCGCTGTGAAGTCTGTCACGGTGAAACCGGGGCCGGTGACGGCATTGCCGCAGACCTCATGTACCCCAAACCACGGGATTTCTCCCTTGGTCTGTTCAAATACAAGACTTCGCCCGGCACGCTGTTACCCCGGGACGAGGATCTGTTCAACACTATCAAACAGGGTCTGCCCGGTACCGCCATGCCGGGCTGGGGCATCAAAGGGCGGGCACTGCTGGCCGATGATCAGATCCACAGCCTGGTTCCCGTTATCAAAGGCTTTGATATCACCCAGGCATGGCCACCGGAAGATGCGGAAGAAGAAGATTTCGACGATGATGGCTTCTATAGCAAGACCGACTTTCAAAAGATTACCGACACTGAGCCTCTGAACGGTCAGGCTCCTTTTACAGATGAGTCGATTGCCAAGGGCAAAGAGGCGTTCATTACATCATGTAAAGAGTGTCACGGTGTCGCAGGCCGCGGCAATATCATCTCCGGTAAAAAACTTGAGGATGACTGGGGTAACCGCATCTGGCCAAGAGATCTGACAAAACCCTGGACATGGCGTGCAAGTCAATCTGTGTCGTCGACTGAAAATGAGCGTGACGAGACGATCAAGGCGATCTATACCCGCCTGTCGATCGGTATCCCCGGCACCCCCATGCCTGCACACCGGGCCATTGAAGAGGGGAATAAAGATCCTGTCAGTCTTGAAGATCGCTGGCATATCGCCAACTACGTCTACAGCCTACGCTTCAACGCAACTCAGCCGGAAGACGGCCCGGTGGTGACCGGTCTGAAACTGGAAGGTTCACTACCCGACTCAATCACCGACGATCGCTGGAAGCAGGCGCCGGCCGCCACCCTGCACCTGGCGCCGAACATCATTAAGGACGAACGCTTGTTCACGCCGTTGAACGATGCCGTAACGGTGCGTGCGCTCTATAACCGGAACGAGATTGCCTTCCTGCTCGAAGTGAACGACCGGACCGAAAGCCTTCCAGGTATCGACTATTTCACCGACTTGCAGGATGAGGATCTTGAAATGCATGCGGATGCGATAGCGATTCAGTTTCCCCACCAGGACGGCTACCTATCGGCGCCCATGGTGGAGAAACCGCTCTATCGGCACGGCGACAACAAACACAACACCACCATCTGGTATTGGAATGCAGGCAGTATTGATCCCGTCAGAGAGCCGACAAGTATGTTGCTGGATGGTAAAGGGCCGGACAAAAAGCTGGAGATGCGCAAAGGTGACAACCGCCTGACCGCCAATGGCGCCTGGAAGGATGGCCAATGGCGGATCATCATGAAACGCCCCCGTGATCCGGGAAATGGCGATGTAGTCTTTAACGAAGGCCTATTTATCCCTGTCTCCTTCGCTAATTGGGATGGCAGCAATGGAGAGATAGGTTCCAAGCATACCCTCAGCACCTGGCATTGGCTTGTTCTACCCCCTGAAATCGATATCACCAAGGTTTATGGTCTGCCGGCAGGCATCGCATTGCTGGTATTCATGGCCGGTCTGCTGCTGGTGAAAAGTCAGCGAAGAAAAGTTATGGAGGCGGGTATATAAAATCAGCTTCTTCCTCTATGAAAGCAGAGACCCTATGTTTCGCATAACCCTTTTCATCATCACGCTACTCATTGCATCTTCAACCACCGCATCGGAGAAGACGACTCAACAGGACGAGGTACTCAATGTCAGTGATATGCCACTGGGTGGTGACTTCACACTCTATTCGAGCCAGGGTGAGTTTTCATTGGAGCAGATGAGAGGAAAAGTTGTATTACTCTATTTCGGTTATACCAAGTGCCCTGATGTCTGCTACACATCAGCCCTCGTTCACAAGTGATTCGATCTCCCGGCGGCATATCATTTCGGTGGTTTCCAAAAGTTGCTTGACGCGCGGGGCAAGGTAGTCCACATCGCCCCGGAAGATGATGAAGTTCCTTTTGTAGCGGGCGCCGATGTAGGCGCGGTCCAGGAGGGTGAAGCGCTCTTGCGCCTTTTCCGTGTCGTCGGGAAAGACCTCGCGGAAGACGGGGCCGAATTCACCGGCCTCTTCGCCGAGCCAGGCGAGCAGGTGCTCGTGAGGACAGTAGCCGGTGAAGACCAGCAGGATCGCCTTGTAGGCCGATTCGGTGGCTTGGTTGAGGTTGAAGGCGGATAGTGGTAATTCTCCTTCGGAATAGTGGTACTTGTATCCTTTGTAAAAACTCCTTGCCCGGTCATACCAGTAGTCGAAATCGGCCTGGGCGATACGTTGGCGCTCTTCCGGCAAGAGTTCCCGCGGTTCGACCAGGGTGAAGGCCTCCGAATCGTGGAGCAGCCGGCCCTCGCGCTTGATGTCGAGGAAGAAATAGCGCCCCTCTTCGAGCTGGGCATTCAGATCGCCGATATCGTGGACGATGGGGCTGACGCGGGCGGAGAGGCCGGGGATCTTGACGGCTTCCTTGATCGCGTGGAGGAAATCTGCACCCACGAGCTCTTGAACCACCACCAGGATATCGTAATCGGAGGCGTGGCCGGACCAGCGGTTCGGGTTCAGCGCCTTCTCCTCCCGCCAATCCCCACGGGCGTAGCTGCCGAAGAGGATCACCATCTCCACCCCCTCCCGGACGCGAAGGATCTCCGCGATCCGCTCCAGCTCCCGCTGTTTCTCCTGTGGCAGGTGGCTGATATCGGTCTGCATCCGGGTCTCTTTGTCCTGATCGTAAGCGCTGAACCGGATCATACCTTGGCTTCCTTGTGCGGCAAAATCGAGGGTCCGGTCTTGCCGCTTGCCACACAAAGCAAAACTCCGCTATGCATGCTCACCCAGACCCGCCCCATCCTTTGATGAAAAATTCACAACTCAAGATCGACCGGGGTTTCCTCTACAGCCACCCGCCCGCGGCGGATAAACGCTATACGGTCTGGATAGACAGAGAGGAAATGCCCGGACAGCGGACGCCATCCGGAACCGGCCCGGTCATGCGAAAAAAAGCACCCGGGACAACCATAAGCGATCGATTTGTTTGGTAGGCGCGATTGGAGTCGAACCAACGACCTCTACCATGTCAAGGTAGCGCTCTAACCAACTGAGCTACGCGCCTTCGAGACGGCGAATCATACAGGCTGCTCCATGCCGATTGCAACCCTGAAGTCGCTCTCAGAGTGATGGACCCACGCAGACCGCCCATAAACTCTCACAAGGTTGATTGTCTGCGAATAGACGCCCATCAGCGCTAGCCCAGGTGAACCATCCGAGCTAGTGCGAATAACCTGCCCTGTGCATCGCCTTGATGGTTTTCAATCACCGCTCAAACCACAAGATCCAATTGCTGCAGCGTCCCTGCAACACCTTCCTCTTGTAAAAAGAGTCCGGTGCTGCGCACTGCCCCGTACAGTTGGTTGGTTTCGTTTTTCAGTTCGAAGGGGGTGGTGATATGCCCCAAATAGATGGCGCCTATGCCCTTCGCTCCCAAGGCCGCGAGTTGATCCCTGCCTTCGCTGTCCTTTGACCAGATACGCAGCTCGGCGAATATGGCGTCGTTCTCATCGATCCAGCCATTGCGGTCGCTATCGAACTTGGCCAAGTCGGCAAAGCCATCGCCGCTCTTGGCCCCGAACAGTTCGGAACCGTCGTTAATGACCCCGTCCCGGTTTTTATCCAGGGCGAGAAAACCGCTGTTCGGGGTGACAAAGTGGATCTGATCGCCGCTGCCGTCGGCATCGATGTCAAATGCAAAGGTCTCCTGGGTCAGTTCGGCGGCGCTGCCGGAGAAATTGACCACCAGAGGATCTTTCAAGGCATCACCCGCGCGTATGGTCATCGACGCTTCGGAAAAGAATTCACGGCTCATATTAAGCTGGATATCGATACTGAGTTCACGACCGTCAGCGGTTTTCACCACTCCCTGAGCCCGAAATTCGGTCTGTTCCGATTCATAGTGAGAGCGGTAGTTGTGGTAGATCATGCCCCAACCTTCCCGGTCGTCATTCCCAGCTCGGGCCGCGCTGGACTCCACTTCAGCCGACGGTGCGGTTTCCGCCTTTAGATCGCCGGGAGTGACGATACGAATTGAGCGGCCGGTAAACCGCTCGACCAGTAGCTTCAGCAGCGAAATTTCGAGTTCGCCCATGGCATCGAGGGGCTCTTCGCCATCGGATACCGCTTCGACTGGAGCGGTCCCTGGGCGGCTGAAGGCGGATTGCACAGGCCTGGATGGTGGATTTTGCAACAACGCCGTCGCCCGGCGGCGCAATCGGCCGATGGCCGATCCCGCACCATCCCGCTCTGCGGAGTCGCTGCCGTCTCGCCAGACACGGAGCGATTCACGCGCTTCATCTTTGATGATGGCGCTATGGTTGGATTGCAGCGCCATTGTGCTGTCAGAGATCTTCATCGCCTAGGTCCCGTTATGGATTGCCGGTATATGAAATATCGGCTGAGGCGAAACAAACTTAACCCGCAAACATCATTTAACCTGAAAACCGCAGTTGGACGGGGTGAAGTGTCAGCGACTTCCGGTCAGCGGCACGAAGGTGACGGGAAGCAGGCAGGAGGAGTGGGTCAGCCCGGCTTGGTCTTTCTCCAGCAGGATCAGATCCTGACTGAAGAGGCGCTTGCCGACAGGCAGAACCAGACGGCCACCCGGGGCGAGTTGTTCGATCAGAGGCGGAGGAATCTCTTCGGCGGCGGCAGTCACCAATATGGCGTCGAAGGGTGCCTGATCAGGCCACCCGTAATAACCGTCACCGACGGAGTAGGAGATATTGGAATAGCCCTCTTCCTCCAGCCTCTCCCGAGACTCCTGGGCCAGTTCCGGAATGATCTCGATGGTGTAGAGATGTTCGACCAGTTCAGCCAGCACTGCGGCCTGATAGCCCGAACCCGTACCGACTTCGAGGACCTTATCGCTCCTTTTCGGCGCTGCCAGGTCGGTCATCAGGGCGACGATAAACGGTTGGGAGATGGTCTGCCCCCTGCCGATGGGGAGCGGACTGTTCTCATAGGCGTGGGAACGGAATGTCTTGCTTACGAAGTGTCGTCTGGGCACCCGGCTCATCGCTGCAAGTATATGATCGTCGAGGCTTGTCCTGCCGGTCATGCGACATACGTAGTTCGCCTCCGCACGGATGTCATTGAGCATACCTTCAATATCACCCATCCTCGGTACTACCCATCACTGCATCCTAATTAAAGCGTTTAGAATAAACCACAAGGAAATAAAGCTTTTCAAGCGAAACCTTTTGACTTCCATCACGTTATCGATTGGTGCTCAGATTATACTCGATTGTCGCCGCTATCAACATCCGGACAATCCCCTCTATGCAACCACGCCTCGTTCCTGCAGGCTTTTGATCCGGTCCCGCACCCTCGCCGCTTCTTCGAACTCCAGATCCTGGGCATGACGATACATCTGATCCTCCAACTGCCGGATGCGTTTGGCCATTTGTTTGGGCGACAGATCGGCGTACGCCGCTTCCTCCTCCGCCACCTTGGCGTAGCGCTTGGCGCTCATCCGGGCGCCGGGATAGGCGCCCTCCATGATATCGGCAATCGATTTGAGTATCGTCTGCGGGGTGATGCCGTGGACCCTGTTGTATTCAATCTGCTTCTCACGCCGGCGGTCGGTTTCATCGAGGGCCCGTCGCATGGATCCGGTAATCTGGTCCGCATAGAGGATCGCCTTGCCGTTGGCGTTGCGTGCGGCACGGCCGATGGTCTGGATCAGTGAGCCCTCCGAGCGCAGGAATCCCTCCTTGTCGGCGTCCAGGATCGCCACCAGGGAAACCTCCGGCATATCCAAACCCTCGCGTAGCAGATTGATGCCGACCAGGACATCGAACTCACCCAGTCGCAGATCGCGGATGATCTCCACCCGCTCTACGGTATCGATATCGGAGTGGAGATAGCGCACCCGGACATCGTGATCGCCGAGATAGTCGGTAAGATCCTCCGCCATACGCTTGGTGAGGGTGGTCACCAACACCCGCTCTCCCTGCGCCGCACGCAAGCGTATCTCCGAGAGCAGGTCATCGACCTGGCTACCGGCCGGCCTGACCTCCACCTCGGGATCAACCAACCCGGTGGGACGCACCACCTGCTCGACAATGGCGCCGGCGTGTTCGATCTCATAATTACGCGGCGTGGCGCTGACATAGATGGTCTGGGGCGAACGACGCTCAAACTCTTCGAACTTGAGCGGGCGATTATCGAGTGCCGAGGGGAGGCGGAAGCCGTATTCCACCAGTGTCTCCTTGCGCGACCGATCGCCCCGGAACATACCTCCCAGTTGCGGGATGGTGACATGACTCTCGTCAACCACGAGCAGTGCTTCGTCGGACAGATAATCGAACAGCGTGGGCGGAGGCTCACCCTCCGCCCGGCCGGAGAGATAGCGGGAGTAGTTCTCGATGCCGGAGCAATAACCCAGTTCCGTGATCATCTCGATGTCGAAACGGGTGCGTTGACCAAGGCGTTGCGCCTCCACCAGTTTGTTGACCGACTCCAATTGCAGCAGTCGCTCCTGCAATTCAAGTTTGATCTTGTCCACTGCCTGCAACAGGGTCTCACGCGGTGTGACATAGTGGCTCTTGGGAAAGATGGAGTATCGCGGCACCTTGCGCAGGATCTCGCCGGTGAGCGGGTCGAACACGGATAATTGTTCGATCTCATCGTCGAACAGTTCGACACGCACCGCCTCCGCATCCGACTCCGCCGGATAGATATCGATCACCTCACCGCGCACGCGGAAGGTGGCGCGATGCAATTCCACATCGTTACGCTTGTATTGGAGTTCCGCCAAACGGCGCAGAATGGCCCGTTGATCGATGACCTCCCCCCGGCTGAGGTGCAGCATCATACCCAGATAAGTGCGCGGATCACCCAAACCGTAAATGGACGAAACGGTAGCCACGATGATGGCGTCCCGCCGTTCCACCAATGCCTTGGTGGCCGACAGGCGCATCTGTTCGATATGGTCATTGATCGAGGCATCCTTTTCGATGAAGGTGTCCGAGGCCGGGACATAGGCCTCGGGCTGATAGTAATCGTAGTAGGAGACGAAATACTCCACAGCGTTGTTGGGAAAGAACTCCTTAAACTCCCCATACAACTGGGCGGCCAGAGTCTTGTTGGGAGCCAAAATCAGGGTCGGGCGTTGCAATTGTTGGATGACATTGGCAATGGTGAAGGTCTTGCCGGAACCGGTCACCCCAAGCAACGTCATACCCGCTTCACCATCCGTCAGCCCCGCCTCAAGGCGACTGATCGCCTGCGGCTGATCGCCTGCCGGGGAAAATTTTGCGCTTAATTGAAACGCTTTACTCATTTAAGGGATTCTTCATCGTGCGTTATTAACCCGGCGACCTAATTAGGTTGCATTCAGCCGATGTGCGCCTGCCGTCAAAACGCCACTGTAGCACTCCTACAGTCAGTTTTGATAACGTAGTCTGTAGGCAGGCACACATCGGCCTGTCTTTTATTAAATCAATCCGTCGATCAGTCGCCGTGCTGATGTTTGAGAACCAGGGATCAAAATAGTAATGAATTCACTACTCTCCAGTCGCGTAAAGGCCGTCAAACCCTCCCCCACCCTGGCTGTCACAGCCCGCGCCGCAGAGATGCGCGCCGCAGGCAAGGACGTCATCGGGCTGGGCGCCGGGGAACCGGATTTCGATACCCCCGAGCACATCAAGAATGCCGCCGTCAAGGCCATCAATGACGGTTTTACCAAATACACCGCCGTGGACGGCACCCCCAGCCTGAAACAGGCCGTCATCGACAAGTTCCGACGCGACAACGGCTTCGACTATGCAGCGGATCAGATCCTGGTCTCCTGCGGCGGTAAGCAGAGTTTTTACAACCTGGCCCAGGCGATCCTGGACCCGGGTGACGAGGTGATCATCCCCGCCCCCTATTGGGTCTCCTACCCCGACATGTCGATCCTTGCCGGCGGCGTGCCGGTGCTCGTCTCGGCCGGCGCCTCGCAGAACTTCAAGATTACCGCCCAGCAACTGGCGGCGGCGATCACCGACAAGAGCAAGCTGTTCGTCATCAACAGTCCTTCCAACCCCACCGGCATGGCCTACAGCCGTGAAGAGCTGGCGGCCCTGGGCGAGGTATTGAAAGATCACCCGAGGGTTCTGATCGCCACGGACGATATGTACGAACACATCCTCTGGCCCGGCAACACCTTCGTCAACATTCTGAATGTCTGTCCCGAACTGAAGGAGCGCACCCTGGTGCTGAACGGCGTCTCCAAGGCCTATTCCATGACCGGTTGGCGTATCGGCTATGCCGGCGGCCCATCGGAGATCATCAAAGCGATGAAGAAAATCCAGTCACAGAGCACCTCCAATCCCACCTCCATCTCCCAGGTGGCTGCCCAGGCGGCGCTGGAAGGCCCCCAGGCCTGCATTGACGAGATGCTCACCGCCTTCAAGGAACGCCACGACTATGTGGTCGATCGCCTCAACGGCATGCCTGGGATCGAGTGTCTCCCCAGCGATGGCACCTTCTACTGTTTCCCCAGGATCGAAGGGGCGCTGGAGGCATTGGAGGGCGTCAACAACGACCTGGAACTCTCCGAGTATCTGATCAGTGAAGCGGGCGTCGCCTTAGTGCCCGGCACCGCGTTCGGTCTGTCGGGGCACGTACGCATCTCCATCGCCACCAGCAAGCGCAACCTGGAACAGGCGCTGGACCGCATTGAAGGCGCGCTAAAGAACTGATAGACTAGCGTCTCGAACAAGGCCGGGCGCCGGGATGCGCCCTACAACCACTCCAAGGAGGGAGACCCATGCAAACCGCTGCATCACCGCCTCTATCCCGGGCAACCGGTTTAACCCTGACAGACCTGATCATCGCCCTGGCCATCCTAATGATTCTGATCAGTCTAGGCATCCCGTCATTCCGCACCATGACCGCCAAAAACCAGCAGACCAGCGAGATCAACAGCTTCGTCCGCCACTTCTACCTGGCCCGCAGTCTGGCTATCTCCAGTGAACGTCACCAGGTGCTCTGCCCCAGCTCCGACGGCGAGATTTGCCAGGACAACTCAGATTGGAGTCAGGGCTTCATTCTCTTCGAAGATACCAATGAGAACAGAACAAGGGACGAGGGTGAACCGCTGCAAGGCTACAATCGCCCCGCTGAGTTGATAAAGATCGGTATCCACTCGACGGCGGGGCGCAAACGGGTGGTCTACCAGGGAGACGGCCGGCCCAGCGGCTATAACCTGACCCTCACCTTCTGCGATCCTGATCACCTCGTTCCACCCAGGGCAGTGATAGTGAACAACATGGGGCGCACCCGGGTCGCCGATACCCGTTCCGACGGCTCCTCGCTCAACTGCAGCGGATGATTCAGGCAGAGAAACTATTGACGCTAAGGCCCAGTCTCATTATTATGCGCCCCTCCTGAACCATTCCCCGGTAGCTCAGTCGGTAGAGCGGGTGACTGTTAATCACTAGGTCGGCAGTTCGAGCCTGTCCCGGGGAGCCATATAAAACAAGCACTTAGGTGAAAATCTAAGTGCTTTTTTTATACCTGACATCTCATAGCGATCTATTTGCCTTGATCTGCGCTCATTTGCGGACTCGTTTCGACTGGAAAAGCCACCACATGGTCCACATGCAGCCGGACACCGATCATCTCGCCAATTGCGTGGTCGTGATGGCTCTGCACCAAACAGAGCAGATGATTCCCATCCGCAAGCGCCAGGGTATAAAGATATTCCGCACCCTGAAATACTTTATCGACAATCTGTAACTTAAACGCACTCTCATCGTCGTGGACAATATCGTCGGGACGAAACAGCAACTCAACCGCTTCACCTTCCCTCGGTTGGTCGACAAAATTCCCTTTCATCCGTCCAAGGGAGGAGTGGATGTGACCATCCTGTAAAACACGTCCGGGAATCATCGCCCCCTGGCCGATAAAATCGGCCACGAAACGATCCCTGGGCTGGTGATAGAGGCAGTATCCCGAATCCCATTGGTGCAATCTACCTTCGCCCAGCACCCCGATCGAATCGGCCAGGGCAAAGGCTTCCTGCTGATCATGGGTGACCAGGATCGCCGTCACCCCTTCCCGTTTTAGGATCGTCCTGACCTCCCGGGTCAACTGTTCGCGCAACTCCACGTCGAGACCGGAAAAAGGTTCGTCCAGCAGCAGGATCTCGGGGCGCGGCGCCATCGCCCTGACCAACGCCACCCGTTGCTGCTGCCCACCCGAGAGTTGATGCGGATATTTTTTCTCTAAACCTGACAGGTCCACCAGTCCAAGCAACTCCTTTACTCGCTGAGTCTGCTGCTTGGCGTTGCGCCCCCGCAGGCCGAAGGCGATATTTTTCTCCACCGTGAGATGGGGATAGAGGGCGAAGTCCTGAAACACCATGCCGACGCGTCGCTTCTCCGGGGCCATCGTCTGTCCCGGATGAGAAACAGATCGCCCATGTAACAGAATCTCCCCTTCGGACAGTGGCTCGAAACCCGCGATAGCCCGAAGCAAGCTGGTCTTACCGCAACCGCTGGGACCGAGCAGACAACCGATGACGCCGCTCTCCAGTTCGAAACTGACATCATCGACGACGGTTTGGCTGCCGTATTTCACACTGGCATGTTTGACTTCAAGTTGATTCCACATGGCGTGACCGGGCGATGGAGCGACTCAGTAAAATGACCGGCAGGATGCCGACAATGACAATCGTCAGCGCCGCATAGGAGGCGTCGGCAAGGCGCTCGTCAGACGCCAGCTCATAGGCCCTCACTGCCAGGGTGTTGTAGTTGAAAGGGCGTAGTATCAGGGTCGCCGGCAACTCCTTCAGAACATCGACGAAAACCAGCAACAACGCAGTCATTAGACTTCCTTTGAGCATCGGCATATGCACCCTGCGCACAATCTCCCCTGAACGGCTGCCCAGTGACCTGGCCACCTCATCCAGGGTGGGGCGAATCTTGCCCAGTCCGGCATCCACCGTCTGCAGGGAGACGGCGAGAAACCGCACCAGGTAGGCGAACAGCAGGGCCGCCAGGGTGCCGCTCAACAGCAATCCGCTCGACCAACCGAAGCGTTCTCTCACCCAGGCATCCAGGGCGTTGTCGAAGGCGGCAAAGGGAATGATCACGCCCACGGCAATAACCGTACCTGGAATGGCGTACCCCATTCCCGCCATCCTGACGGCCGCCAATACCAGCCAATTCCCGTGTTGGCGCTTACCGTAACTGAAGAAAAGCGCCGGCAGCAGGGCGAGCACCGAGGCGGCGCCCGCCAGCAACAGGCTGTGACTGATCAGACTGAGAAAGCGTCCGTCCAGACTCTCTTCCGCCGTCGTGAACGCCCACCAGAGCAACTGCCCGGCCGGTAGGAGAAAACCGAAAAAAAGTGCGCCGAAACAGATCAGGAAAGCCATCAGCCCCTGCTTGCGGGTCAACTGAAAACGGGTCAGTACCTGGTGGCGCTGGGTAGTGTGGTGATAGCGCGCCTGTCTGCGCGAACCCTTCTCAAGAATGATCAGGGCAAACACCACCAACAACAACAGAGCCGACAGTTGGGCGGCGGCGGTAGCGTTATTCAGACCATACCAGGTTCGAAAGATGCCTGTGGTGAAGGTCGAAACGCCGAAATACTGCACCGTTCCATAGTCCGCCAGGGTCTCCATCAGGGCCAGTGAAAGACCCGCCACGATAGCCGGCCGGGCCAGCGGAAGGGCGACAAAAAAGAAGGTCCGCCAGGGACCGTTACCCAGTGTCCGGCTGACATCCAACACACAGATCGATTGGCCGAGAAAGGCCGCCCGCGACAGCAGATAGACATAGGGATAGAGGACCAGCGACAGCATCAATGCCGCCCCCTCCAATGAGCGGATCTCGGGAAACCAGTAATCGCCGTAACCCCATCCGGTCCATTCCCGCAGCAGGGTCTGAAACGGTCCGGTGAAATCGAACAGGCCCGTGTAGGTATAGGCAATGATGTAGGCGGGGATCGCCATCGGCAGCAACAACGCCCACTCGAACACCGATCTTCCCGGGAACCGGCACATACTGGTCAACCAGGCAGTGCTGACCCCGACCAGCAACACCCCGATCGCCACACCGATCATCAGTAGCAAAGAGTTGATGACATAGTCCTGCAAGACCGTTTCGACCAGGTGGCGCCACACCTCACCCGAGGGTTCAAGCAAGTGGCCCAACACCACAAACACAGGCACCGCCAACAGCAAAGCGAGGAACACGACGGCAAAACGCCAGGCGTTCACACCGGCTGACGGAAGTGAGAGCCGAGGCTTCTGCCTTGCCGATCGCAGGGAGACGGTATCACTCATTAGGGGAAGAACCGCCATGGGAATATCGAGCGGAATCGATGCAACGGCGGCCACCTCTCGACAACGAGATGCGGCATTGGAGATAGGCTATTTCCATCCGACACGATCCATCAGTCGCACAGCCTCAGGATTGTTTTCACCCAGCTTGCCGAGGTTGAGCGAATCCATCTTGAAAGCTCCCCAGGCGCTGAGCCTCTCACCCGCTGCGACATCGCTGCGCACCGGATATTCCCCATTCGCCTCAGCGTACCACGCCTGGGACGGTTTGCTGAGCAGAAACTCCAGTAACCGAATGGCCTGCTCCCTGTTCTTCGCCGACCGGGTAAGGGCCACCCCGCTGATATTTACGTGAACGCCACGTCCTGCCTGGTTAGGCCAGAAGAGCGCCATCTTCTCGGCTGCCCGACGTTGCGCCTCATCCTTGGAGGTCAACATACCCACCAGATAGTAGCTGTTGGCGATGGCGATATCGCAGATTCCCGCCGCCGCAGCCCTTATCTGGTCCCGGTCCCCTCCCTTGGGAGGACGGGCAAAATTCTTAACCAACCCGGCGGCCCACTGGGCAGTGGCTTGCTTTCCCTCGGCGGAGATTATTGATGCCACCAATGACTGATTGTAGATATTGTTCGAGGAGCGGATACAGATACGCCCTCTCCACTTCGGATCAGAAAGCGCCTCGTAAGTGGAGAGTTCCGCTGGATCTATCTTTCCCTCGACATAGAGGATCGGCCTTGCCCTCAGAGAGAGTCCGAACCAATGGCCCTCCGGATCACGAAAATCGGCCGGCACCAGGCTGTTCAGCGTCGCTGAACTGACCGCTTGCGTAACCCCCGCCGTTTTGGCGCGGTGCAGACGACCGGCATCGGTGGTGATCAGCAGATCCGCTGGGGAGTTACGACCTTCCCGCTGTAGTCTCTGCAACAGGGTATCCGCCTTCCCGGTTACCAGATTGACGGAAATGCCCGTCTCTTCGGTGAATCGATCCAGCAGAGGCTTGATCAGATTCTCTTTCCGGGCGGAATAGAGATTGACCTCCGCCGCCGAGGCATAGGCGGGTCCGAACAAGCAGAGCAGTAAAGGTACTAGGATAAGCTTCACATAGGGTGACACGAATGACCTCCATGAAGAGCAAAAAATGGAAGAAACGGGTAAAATCATACTTTAATGATAACGATTCTTATTTGTATTTACAACCGCAAATTTCGCCGTTCTGGCCAGGCGGCTCTCAACCCGGACTCGACAAACATGGGATTGCAACATGAAACAGCGTGAAAACCGACAGGGAATTACCCTAGTGCTCACTGGCGAGGGAAAGGGGAAATCATCCAGCGCCTTCGGCACGGCCTTCAGGGCGGCCGGCTGGCAATTGCAGGTCGTGGTGATCCAGTTCATCAAAGGAAAATGGAAAACAGGAGAGCAGCAGGCCGCATCCCGTTTCGACAATATCGAGTGGCACGCTTTGGGAGACGGCTTTACCTGGAACACGCAAAACCCCGAACAGGATCTTCAGACCAGCCGGGAAATCTGGGCCTTTTGCCAGGAGAAGATCCGCTCGCATCGCTACGATCTGGTGGTGTTGGACGAGATCAACTACTGCTGTGAATATGGTTGGCTCAGCGGAGAAGAGATCGCCGATTTCATTCAACGGGAGAAGCCGTCCTGGATGCACTTGATCCTCACCGGCCGAGGCGCCCCGATCGAACTCATCGAGATCGCCGACACAGTGACCGAGATGAAAAAGATCAAGCACGCCTTCGATCTGGGCATCCAGGCCGAACAGGGCCTGGAGTTTTAAGGCCTGCTGGTATTTCCACCGTTTATCATGCCGCTAGTGTACTAGTTGCCCATGGTTGTTTCAGGTTTTTCATCGCTTGCGACATTCATCTGCTAAATTTAAATTAGCAGGTTCCGACGTCTTAGCAAGGATTATTCTTTTTGCACGACGCTACGTTAATGTCTGGCGCCGATAACCTCTGGAGAAAGCGTTTGTCAGGACCCAGCTCAGAGAACAATTGAATCGACTCCGACTTCATGAACAGCATCCCATACCCAGCATCGAAAGATGCTGCACCGCCGACTCGCAGCCTGCGGATATTGCTCGTGGATGACTCGGAAGACGAACGCCTGCTGCTGGAAGACGAACTGCACCAAGAAGGCTACGACCCCATGATCCGGCGGGTCGAAACAGCCGAAACGATGCAGGCAGCCCTGAGTGAGAAGGAATGGGACCTCCTGATCGTCGATTACGTCATGCCCCGTTTCAGTGGGCTTGCTGCGTTGGGGCTCTACCGCAGGCTCGAGCTGGATCTCCCCGTCATTGTCGTGTCCGGACAGATGGGAGAGGAGATCGCCGTCGAGGTGATGCGGGCCGGCGCCAGGGATTACATCATCAAGCAAAACCGCTCCCGCCTGTTTCCTGCCATTGCCCGCGAACTGGGTGAATACGGGGACCGTCTGGCGCGCCGGGAGGCGGAGCAAAAGCTGAGCATTATCGCCAAATCCGCCCATGACGCCATCGTGATGTGGGACAGCAAGGGATTGATCGAATTTTGGAATCCTGCGGCAACCCGTATCTTCGGCTGGGATGAGGAAGAGGCGATCGGTATCGATATACAGCGGATTCTGATCCCGGCGGAGGATCGAAAAACGGCGGTAAAAAAGTTCAGCTTTCTCACCACCGCGCCAGGAAAGATGTTCGGTAAAACCATTGAGCTGCCGGCCCTGCACAAGCAGGGCCGGCAATTCCCCATAGAACTCTCCCTTTCCACCTTCCACAGTCACGGCGCACAGGAAATGATCGGTATCGCGCGGGATATCAGTGATCGCAAGCGGATGGAGAAAGCACTGAAAAACCTGGCCACCCATGATTCGCTGACCGGCTTTTATAATCGCACGGAGCTTGAAGCACAGCTTCGCAATGAACTTAATCGGGCGTTGCGTCATCAGCGGCCTCTATCGGTATTTTTTCTTGATCTGGACCATTTCAAGCGGGTCAATGACCGTTTCGGTCACCAAGCCGGTGATGAACTGCTGCAGAGCTTTGCCGATTTGCTACGCAAAGCAGTCCGTAACGTAGACTATATAGGCCGGTATGGCGGAGAGGAGTTTGTCGTCATCCTGCCGGAAACGCCGCCCCAGCAGGCGCTCGAAACAGCAAAACGTCTCGTCGGGAGCGTTATGGCGCATCGTTTCAACACCAGCGGGGAGAAGTCCATGGCTTTGACGGTCAGTATCGGCATCAGCGCCTTGCCTGATCACGGCGTTACCGTAGAAGGTTTGATCAACGCGGCGGACAAGGCCATGTACACAGCGAAACGGACGGGACGCAACAGGGCATGTCTGGCGCAATCCACTGACGGTTAGATGACCGCGAGAAGCAACGAAAAAATGCCACACTACAGGTTACAAGCAAGCGAAATGGAGCAGGCCCTGCTGGCGGTAGACAGGGTAAGGGCCGAGAAGATCCTGAATGCCCTTAGCGAGGAACCGGTCATCGACATAGTGGAGCATGTCATCGTTCCAGCCATGGAAAATGTCGGTGCCGGCTGGGAGGATGGGAAAGTGGCCCTTTCTCAGGTCTATATGAGCGCCCGTATCTGTGAGCGGCTGGTAGACCGATTAACCCTATACCATGAACCGCTACGCCAACCGCAACCGAAAATGGCGATCGCCGTGCTCGAGGACTATCACCTACTGGGCAAGAGCATCATTCACTCGGTGCTCAGGGGCGCCGGCTATGAAGTCATTGATTTCGGCCGTATCGACGCCGACGCCTTGGCCCAAAAAGTAAAGGAAGAGGGGATAGAAGTCCTGCTGGTCTCGACCCTGATGCTTCGCGCCGCCCTGAGAGTCTCTTACCTTCAGGACCTACTCGGGTCGCAGGCGTCAAAGGTGAAGGTGATCGTGGGCGGGGCGCCTTTCCGCTTCGATAGGGAACTATGGAAAGCGGTCGGCGCCGATGCCTACGCGGCCGGCGCTGCGGAACTGTTGCCGTTAATCAAAAGGATCACCGGGGGGCAACTGTAATGAACGGCGGAGAATTCACCTCACTACAGAGAGTGCTCACTACCCTGGGTCATCGGGAACCTGATCGGGTGCCTTTTTTTCTTCTACTGACCATCACCGGAGCAAAATTCGCCGAATGCTCCATTGAAACCTATTTCAGCGATGCCTCACGAGTGGCGGAAATGCAACTCCGCATGCACGAGCGCTATCGCCACGACTGCCTATATGGTTTCTACTATGCCTCGACAGAAGTAGAACCCTTTGGCGGCAGCACCCACTTTTTCTCGGATGGTCCACCCAATGCGGGACCCCCTCCCATTCACTCACCACAGCATATCGACGCCCTC
>JAHXHR010000068.1:0-3420 GCA_025656505.1 Candidatus Thiodiazotropha sp. (ex Epidulcina cf. delphinae) | reverse complement strand
ATTCTCCATCCCGGTGATGCAAATGGGCTTCGAGCGTTATCTCAACCTGATGTTCGAGGAACCGGAGCGATTCTGGAAGCTGATGGCGGTTAACGAGGCGTTCTGCGTCAATTGGGCCAATGCCCAGTTGCAGGCCGGCGCCACCGCCATCTGCTATTTCGATCCGGTCTCGTCCACTACCGTAATAACCCGCGATCACTATCTGAAGACAGGATTCCGGGTCGCTAAGCAAACCCTTTCCCGTATCAACGGGCCGACCGCGACCCATTTGGCGTCCGGGAACTGCCTCCCGATCCTCGAAGACATCGCAACCACCGGCACTGCGATCGCAGGTGTCAGTGTACTCGAGGATCTACGGAAACTTAAACAGTGCGCCAAGGGCAAACTCAGCCTGCTCGGCAACCTGAACGGGGTGGAGATGGCCCGTTGGACAATCGCACAGGCCGAGGCGGCGGTCAAAAAGGCCATCGCAGGAGCCGGCCCCGGCGGCGGCTTCATTCTTGCGGACAACCATGGAGAGATCCCGTGGCAAGTCCCTGACGGGGTGTTGATCGCCATCTCCGAAGCGGTCCATCGTTGGGGAGCGTACCCTCTGGCGTGGGTGGAGAGGTATGAGGACTAGACCGCGTTTCTCACCAGACGGACCGGATGAACTGATAACATGATGACCTTTAACAGACTTCGCTTCAAAAAATGATGGCTAGTACCGTGTTCCATACTGAACCACCCGATCCAGCGGCATTGCAACCGGCAATCAGCAATGCAAGCTAAACTCCGCCTGTTGAGTTGCGAGTATTTCCGCCACGAACTGGAGCTAATCCTCCACCAAGAACATCTCGATGAGGTTGAACTGATCACCTTCCCCGGCAACTGCGACCATCCGCTAACTGACACCGGCATACTGGAGGATACGATGGTCCGCAGCTCAACCTCCATGTGCGCAGCATTAGGAGGGGGCTGTCTCAGCGCCGTCAGCGAGATGCTGAAGACCAGGGGATGCCGGGTTGAAACAGCCGGCAACTGTTTTGAATTGCTTGCCGAGCCGTCAGCCGTCCAGCGCCATCTGGATGAGGGGGCTCACCTGATCATCCCCGGCATGTTGACTCAATGGCGTGAGCGCTTTACAGCCTGGGACTTTTCCGAACAGCAGGCCCGAAAATTCTTTAGCGACGCCACTACCAGGCTGGTGCTGTTGGATACCGGGGTTGACGAAGACGCCACAACCGCCATCCGAGAGATGTCACAGGAACTGGGAATTCCCTGGGAATCGCTGCCGGTGGGATTGGAGCGCTTGCGCCTGCTGCTGTATCGTATCGTCACCCGCTTGCGGTTGGACTCGCTGCGCAAGGCAGAGCATCAATTGGCTGATTACGCCATGATTCACGACCTGATCAACACCGTCTCGACACTTACCGACGAGGAGCGCGTCATCGAACAGGTAATGGAACTGTTCAACATGCTTTGCGCGCCCGGCCAACTCATCTATCTGCCTTTGGGCGATAAAACTTCAGGAAGACTACACACCGCCGTGCCTATTCCGGATGAGGACGGGATGCGTGAACACCTCGTGGGGCAGATGGAAGCCTATCAAATGAACGAAGACGGCAAAGGATTCCGGATCGTCATCGAGCGTAACGAACAACGTTTAGGCATCCTGCTGGTACAGCGCGTCGCCTTTCCGGAGTACAGCGAGCGCTATCTGAACCTCGCCCTCACTATCACCCCGACGATAGCCTTGGCGATCAGTAACGCTCGGACTTTCAAACAGCAGCTAGCGGCCGAAGCCAAAGTCAAAGATCTCAACGATGAGCTAAAGCAGAGACTCATCGCCGTCGACACGCTTAATAAAGAATTGGAGTCCTTTACCTATTCGGTTTCACACGACCTCAGGGGGCCGTTGCACAGCCTGGACGGCTTCAGCAACATTCTCCTGCGTGATTACCATGAACGAATGGATGAGCGGGGGCAGCGCTATCTCGATCGTCTACGCGCCAATGCCCAGCGTATGGGACAGTTGATCGATGACCTGTTGCGTCTCTCCCGACTGACCCGGGTCGAGTTGGTGAGAAAACCGGTCGACCTGAGTGGAATAGTCAGAGAGCTGGCCGCCGACCTTAGCGAAACCTCTCCTGATCGCCGGGTTAACTTCAGGATAGAAGAGGGCCTGACGGCCGACTGCGACCCATCGCTGATAAAAGTCGTGCTGGAGAATCTGATCGGCAATGCCTGGAAATACACCTCCAGGGAGGAGACCGCAGTCATCGAATTCGGTCGCGACAAGCGTGAGGAAGCGCCCACGTTCCTGGTGCGGGATAGCGGCGATGGTTTTGATATGAGCTATGCAGACAAGCTGTTCCTACCCTTTCAACGACTTCACACGGAAAAGGAGTTCCCAGGGAGCGGCATCGGGCTGGCCACCGTACAGCGCATCATTCTACGCCACGGTGGCCGGATCTGGGCGAAGGCGGAACCGGGCAAGGGGGCAAGCTTTTATTTTACTCTAGACTACGTAGAAAGAGCGTAATGTTTTTTTCCAGGCAAGAGCACCGATGAAGAAAGATATCCTGCTGGTGGAAGACAGTCGGGATGATCAGGAACTGACCCTTAATGCCTTTGCCAGATTAGGGGTCGCCGACCGGGTGAGGGTATTCGATAACGGTATCGAGGTCGTGGAGTACCTGTTAGGGCCGGAGGCGAATCACGCCGTCCGACCCATCCTGATCCTGCTGGACCTGAATCTGCCGAAATTGAACGGCATAGAGGTTCTGCAGCTACTGCGGGCCGACCCGAGAACCCAGACGATCCCAATCGTGATGCTCACCTCCTCGCCCCGGGATGAGGACCGATTAAGAAGTTATCGCACCGGGATAAACAGCTACATCTGCAAGCCTATTGATTTCGACCGGTTCCTCTGGGTCACCAAGCAGCTCTCCCTCTACTGGACGACGGTAAACGAGCCCCCCACCGACAAGCCGTCCGCTGATGACGAAATGCCGAAAACTTAGTACGCCTTATCCCAAAAGACCTGTGATAAGGGGTCCACTACTCAACGGTACGCACCATAAGATTGGTGACAAGCACCTTCCCCGTTATCTGGCGGAATTCTGCTATCGTTTTAACCGAAGATTCGACCTTGAGAAGATGTTTTCCAGGCTTGGTTATGTTGCTGCACGAACTCCTCCAATGCCTTTGAGGTTACTAATACTTTCCGATCCACTGGGCTAACAGGATATTCTTCAATACCGGGCAATCTGGAGTATCCACTTTTGACCTTTTGGAACGCCCCCCCTTATTCAGCAATGTTCACCGCGATTGCATGATGGATTTCCCGGGTCTATCCGGGTTTCCCCAAGGTTTTTTGCTGATTTTACTGCCCGGCTATTCTACTCAATGAATGGCTATAGGTGGTTGTTTTTCTGT
>JAHXHR010000067.1 GCA_025656505.1 Candidatus Thiodiazotropha sp. (ex Epidulcina cf. delphinae) | reverse complement strand
CTCGGTTACTGATCGAGGAGCGGTATACCTGGCCGGTACGTACCGTTCTGTAGGGAGGGGGTAGCCTTCGGGCTACCTCCTACCAGATTAACTTCGATTTGCCTGTTCACCGGTTGGGTGAACCAGGCTACGGGGCGAATTGCGGGCTAACGGGCCGAGTAAGGCATAGCTTCTACATTGGGTGGGTATACGCTGATCGTCTTGATTACACGCCGAGACGTTGTCACGCTGTCAATCATCGCAAGCATTTTGCGTTGGATATAGCGGCTTGCTCAGTCGCTGTCTTCGCGTTTTTTCACAGGCACGGCGTTGATACGGATATCTGATTCGATCTGACGAAGATCGGTAATCCGCAACTCGATCCGTTCGGACATGCGCCGGATACCAGGGAGATAAAACAGACCTCGCGCGTCCTTGCCCATCAAGTGAGGCGCCAGATAGATGACCAATTCATCCACCAACTCCTGCTCCAGCATCGCCCCGGCCAGGGTGGCCCCCGACTCCAACAGCACCTCGTTGATCTCCTGCGCAGCCAGGAAGCGCAGCACCTCGGGCAGGTCGAGACAGCGGCGATCTCCCGGCAACATCGCTATCTGAGCCCCGGCCGCCTCCAACGCCGCACCGTGGATGGGTTGCTCATCGCTGCATACAACCAGGGTAGGCCCCGGCAGACCTAACATTTTCGCCCCCGGGGGGGTGTCCAGATTCGGATCAAGCACGATTCGCACGGGATGGGGTGCGGGAAGATCGTCATCGATACCTAGTTCAACGGCTGACAATCGCACATTCATGGACGGATCATCCGCCAGCAGGGTGCCGATCCCGGTCATAACCGCCGCGCTGCGGGCGCGTAACCGTTGCACATCCGCGCGAGCGCCGGGGGATGTAATCCATTGGCTTTCACCGCTTGCCATGGCTGTGCGGCCGTCCAGGCTCATGGCCATTTTACAGCGCAGATAGGGGAGTCCCTGCGACATGCGCTTGATATAACCTGGATTCAGCGCCTCGACCTGTGGCTGCATGAGCCCCTCGGACACTTCGATACCGGCAAGCCGCAACTGCTCCAGACCTTGTCCCGCCACCCTGGGATTCGGATCTCGCATGGCCGTTACGACACGTTTCACTCCCGCCTCGATAAGGCCGTCGGTGCAAGGAGGGGTTCGTCCATGGTGGCAGCACGGCTCCAATGTGACATACGCCGTGGCTCCCCTGGCCGCTTCGCCGGCCATGGCCAAGGCATTGCGCTCCGCATGAGGCTCACCTGCGCGTCGATGATAGCCTTCCCCCACGACCTCCCCCTCCCGGACCAACAGGCAACCGACCCTGGGATTGGGGTGTGTGGTGTATAGACCCTGTCGCGCCAGACTGATCGCACGGGCCATGAACCGGTGGTCTAGCCCGGATGTTTCACCCGGCCGCTGATAATATGAATTAACCTTTTGATTTAACATGTAATTTATGGAATATTAGCCAAGTGCAAGGTGTTACCCGGCAATGCTGAACGCGCCCTCGCACCGATCATCACGTTCCCGGGTGTAACATCCGGGCTAGGTCTGCCCATTACCCACAAATATTTCCACCCTTTAAAAACAACGAGTTACAAACCATGCCCCTAACAGCCAACAAAAACATGAACCTAACGAAAACAACAGATTATGTCATGTCTGTTCCCATATTTTAGACTTATGGGTAATGGGCAGGGCTAGGTCGCTATTCAACCGTCGTCATCCTCGCCATTCAGCAAATCCAGTTGGCGCCGGCGCGCCTCCGGGGTCGGTTGCTGTTCCAACCGCTCGATCTCCTCACGAAAGGCATTCACATCTTCGAATTTGCGGTAGACCGAGGCAAACCGCACATAGGCGACCTGATCGAGCCGTTTCAACGCCTCCATCACCAGTTCGCCGATGGCCAGCGAGGGCACCTCCCTTTCGCCGCCGGCCATCAGTTTGCGGGTAATGTGGTTGATGGCCGCGTCCACCAACTCGGCGCTGACCGGACGTTTCTCCAATGCCCTGGTCATCCCGGCGCGCAGTTTACGGCCATCGAAATGGACCCGGCTGCCATCCTGCTTCACCACCCAGGGGAGATTGAGTTCGGCTGTTTCATAGGTGGTGAAGCGCTCTTTGCAGACAGTGCATTCACGCCGCCGGCGAATCTGGTCCCCCTCCCCTGCCAGGCGGGAGTCGATGACCTTGGTATCCTGGGCTCCACAGAAAGGACAGCGCATCGTTTTATAAATTTTGCATGTTGAATTGAACGATGTGCGCTATGCGCGGTTATTTTAAACCGCGAGCAGAACAAGCACTACAATTCATCATTCGAAATCAATTTTGATAGACAGGGTGCTTGGCGCAGATCGCAAACACCTTCGCCTTGACGGCGTCGATAACCGCTTGCTCACCGCGGCTGTCGATGATGTCGCACATCCATCCCGACAGATCCACGCAGTCGGACTCACCGAAACCTCGGGTGGTTACCGCCGGGGTGCCGACCCGGATGCCTGAGGTGACGAAGGGGGATTGGGGATCATTGGGCACCGCGTTCATGTTGACGGTAATATTCGCCTTACCCAACCAGCCGTCGACCTCCTTGCCGGTAAGACCTGCTTCGATGAAGCTGACCAGGAACAGATGATCGTCCGTCCCCTTGGAGACCACGTCATAACCCCGCGCCATGAAGACCTTGGCCATCGCACGGGAATTATCGATGACCTGCTGCTGATAGGCCTTGAACGCCGGCTCCATCGCCTCCTTGAACGCCACCGCCTTGGCCGCGATGACATGCATCAACGGCCCCCCTTGGGTGCCGGGAAAGACCAGGGAGTTCAACTTCTTCTCAATCTCCGGATCGGCCTTGGCGAGGATCAGTCCCCCCCTTGGCCCGCGCAAGGTCTTGTGGGTGGTAGTGGTGGTGACGTCTGCAATTTGCACCGGGCTTGGATAGAGTCCGGCGGCGATCAGGCCGGCCACATGGGCCATATCGACGAGCAAGTATGCGCCCACCTCATCGGCGATATCACGAAATCGTTGCCAATCCACCACCCGGGAGTAGGCGGAGAAACCGGCGACAATCATCTTCGGTTTATGCTCACGCGCTAACCGCACGACCTCGTCATAGTCGATCTCGCCGGTGTCGGGATTCAATCCATACTGGACGGCGTGGTATAGCTTGCCGGAGAAACTGGGCTTGGCGCCATGGGTCAGATGGCCGCCATGGGCCAGACTCATGCCGAGCACTGTGTCTCCGGGCTGACAGAGGGCCATGTAGACCGCCGCATTGGCCTGTGATCCCGAATGCGGTTGCACATTCGCATAATCAGCGCCGAACAGGCGCTTGGCGCGGTCGATAGCGAGTTGCTCGGCAATATCGACATACTCACAACCGCCGTAATAGCGCTTGCGCGGGTAGCCCTCGGCATACTTGTTGGTCATCACCCCGCCCTGGGCCTGCATGACGCGCGGACTGGCATAGTTCTCCGACGCAATCAACTCGATATGCTCTTCCTGACGGCGCTCCTCCCCCTCTATGGCCGCCCACAGTTCGTCGTCATACCCCTGAATCCGCATACTTTTCTGGAACATCTCACCCTCTCCGGCCGTAATGAAAGGACCGGAATATATCAAAATTTCATTTCAGCGTCCCATGTCCGGACGCCCTGGCAAGGCTCACCCCATCACAGTCCATATCGTGATCGATGGATTGCCGCTATTCCGGGCCGGTCGAGAAGAGGTTTAAAATGCCGGATTGCTTGATCACCAAAATGATGTCTTCCCTAAAGCCCGTTGCATAAACGACCACTATCACGACGAATATCAGGAAGAGTAAAAAAACCGCAGATATAAAACCACTGACGGCAAGTTTCCTCTTCATCATCACCTCGTCAGTCATGACCCTCGTTACCTGCCCAAGCACCGGGAACTCAAGATCGGCACTGAGAGTACGCGTATCAAAGTAGACCGGCATCATCTGAGAAAACAAAAAGGCGACAGCGCCGCCGAGGCCCAATGCCAGAATCAGGGCTGCAGCGCTGTACAAGAGACGCTTCGGGCCTATGGGCAATATCGGAATCTTCGGCGGCTCAACAACCCTGAACTTCAGATTATCGCCTGCTTCGTCAGCCTGCTCCGACATTTTTGCGGATTCCAAACGCTGCACCAGTTCCTGGTAGTTTTCCCGATTGATGTTGTAGTCACGATTCAGCCGGGTCAGCTCAGCCTCTACTTGAGGAAGCGTATCCAACTTTTTCCTAAGCTCACTAACTCGCTTCTGATACTCCCGATGGCGCAGACTGATCGTCCTTAAATCAACCTCAGACCGCCGATAGGCAAGCTTCAACTCTTCCAAGGCCGTTGATACCGTTGCTGATGCCGAAGGCGCATTTAACCCACCGGTTCTACTCGAACGGGCTTTCAACTCATCGATCTTTGACAATAATTCCTGTACGTCGGGATGTTGCTCCGTGTATCTGAGAAGCAACTCGTCAAGTTTCGTCTGCATCGCAAGCAAACGTTGCGCCGTGGGAGAGCTGACGGCCGCAGACATGCCGAGTTCCTCATGCCTCTTTTCCTCTTCAGCCAAGGTGGTTGCATACTGACGCTTGAGTTCATCGCGTCTTATCGTTGCCTCTTTGAGTTGCAAGGAGACCTCTTCCAAATCTCCCCGCGCCTCATCAAGCCGATGAAATACGCCGCCACTGTCTCTCGGCAGGGTATCTACATGTTGTCGTTTGAAATCAGTCAGTTTGTTCTCCGCTTCAACAAGACGGGTCTCATATTCCCTAATCTGTTGTTGCAGGAAGATCTGTGCGGCATCGGACTCGACCCTGGTATCCCCTAATGCGCTTTCAACAAAGATATCAAGGAGAACCTGAACCACCTTCCGAGCCATAAAGCGATCACTGTAAACAAATTCAATTGTATAGAAATTCTCCGTTACCTGAGCCCCTGGAATCTGGCGGCGGTTGACTTGTATATCTATTTTCTCTCTCAACCAGTCAATGAGCTGTTCTCTCTCCTCTTCCGTAGTGGCCAAATAGCCCAAGTCGGTTTCCAGTAATAATGTTTTCAGATTGTCATAACTAAGCAGGGTTCTGGTCATAAGATGCAGGCGCTGATTCATATTATTCTGCACCGCAAGTCCCTGAAGCAGGGGCCTCAAGACACTATCCGTATCGACATAGACCTTCGCCACCGATTGATATTGATTCGGCAATGCAAAGATTACCGCCCAACAACAAATCGCAACGACCCACGAAAAAACGATGGCCGACCATCGAAAACGCCATGCGGATCGTATGTAGTTCTTGATCTGTAGGGTGATTTCGTTCATTTGACTGCTGATTTTGCGATATCAATTATTCAGTAACCGCTTATTTGATACACGAAGTCTGTAACAAAGCAAGCAATCCCCGGCGATCATCCGTATCTCTTTGAAAATAAGCGCTAAACCTGGGTCCGCGAGTTCGCCGGGGCAGATAGCGCATGCGCTTGATCCGTCTGAACCCACGGATCCGGGGTAAAATTACAGACTCAGGTCAGGCCGATCCCATTGAATATCAGGTCGCCGGGTTAATAACTCAAGTTTCGGAGTTCAAAATTTGCAAAAAAGTGCTGCTTTCTAAGCATTTCGCACGGTAACCCGTTATTTGGAGCCATATGCAAGTGTTCGTAAATGTGCCGGGAAACCAACACACAAGCAAAATACCTGCAAATTCATTGTTGACATAAAAACACAGTGCTTTTAGAGGGGAGATCGTAATTATTCATATTTATCATACTATTAGAGGCGATTCGTATGTAAATATGAACTCCGAAACTTGAGTTAATAACAACGCCCGAGTAGTTACCATGCGCTTTTTTTAGGTAAGATACAGTCCCCTGTGAGACAGGCTGGCACAACCACTGTTTGGCATACCTATAATTTTCTCGAATTCTGCGGATACACTATAAATAGATGGAAAGCTTATCACCCAACGAACTAGAAGTTGCACAGTTAATCGTGGAGACACTCAATCTGGAAGAGATTTCCGCCGAAGAGATTGAACCCGGAACCCCGTTGTTCAGGGACGGACTCGGCCTTGACTCCATCGATGCACTGGAATTGTCCCTTGGGATCAAGCAGAAATACGGCATTCAACTGAAGGCGGATGATGAAAACATCACCGAGATCTTTTCATCTCTCAGCCGATTGACCCGTTTTATTCAGGATAACCGCTGACTGTGTGGACGGAAACGTCAGCCGCCGTTCCGGCCGATCACCCCTGTCTCGCGGGCCATTTCCCCGGCAATCCGATCGTGCCCGGCACACTGATCCTTGACCGGGTCATCGACCGATTGAACCGGCGGTATCCGCACGAAAGGGTCAGCGAAGTGATCATCGCCAAGTTCCTCAGGCCGCTGGCGCCTGAGACACCCTTTCAAATCCACTATAGCGAGAAACCGGGTCAGGTCATCTTTGAATGTCGCGTAGAGGATGTAACCTTTACCACCGGCAAATTGGCGCTGGCGAATTCCGGTCCCGGCTGTTGAGCAATCGCTGGAAGAGGCAGGGAGAGAGAGGCAATATGAGCGCTCTGCGCCTGATCCTGTGGATCGCTCTGCATCTCGGGAGAGGCGCCGCCCGCAGTCTGCTCTATCCGATCACACTCTACTTTCTACTCACCGCCTCCGCCCAGCGGCGCGCCTCCCGCGACTACCTCAATCAGGTACTGGACCGTCCGGCCAATCCACTCGACACGGCAAGACATATTCATGCCTTCTCGGCCACTATCCTCGATCGGGTCTTCCTGATGGCCGACCGATACGACTATTTCGAGCTGGAGATCCACAATCATAAACTGATCGCGGAACAGCTCGCGGCGGGCAGGGGGTGTATCCTGCTCGGTTCTCATCTGGGTAGCTTCGAAATCCTACGCGCCACAGCCATCGTCAAACGTGAGCTGCCGGTCAAGATACTGATGTACCCCCGACATAACGAGATGATGACGGGCATCCTCTCCGAATTGAATCCGGCGCTGAATAACAGCATCATACCGCTCGGCCGGCCGGACACTCTGATCCGTACCAAGGAGTGCCTCTCCCAGGGCTCCATTGTCGGCTTGCTGGGAGACCGGGTCGCCGACAGCGGCAAGACCGTCAGTTGCCGGTTTCTCGGCAGGGAAACGCCGTTTCCCCAAGGTCCCATGTTATTGGCATCCATTCTCAAGAGCCCTGTGTTTCTGTTTTTCGGTATCTACCGTGGCGGCAACCGCTATGAAATCCATATTGAACATTTTGCCGATGAGGTAGTGCTGGAGCGGGGACGCCGTGACGAATCGATCCAGACCTGGACGCAGCACTACGCAGACCGGTTGCAGCATCATGCCCGCCTGGCGCCCTACAATTGGTTCAATTTTTATGACTTTTGGGGTAGGGATGAGGTTTCTGACTAGCCCTCACTTGCCCGCGCTTTTGGCATGCCTCTCGCTGGCGCTGTTTTCATCGCCTCCGTCCGCTGAAGAGGACTCTTGGACGCTTCAGCAACTGATGCATCAGTTCCGCCAAGCCGGCGAACGAAGCAACCGGTTTACCGAGACCCGCCAACTGGCCCTGCTCGACCAACCCATCGAGCAGTCCGGCACGCTGACTTTCGTTCCTCCCGATCATTTGATCCGGGAACTCTCCCCACCGAGCGATAGCCGTTACGAGATCAAGGGCAAGCGACTGACCATCAGCCACGGAGATGGGAAACAGCAAACCCTGTTATTGGACAACCTGCCCCATTTACTCGCCTTTACCGCTTCCCTCCGCTCGGTCCTCGCCGGTGATCTGGCGACCCTGCAAACCTATTTCACCACCCGCTTTTCGGGTAACGGGACTCACTGGTTGCTGGCGCTGATTCCCAAACAACCGCAGCTCGCCGGACAGGTCGCGCGGATTGAAATCGCAGGCCGACACCGCAACATCGACCGGTACACCGTGTTCGAGACAGGCGGCGACCAAATCATCACCCGGCTCATACCCGTACGTGACTAGCCCGCATTTCTCACCAGGCGGACCGGATGAACGGATAACAGGATGAAATTTAACCGACCTAGCATCAAAAAATCCAAATCCTGGTGAGAAATGCGGGCTAGGACAGGCATCTTTCTGATCTGGTTGATGACCCTGCTGCTGGCCGGCTGGTGGGGGATGAGTCATATCTCCCTGCGCACGGATCTCAGCCTGTTTCTGCCCCAGGGAGGCACGACGCAAGAGCGGCTGCTGCTCGATGAGCTGAACAAGGGGCCTGCAACACGTCTACTCATGCTCGGCATCGGTGGCGGCGATGCGGCCGACCGGGCTGGGATCAGTCAGAAACTGCTTGCTCGACTGCGTGGGAGCGTTCTGTTCAAGCGGGTGGAAAACGGCACCCCCCGCGCCTTTGAAATCGACCGAGAGTTACTGAGATACCGCTATCTGATCGCACCCGGCATCGATCCGCGCAGCTTCTCTCAGGAGAACCTGCAAACCGCACTCAATACCAGACTGCAAGAGCTGAAGTCCCCCTTTCCCACTCCCTTCAAGGCCTTGTCGGCAGAAGACCCGACCGGCGCCTACCAAGCGATGCTGCGCAGTAGGATGCCCCATAGCGAAATCAACCGCTCCGAAGGGGTCTGGGCCTCCAGGGAGGGCGAAACGGCCTTGCTGCTCGCTGAGACGGCTTCCGGAGGTCTCGAACTGGATCAGCAACAGCTCGCCCTGGCAATGGTGCGGAATGCCTTCGACGACTTGAACGGCGATGGACGCCATACCCTGATCATCAGCGGACCGGGCGCCTTCGGGGTGCAGTCACGGGATATCATTCGCCAGGAGAGTCAAACCCTGAGCCTCGTCGCCTCCTGTATCGTAGCATTAATCCTGCTCTTCGCCTATCGCTATCCACCCTATCTACTGATGGCCGCCCTGCCCCTGCTCACCGGCCTGCTGACCGCAACCCTGCTGACCAGCCTGCTGTTCGATGAGTTGCATGGTATTACCCTGGCCTTCGGCGTCACTCTGTTGGGAGTCACCATCGACTACCCGATCCATCTCTTCAGCCATCTGCGCAAAGAGCACCATCCCGGCCGGACCATGCAGGAGATCTGGGCCACCCTGCGACTGAGTGTCATCACCACCTGTCTGGGTTATTGGGTGTTGGTGATGACCGATTTTTCCGGTTTGCGCCAATTGGGAGCATTCACTTTGACCGGTCTCGTCACTGCGGCCGTCTGCAGCCGCTACCTCTTACCGCGTCTCTTTTCCGACCCCTTTATCGCTCCCGAACCTAAGGGGCTTCGCCCATTGGGGCGGCTGCTGCGAACCCGCCCTTGGCCAGCCGCGCTGATCATCCTCGCCGCCGCTTTCTGTCTCTGGTCGCTGATTCGATCGACCGGGCCTGTCTGGCAAGACGATATCGCCACCCTTTCGCCCCTGCCTGCGGAACTGCTGCAGCAGGACCAGGCGTTGAGACGGCAACTGCACGCCACAGAGAGTAACCAGATGCTGGTGATTCGCGCCGGGGATCCTGAACTATTGCTACAGAACTGCGAATCCGTCGGGCGACGGGTGCGAACCGCCTTCAAAGCGCCGCTCCTGGCAGGCATCGAGCTACCAAGCGACCATCTCCCCAGTCAGCGCACTCAGATACTACGACAACAACAACTGCCGCCAACCGGTCAACTGGCGGAGAACCTACGCCTGGCTTTGCAGGGATTGCCGTTTCGGGAAGGCGTCTTTGACGGCTTTGTAGAAGCTGTCGAGCGAAACCGCCGGCTGCCGCCGATGCGCTATGAAACGGCCCTGGAAACCTCTCTCAGGCCACACTTGGAAAGGTTGATGCAACATCGCCCTGAGGGTTGGCTCGCCCTGATCCCGCTACACGGCGTCAGCGATCCCGATCGACTCTCCCGTTTTGTCCGTGAGACCCTGCCCGAAGCGGAATATCTCAACCTGAGACAAGAGACGAGTAACCTGGTTGCCGATTTTCGTCAGCAAATCCTGCAACGAGTCGAACTGGGCGCCGGTCTGATGCTGTTGCTGCTATGGTTCGGCCTCGGTTCTCTCCGCGCGGCGATCCGCACGCTGCTGCCGATTGTACTGGCCATTTTGCTGACCATCGGTCTGCTACACATCAGCGGCAATTCACTCAACCTGTTTCATTTGATCTCGCTGATGTTGGTATTGGGCATAGGCATCGACTACAGCCTGTTTTTCGGCAGGCGAGAGAAGCAGGCAAGCCGACATCTCAGAACCCTGCATGCACTGAGCATCTGCGCCGCAAGCACCACCGGCGTTTTTGCCATCCTTGCCGGTTCGTCGATTCCGGTGCTGCATGCCATCGGCCAAACCGTCGCTATCGGGGTTGGTATGAGCTATCTTGCCACCTATGCCCTGTCACGACGGCCGCTTACGTAGATGACAAACTTGTTAGAATCAGCGGCAGGGATCATAACCGATTTCACCATGAACGAAACCTCCGCCAAACCTCAACCCAGTCCTGCCCGCAGACCGCTGCGGATAGGCATGCTTCTGCTGGTCATCGCCTATCCGCCGGCATTGCACGGCGGCATTGTCAACGGCAACCTGATTCCAGCCTGCCTGATATTGCTTTCCCTGCTGATCCTCTGGGGGGTGCAGTTGGTATTGAAGCAGAGGCAGACCGGGTGGTTGATGATTCTGCTCGGCGCCCTCTCCTCAGCCTGGCTGTTCATCCGCCGACCGGAGATGGTCAAACTGCTTCAATTGCTGCCGATACTCATCAACGGCGGGTTATTCGGCCTGTTCGCCATGACGCTTTTCCCTCGACAGACCCCGTTGATAACCCGTTTTGCGCAAATGATGCATGAGCAGACACTGGACCGCGCAGCCCATGACTATACCCGCAGGGTCACCCTGTTCTGGGCATCGATCTTTGCCTTCCTCAGCATCGAGAGCATGCTCCTGGCAGGCCTCGCCAGCACTGAAATCTGGTCGCTTTTCACCAACTTCATCAACTATCTGCTGGTACTGGCGGCATTTCTCATCGAATATCGCATTCGGCTAAAGCGATTGACCCACCTGGACCATACGGGATTTATCAATTTCATCTTCCGGTTGCGTCGCATCGAATGGCGGAGTCTGATGTGAATAGTCCCAGCCCCTCGTCGCTGCCGGTCCATCATCCGCAGCAGATCCTGGCCTGGCATCAAGGCACGCCGATCACTGGCGAACGTTTTCTACAGGATGTGGCCACCCTTGTCGTAAAGCTGCCCGATGCCGGTCATCTGTGCAATCTCTGTGATAATCATTACCATTTCATGGTCAGCTTCGCTGCCGCCATGTCACGCAAACAAATCACCCTGATGCCGCCGAACAATACCGCCGGCGCGGTCAATGACATGCTGAGCGAGTACCCCGACAGTTATTGCCTGAGTGACAAACCGATGAGCGATATCCTGGTGAATCAGTTCCTTTTCACTGACCTGATGGAGCACCGGATTTCACACGCCGCCCCCTTACCCCTACAGATGAGCCGGGAGCAACAAGTCGCCATCCTCTTCACCTCGGGCAGCACCGGCAAACCGAAAGCCAATCTCAAAACATGGGGAGAGTTGCAATCCGAAGCCGCCAGCGCCCTGCATCATTTCCCTTTCCAGACCCGCTCCATCGCATCCCTGGTCGCCACCGTTCCTGCACAGCACATGTATGGTTTAGCCACTTCCGTGCTGTTTCCCTGGCATGGCGGGATGACGGTATATGCGGGGCGCCCCTTGTTTCCAGCGGACATCGCCAAGGCCCTGACCTCGATCCCGACACCGAGAGTGCTCATCACAACGCCGCTGCATCTTCGCGCCTGTCTGGGCGCCGATTTGGATTGGCCGGATATCGACTTCGTCATCTCCGCCACCGCCCCGCTGTCGCGGGAATTGGCGATCGAGGCGGAACAGCGGATGAGTACGGAAATCCACGAGATCTACGGCTCCACCGAGACAGGATCCATTGCCGGCCGACGAACCCTGGCCGACCAGGCATGGCAACTCTATCAAGGCATCTCTATCGATCGCCGCAACGCTCAGGCAGTGGTTTCGGGAAACCATCTACCCCAACCCGCGCCCCTCAACGATCGGGTAAAGATCCTCGCGGAGAATCGCTTTCTGTTACTCGGACGTGATAGCGATATGCTGAAGATCGCCGGCAAGCGCGCCTCTCTCGGCGACCTCACTCATAAGCTGCTCGAAATCCCAGGTGTGATCGACGGGGTCTTTCTGCTACCTGACAACCTGCAAAACGGCAAACAGCGGCTCACGGCGCTGGTGGTGGCGCCTGAACAGACCAAGCAGCAGATCCTTAGCGAACTCGCCCGATCGATCGACGCCGCATTCCTTCCACGGCCTCTCCACCTGGTCGGTTCCCTGCCCAGAAACTCAACCGGGAAACTCCCCCATGCCCAACTGCTGAACCTGTTGGAGCGGATGACGGAAAAGCGGTGAGATCGCTATCGATTCTGAATATATCCGGCCGAAAACAAAAAATCGGGCGTTGTTTTACTTCCATTCGGCTCGCATAATGCTGGTGTCGAGGGCGCGATCAACGTTGTCCGGTAACACTTTTCGCTTGACTAATATTCTAAATATTACATTTTAAATCAAAAAGTTAATTAACATTATCAGCGGCCCGGCGAAATATCCCGGCTAGTTGTAAAGCCACTCAGCAATGCCGATCACGCCTCTGACGATAACCCATTACACGCTCACCAACGCCCTCGGGCGCGGCAGAGACGCCTCCCTCGGGGCCTTGCGGAATAATCACAGCGGTTTGCGTCCCTGCGACTTACCCGACACCGATCTGGAGACCTGGATCGGCCGTGTCGACGGATTGGAAGAGATGACCTTCAAGGCCGGGTTGGACGCCTTCGATTGCCGCAACAACCGGCTCGCCTACCTGGCCATGCAGCAGGACGATTTTCTCCCAGTGGTGGAGAGGGCCAAACAAGACTACGGCGCTGACCGTATCGGGCTTTTCCTCGGCACCAGCACATCAGGCATCGCTACCACGGAAGCCGCCTACCGGAGACGGACGGACGGCCGTTTACCCGCTGACTATGTCCCTACCTGCACGCACAATATCTTCTCAGTCAACAGCTTTGTCCGTCGTCTCCTTGGACTGGGCGGCCCGAACCTGGCCATATCTACGGCATGCTCATCCAGCGCCAAGGTTTTCGCCGCCGCTCATCGGTATATCGAAACCGGGATCTGCGACGCGGCGATCGTCGGCGGTGTCGACTCTCTCTGTCTGACAACCCTCTACGGCTTCAGCGCCCTGGACCTGGTATCGGCGCAAATATGTCGCCCTTGGGACACAGAACGGAACGGCATCAACATCGGCGAGGCCGCTGGGTTCGCCCTGTTGCAAAAACCCCGGAATAACCCGTCCGCCCCACGCCTGCTAGGCTATGGCGAGAGCAGCGACGCGCACCATATGTCGACCCCTCATCCCCAGGGCGACGGAGCAATGTCGGCCATGCAGCAAGCGTTGCAGCGCGCCGGGCTCAAGCCCGGCGAAATCGATTACATCAACCTCCACGGCACCGCCACCCGCAGCAATGACGCCGCAGAAGACCGAGCCGTTTACCGGCTCTTCGGCCAACAACCGGCCTGCAGCTCCACCAAGGGCTTCACCGGACATACCCTGGGCGCCGCCGGGATCACCGAGTCCCTCTTCTCCCTGCTCTGTCTGGAAAACGGTCTGCTGCCCGGCAATCTGCAAACCCGGCAGACCGATCCGGATCTGCAAGCGAATATCATCCTGCAGCGTCAACACAAATCCATATCCCGGGTGCTCAGCAACTCCTTCGGCTTCGGCGGCAACAACTGCAGCCTGATCTTCGGGGAGGCTTGATGATCCTAAAAGCCGCAGTTAACCGCTCCATCCTGATACTAAACGACTGATATGCAAACTATTGACTTCGATTTGCCTATTCACCTGCCGGATGAACCACGCTACGGAGCGAATTGCACGCTCCACCCCGTCCAACTGCGGTTTTTAGGATGATCAAGGTCAGACTCCATTCAGTCGGCATCCTGGCTCCCGGCCTAGCGGGTTGGCGAGAGACCGCATCCCTTCTCAGAAAAGAGACCGCTTATACAGCGAGTGGGTTGTCTCCCCTCAAACCAACCACGCTCAAACCCAATGAACGGCGGCGCACCACCAACACCATCAAGCTCGCCCTAGAGGTAGCGGACGAGGCCCTGAAACAGTGGCCGAACCCTCAGCAACTGATATCCGTATTCAGTTCATCCGAGGGCGATCTGGAGATTGTCGATCAGATCTGCACCGCCCTGTCACAGCAGGGACGACCGGTCTCCCCCACCCAATTTCATAACTCCGTACACAACGCCCCCGCCGGCTACTGGTCCATCGGCGCCGACTCTCGACAGGCCTCCACCAGCCTTGGCGGACTCAATGGTTGCTTTGCCGCCGGTCTGATGGAGGCTTCGGTACAGACGGCGATCGAAGGAAAACCGGCGCTGATGGTCTGTTACGACCTGCCGCCACCCAAGCCGCTGGCAGACTTCATCCACGTCCGCACCCCGATTGCCGTGGCGCTGTTACTGTCGGCGGACAATACCCAGGGGAACGCCCTCGCCGATATCGCACTGCGACCCGGCGCCGGCGCTGAGGAAAACCGTATGACCGACGACACCCTGGAAGCGCTGCGTCTGGCCGCGCCGGCGGGAAGATCACTGCCCCTGCTTCAGGCAGTGGCAAACCGGACAACCGCGAAGTTATCCCTGCCCTATCTGCCGGACCTGGGCCTGCAACTGGAGGTTAGCCCATGCTAGAGAGAAAACTGGAGGGCCGGGAACTCCATCAGCTACTACCTCATACCGGTAGCATGTGTCTGATCGACCAGGTGATCCGTTGTGACGAGACCACTATCGAATGCCTCAGCGAATCGCATACCAAAGGCGACAATCCGCTACGAAACGATGATCAACTGTCAGCCGTCCATGCCGCCGAATATGCCGCCCAGGCGATGGCCTTGCACGGTGGTCTGCTGGCGCAGCGGACCGGCCAACGGCAGCCCGGCGGGTACCTGGTCAGCCTGCGTGGCGTGACGCTCCATGCATCGCGCCTGGACACGCTCCATTCAACCCTCGTCATCCATGCCACGCAACTGCTGGCCGATAGAGGCAACATGCTTTATCATTTCACTGTCTCCACCAATGAAATGCCTGTAGCAGAGGGAAGAGCAGCCGTGATCGTACACGCCGAGGAGCGTCTTTGAAAAGAGCACTGATCACCGGCGGCAGTGGCGATATCGGGTCGGCGATCTGCCGGCGTCTCTGTTCGCCCGACACCCATGTCATCGTGCACGCCAACAGCAATCCCGAGCGCGCCGAATCGGTCGCGCAGACGGTTCGAGACAACGGCGGCTCAGCCGAAACCCTTATTTTCGATATCTGCGACACCAAAACCACCCTACAGCGTCTGCTGGATATCCTGCAACAGGGCCCGGTTCAGATCCTGGTGCATAACGCCGGCATTCACGATGACGCCCCCTTGGCCGGGATGCAGGCCAGCCAGTGGAAGCGGGTCATCGATGTCTCGTTAAACGGCTTTTACAATGTCACGCAGCCGCTGCTGCTGCCGATGATGGCGACTCGTTGGGGGCGGATCATAGCCATCTCATCGATTGCCGGGGTGATGGGCAACCGCGGACAGAGCAACTACGCCGCAGCCAAGGCGGGACTGCATGGCGCCACCAAATCCCTCGCCATCGAACTCGCCTCGCGTGGCGTCACCGCCAATGCCGTTGCGCCGGGCATCATCGCCGGCAGCCTGTCGGGATCGACTTTTGAGGAGGCGACAATCAGGCAAATCGTCCCCATGAAACGCGCCGGCTCCCCTGACGAGGTGGCGTCCCTGGTCGCTTTTCTCGCCTCGGAGGAGGCCGCCTATATCTCCGGCCAGATCATCTCCATCAACGGCGCAATGGCCTGAATCCATGCGCACCGCCGTCGTAATACCGATTTACAACGAAGCCGCAACCATCCGCGAAGTGGTCACCGCCGCGCTGCATCAAGTCGACGATGTCATCGTCGTCGACGACGGCTCCGCTGACGAGAGCGAAAAACAGCTAGCGGATCTTGATATCCACCTGCTGAAGCATGCCCAAAATCAGGGCAAGGCGACAGCCCTCCGGACCGGTTTCGACCATGCCCTGACACTCAATGCCTCAGTCGTCATCACCCTCGATGGCGATGGCCAGCACAAGCCGGGAGAGATACCCAAGCTGCTGATCTCGATGCGGGAGAATCCGCGCAGCATCATCATCGCGGCAAGGCTTAAACAGCGCCATAATGCCCCCGGATTACGGCTGTTCGCCAACCGCTTTGCCGATTTCTGGGTCTCTTGGGCGGCAGGTTACCCGGTCACCGACTCCCAATCCGGATTCCGTCTCTATCCGTCAGGTCTGCTGCGTAGCATACGCTTAGACACTTCGAAAGAAAGGGGGTTTGTCTTCGAAAGCGAAATCATGATTGAAGCGGCCAGCCACAACTTTTATAGTGTGCCGGTGCCTGTTGAATCGATATATCGCACCGGAGGACGACAGAGTCACTATAAACCCTGGACCGACACTTGGCGTATCGTACGGATGATCGCCTGGCGACTGTTCCGGCGAGGATTTTACCTTCAAGGACTCTTCCAGAGTTTAGGAATCATGCCCGATCCGCGAAAACATACCACATCACTATGAACGATTTTCAGTGATAGAATCAAATCGGCATGCTGTAATCCTGTGTTAACGAAAAACAACTGTTGTGAGGAAGTCTCAATATGAAATTCGTGAGTTTAAGAAACATTCTTTTTATTGCCGTGTTGGTGTTGACCCTCGGTCTGATGGGTTGCCGGACGGCGCCGATCTACAATGTCGAAAATTCCCCGATCAGCATCTCCTCTGATAAAGCCTCCATGAAGCAAATCAAAAAGGCGATCATGTCCGCAGGTGCAAGCCTGGGTTGGCGCATGAAAGAGGTCAAACCCGGCCACATCGTCGCCACCCTGCTGCTACGAGGCAACAGCGCCGTGGTTGATATCCCATACACCAGTAAAAGCTACAATATTGCCTATAAGGATAGTACGGGATTGAAATATGACGGCAGCATGATCCATAAAAACTACAATGGCTGGATCCAGAATCTCGATAATGCCATTCAGTCCCGTGTGAGCATTTTGTAAATACAATCCCGACCCCGTGCCGATACTTGGCGCAGGGCCGGGATACCGGACCAACGGACATTCCATGCAATTCGACCCTGAACGAGGCGCCGTCGATTGGGATGGCCTTTGGACCTTCGGCCTCACCCTTCTCCTGCTGATCATCGGGCTGGGACTGCCTCTCCTCATCAGCCTGAGATATATCTACCGGACCGCCCTTTCAGCCGATAGCGAAACGGATACAACCAGCTTGCTGGTGTTCGGAAAACGGCTGGTCAACGAACAGATCGACCGCGACTACCGGCAACGACTCGACAAGGTTGCCGCGTTATTGAAACAGGACGCGGACCGCAAGCTCCTGCTGGTTGGCGGAACCGCAGATTCACGACAGATCAGTGAGGCCCGGGCCGGCCAAAACCACCTCATTCGGCAAGGCATCGACAGCCGCCGTCTCACCCTGGAACAGCAGTCGCAAAACACCCTGGAAAATCTCAGGCACGCCCGAAGCCTGTTGGAAAAAGCAGGGAATTATCCGGTAGCGCTGATCAGTAACCGCTACCACCTGGCGCGTATCCGCACCATTGCGCAAAGTCTGGGACTGGAGTATCGGTTGTGCGCCTGTGAAGAGGCGTTCGAGCCAAGCATCGGCTTGATGCCGAGGATGATCATAGAAGGTATGTACGTGCTTTGGTTCAACACCGGCAAGGCCTGGTCGCAATTGATTCGCAGTCAACGCATGCTGAGCCGAATCACATGATCACAGGCCGATGTCTGCCGCTATCGCTTTGCCTACTCCCGCTACTGACCCAATCCCCGCAAGCCATGGCGGAAAAGCGCGTCAACAGTTGGCATTTACTGGCCGGATTCGGTGAATCACATCCAAGCTGGGGCAAGACACAGCAGCGGGTAAAAACCCGAGATCTGATCCTGCGCCACGAGCGGCCGCAGGGTCAGGTTCACGGAAAGGGATGGTATCTCAACCGACGCTCGATGCTGATCGAGATCCCGCTGCACTGGCTGCAGTCCCATGACCAGCCCCCCATCTTTGGCGTGACCTTCAACGCATGCTGGACCCTGCCGGCCGATCAGCGACTGCAACCCTATCTCTTCGTCGGCGGCGGCCCGGCCTATACCCGCGCCGAGATTCCCGGCACCAGTTCAAAGCTGAAAGGCGTCTACCAGGCGGGCGGCGGATTGCGCCTCAATCTGGAGCAGACCCGGCTCGACTTCGAATTCCGTTTTCACCATATCTCCAACGGTGGTCATGAAGAACCCAACGATCCTCTGAATTCGGGGAAATTTCTGATCGGAATACGGTTAGGGATCTGAGCAAAGCACTCCCCTCTCCCATGCAAAAGAAAATCTGATTGGTCCGCAAACGAACGCAAATAGATTTTTTTCAAACACAAGATCAGGGTAAAGCGGAGAACAAATCCGCCTCTCCGCAGCAATGAGACGGAACGCAGCGTAGGCAGTACTTGTGGGCGACGTATAGGATAAGAGATTGGCAAGTGGATGAAAAATAGAGTAGAAATGCGTAGGTCAGGTTGGCGCGGAGCGGCTATCTGACTTAACGATGATGTCACTTAGCTGCGCAACGCGGCCTACGGGCTGCTTAAATGTTGGGTCAAGAGGCATATGGTCGTTTCCCGATCTGCCATTATGAAGACGAATACTCATGGGTTACATTAAGAATGTTGAAAGCAACATATATGCGAAAGCGGGTCGACGATGACCTTTTAGGTGTACCGGTTGAATCTGCGGATCACGCCTACCGCTTGTTCAAGGATATGGAGGATAGTGGTGGACCCCATTAGTCGGACATCATAGCTGAAATTATAAGTGTCTTCTGCGATTATTCCAACTGAAGAGGAGTAAGCAGAAGATGAGCAGAAAAAGACGTAATCATTCATCGGCCTTCAAAGCAAAAGTAGCCCTGGCAGCCGTTAAAAATGATCGGACATCGGCTGAACCGGCAGAACAGTTTGACGTACATCCAAATCAGATCCAGGATTGGCGCAAACGATTGCTTAACGATGCAGATCAGCTGTTTGGTCGTGGTCAGCGACAGCGTGAAGAGACAGACGAAAAGGTAAAAGAGCTGCATGCCGAGATTGGCCGATTGACAATGGAACGGGATTTTTTAGAACACGGGCTGGAAAGGATTCACGGTCCGAACGGCAAGAAATGATCGCTCAGGAAGATCGATTGCCGCTCACCCGTCAATGCCGGTTACTAAGCTTGAATCGTTCGACGGTTTATTATCAACTCAAGTTTCGGAGTTCATATTTACATACGAATCGCCTCTAATAGTATGATAAATATGAATAATTACGATCTCCCCTCTAAAAGCACTGTGTTTTTATGTCAACAATGAATTTGCAGGTATTTTGCTTGTGTGTTGGTTTCCCGGCACATTTACGAACACTTGCATATGGCTCCAAATAACGGGTTACCGTGCGAAATGCTTAGAAAGCAGCACTTTTTTGCAAATTTTGAACTCCGAAACTTGAGTTATTACGTGCCCATTCCTTAAGCTCGCGCTTGAACACTCGGACTTTACTGTCCAGTGTGCGAAGCTTCTTGTGGTGAATCTTGAAACCGAGCACTGAGCTCTCTTTGACATGACTCACTTTACTTTTGGCTTGGTTCACCTTTACTTTGAGCTTTTGCTCAAGGAAACGGCTAATACTCGCCATCACTCGTTCACCTGCTCGTTTCGACTTCACAAAGATACACAGATCGTCGGCGTAGCGAATGAATTTGTGCCCTCTCTTTTCCAGCTCTTTATCGAGAACATCCAGAAGAATATTGCTCAATATCGGCGAGACCGGACTCCCCTGGGGGACTCCTGTCCGTGTAGGCTGTAGCCGTCCATTGACCATGACGCCTGCCCGCAGGAAACGTCCCAGCAGTTTCAGCAGGCCTTTGTTCTTCACTTTCTTGGCCACTAGCGCCATAAGCACATCGTGGTTTACGGTATCGAAGAATTTCTCCAGGTCAATGTCGATCTGGATGGTATAACCTTGCCGGTAGTACGACTGGGCACGCCTTGCGGCTTGCTGCACAGAACGGCCCGGCATATAGCCAAAGCTGTTGACTGAGAAGGTGGGTTCAAATAGATAACCGAGCACCCTTGCGATAGACTGCATCACTACTCGGTCCAATACACAAGGAATGCCCAAAAGGCGCATTCCTCCGGACTCCTTAGGGATTTCAACTCGAAGCGCTGGAAGAGGCACATAGCACTCTTCCAGGATTCGCTTCTTGGTCTCCGTCCACAGCGGCCGTGTCTTTTTGGGAAACTCCTCAATGCTGATACCATCAACACCGGGAGCCCCTTTATTGGACCTGACCTTTTTCCAGGCTTCGGTTATACTCGCATTGGATACGATGTATTCCACCGATGCATAATCGACAGGAGGTGATTCTATGACGCGCCAAGCATCTAAGTCCCCGGACGGGGTTAGTAGACTACCTGAGCTCACAGGCACCGACCTATCACACTGCCCTCAGACCTTTCCCCAGTTGATCCCCTGGGTTCTCGTCCTCGGCTGACTTCTGCCATGTTAACGCACACCTTCGCAGGCTCTGTTCCACCACATCCGTTAGGATGCTTAGGCCGGCAGATCTCCCCGGGTAAGAACATGATCTTTCCCTGCACAACCGCTGCATTTACCATCCCCCATCGATCTGGATGGGCTTCGTCATGTTGTGCTGACTCGCCCTGGGGTTCGGCCTTAATATACAGTTTCTGTTCGTCGGCTCGCAGGTTTGCACTCCGGCTTCTTTCAGACGGTCGGTCGCCCTTCCGCCCTTGCCTTCGGCTAGTACTTTTTAAAGTTGTCAATATGACCTCTTTCCAGACAATGTACAGGGGACTTACACCCCATAAAATCATGCCCATGCCGGGCACACACAATGTAAATCAACCTGACATTTTGTTCGCTAGCGCTCTCAAAATGACAGGTTATTTACGACGTTAAGTGCAGAAAATATCACTAATCGATTGAGTACTAGAAATGGATGATTATAAGAAATACGAGAATGATTGCAAAAAGGTCAGGAAATTCAATAAAAAACTATTAAGTGAGTTTGAGATTTCTTTGAAATCATCTGGCTTATCTAAAAACACGATAGACAATCATGTCTCAAATATCGATTTCTATGTAAATGAATACCTATTATATGAAGGCGTAACTGAAGCAAAAGATGGTGGTAACGCTGTAGGCATGTTTCTCGGGTATTGGTTTATAAAAAAGGCAATGTGGGCAAGCCCATCTAGCATTAAAGGTAATGCAACAAGTATCAAAAAGTTTTACGCTTTTCTGTATGAGAAAGGTTTAATAGAGAAAGAAGACTTGGATGATTTGAAAGAAACTATAAAAGAAGGTATGCCGGAATGGTTGGCAACTCTGGATCGTTATGATAATCCATCAATTGAAGATGTTTGGTAATGGTGAACAATGACGTGGTCTAATGCCTATCTGAAGTCTCAGGGTTTATTGCACTGCGTGATGGTTGGATCAAGCTTCACCATTCCAAGTGAAACGCCCTGTGCGGAACCTCATGCAGGGTATTGTAGGGACTAGGGGTTAGAGACCCCCGGCTACCCGATTAGCCAAATATTCACCAGCTTTCTCGAATAAGTTCATTTGTGTTGGTTGGCTTTTTAACTTATAAACTGTGCTCTTGTTTTCACCAACGATGTCTTCAAGTAACTCATCAATTCCACCTTCAGACCGTGTTAAGAAGCTCAACTAGTGGTGGACCCCATTAGTCGGACATCATAGCTGAAATTATAAGTGTCTTCTGCGATTATTCTAACTGAAGAGGAGTAAGCAGAAGATGA
>JAHXHR010000066.1 GCA_025656505.1 Candidatus Thiodiazotropha sp. (ex Epidulcina cf. delphinae) | reverse complement strand
CCGCCTCCTGTCGGGTGTAACCCTGCTCGGTTACCAAGCTGATGGCATCCAGCTTGAACTCTTTTGAATATTTCTTTCGTGTCTTCATTTTATCTACCTCAGTTAAGTCATCAATTATGCTTAACTGGGGTGTACAATTCCATTAGACCACGTCAGTTCAGTCGATACTATTGACCAACGCATCCATGAGTTTTTTGTCCGCAGCCTTCAGCTGGATGCATTTACTATGCGATTGGAGTATGAGTAATGGAGTGGATGAAGCCGATTTCCTTCATTTTGAACTCCGAAACTTGAGTTAGTATGAGACAGTACACTAGGTTGTCGACGCGGATGCGGCGTCAACCGGTATGCCAATCGAGTATCAATCCGTCGATAGCCAGCACATCGTCGTTACCGATATCGATGATGCGGAAGCCGCTCCAGTAACTGTCCGGTTGTGATGTCTCGGTACACCAGACAGCTTCCGCGCCAAACGAAATCCGCTGAAAACCTTCGTTCGAATCAGGAAGCAACATATCAAGCTGATAGACGGAACCGGTTATGACGGGTTCTTCGCTCAACAGCATCAGGCCTTCGGCGCTGATATTGACCACCCGACCGATCTGACCGCCGGTAATCTGGTCAGAGACTACCAGTACCTCGTCCGCTATCTTGCGTGGGGAATGACGTTTTTCTTGCATGACACTATCCTAGTTTTACCACTTTGAAGCCCTGGACGCGACATATTAGGTTGCCGGGTTAATAGATTCTTAACGGATTCCCTTACCCTCGTTGCCCCCATCCTTGATGATTTCACTGGCAATGTCTTCCGTGGTTTTCAGTGAGCGTTGAAGCATTCGCCGGATGGCGTGCAGCGTCCTCTCCACGAACGGGTCGCTGCTATCCTCGAGAATTGTCGATTCTCCTTTCAGGATCTCCTGCGCCAGGATTTTGAGAGGCTTGATGGCGGTCTGTACGCCGGCCCGGTCCACGAACATGCAGGAGGCGGTCAAGGGGCTCAGCCATGACAGCTTGACCTTACGCAATTCGCCACTCTGCGAGTCGCGGATCTCGAACCAGGTTCCGAAGCGGATTTTACGCAATTTCTCCATCATTACCTGTTCATCTTCAGGTACCTGCTCCCCATCCTGAGTTTGCACGGACTCCACCGTAGCCGGCTTGCCGGGCACCGCCTCCAATGCGGGCCTGTCGGCAATCGGCACCACAGTCTCGGCGGCTCTGGTCGATTCCATCGCCTTTCCCGAGGCGATGCCTGCCGTTTCGGCGCTGCTGAGCAGGCCGAACAGAACCTGGCTTTTGTCCTGATGGAATCCACCCAGGGAAGCCAATCCATCTTCGATGGATTGGCGTAGATCAGGCAGGGACTTTTCCATCTCCTCGCGTTCTTTCTCGTCTTTGGGTTCGAAGGTCCAAGCGATGTCATCGGCAATGCGCAAAGCCTCCTTCCAGTCTTCGCTCATTTCGCCGTCGGGATGGCGCAGCAGCACGAATATGAGTTTATCCACCCAAGTCTGTTCGAGAAACGCTTTAACCGGTTGGGGCAGGTATTCGCTGAAAGAGCGGGCTTTCATCTCTTGCGAGGCGCGTTGGCGGGCGATGTTGAGTTTTTCCCTGCCTTTTATGGAATCCTGCGCGCGTTTTTCGAGGATGTCGGACTTGCGCCTGAATTCGTCCATACGTTTTTTGAATGTCGCCAACAAGGCGCTGAACAGACTGACGTTATCCGAGAACTCCTTCAATACCCGGTCGATGACGTTCTGCATATCGGGGTAGATACCCCGTTTGAGATTACGCTCATCGATCCAGTGACTACCCGCTTCGACCAGGGAGTCAAGCAGTTGCCTGGCTTCGTGATTGCTGTCGGTCAGCAGTTTACGGTCGATGATCGCCACCTTGAGATAGGGGGTGTGCAGGTGACTGATCAGGGCCTTTGCAACCGCAGGCAGGACGGGATCGTTCAACATATACTCAAACAGCATGCCGACCAGGTCAATGGTGTCTTCGTCCGCTGCCTCCAGTCGGTCGGCGCCAACCTCGGCGTAGAGTTTATGTCGCTCTTCGGCAAGGGTGTGTTTGACACGGATCAGGAATTGTTCGTCGATTTCGATATTCGAGATGATACTCGCGGGTGCGTTGGCATCGGGAATGCGATCGGAACGTTTTACCGGCTGGATATCGTCCAGCGCGCTGACCAGGTTTTCCGGGGTGGCGGGAGGGGCGCTGCCTACCTGGCGACCGGCCGCCTGTGCCGCTGCCGCCCTTGCCTGGCTCTTTTCCGGTGAGACGCGGCGTCTGTTGGCCATCATATCGAGGATAGACCCGAACAGCTCCTCTCCCAGTTCTTCCTGGGTTTGTTCGAGGGTTCCTTCGGCCATCTCTTCCTCTTCCGCTTTACTCCTCTTCCTGGCTTCGGGTGATTTCTGAATAGACGGTCGCAGATGGGGCAGAACGCCGGCCTCTTTCAGGCTGTTGTTGAAGTCATCGTAGATTGAGCCCAGTTGTTTCAGGACGTACTTATCGAATAGAACAAGGATGATCACTTTGATGCGTGATTCGAGATCTAGGGCGTCGATGGCATCATTGAAGGCGTGGGCGAGATGGTGGGGGCCGGAAGGTATCTGCTTGTGCTTGACGCTACGCCCGCCGCTCACCACGCTAAGGCGTTGCCCCAGGGCATAGAGTTGGGAACGATGGTGCCCCACGGTCTTGCCGATCATGTTCTCGAGGGCGGTGGAGACATCCATCGATTCCTGGTCAACCAGTTCCAGTTCGGTGTCTTCCTCTGAGTCGGAGAAGCTGTTTATCTCCGGTTGATCCTGCCAAAATTTATCAAATCCCTCATTCACCAATTCCCGGAATTCATGCTCCACCAGGCCGTGCCGGTTGCGGATCATGGCCATAGCCTCGAAGAAACGGTTCTGTATTTCGTTGGTTTCGGCCTTCTGGGCAAAGCTGGTGAGCGCCTTGTCCGAGTTGTTGAACAACTCAGACAAGAGGGCGTTGATGTAGACGACGACCGTGTCCCTGCAGCGATTCAGCAAGGGCTGGAATTGATTCTGGTATTTATTTCTTCTATCCCGGGTCGACACGATTGGCGGGTCCTTCAGTGGATCATTGGTAAAATTAAAGCGAAAAGGGATAACATCACTGGCTCGACTCTAATTATGTAGCTTCATGGCAGTCTGCCGTTTCAAGAGTAGCACGAAGAATCCCTAAGATGAACATAATCTTAGCGTGTCTTCCGCCGTTTCAAAAAGGTAATTTTTAACAATCGACTCAGCCGCTTTCGTCCCGTTTCACTCTGATGGGTTCCACTTCAGTCGTCACCGATGATCTTCTCATCGTGCTCGGTCGGTGAGAGCAGGGTTTCGCCCTGTCCGACGCTGTTGGCAAATATCATGCGATAGTTGACGCCGTTATCGGTAGCATGAGTGGCGCGCAGGTTACGCACCTTTTCCCGCGCAAGCCGATATTTTTCCTCTTCATCGAGGTATTCGATTTTGTTGTCGGCAGAGATCTTAAAAATGAAGAAAGGCATAGCTTTCACTCCGGATTCGGGCGTTCGTCGGTCAAGCTTTTGCTAAAAGCGCCGCTAAAGGCTGATACAGGGCCGGATATTAACTGAATCCGGTACAGATGAATATCCTTATATCCTTTGAATATCAGCGTATTAAGCCCACACTGAATCTGTCGTTGAGGGCTGGCCCATGAGGTGGAAGTCATGACTCCGCAACAACTTGTTATTGAGATCGAGCGTTTAGTCTCCCTGCCGGATGTCTGTGTCAAGGTCAACCGACTGATCGATGCGCCGGACTATTCCGCTACGACCCTGGGTGACCTGATTTCTCAGGACACGGATCTCTCGGCCCGTCTGTTGCGCTTAGTGAACAGCGCTTTTTTTAATTTCGAGGCGCCGGTGGAGACCATCTCCAGGGCGATTATCGTAGTCGGAACCAACGAACTGCGAAATCTGGTGATGGCCACCACGGCGGCGAGGATTTTTACCGGTATTCCCGAAGATTTAGTCGATATGGCCGAGTATTGGCGCTACTCCATCACCACCGCTGTGATGGCTGGGGCGCTGGCTAAACGTTGCAACGTGCTGCATGCCGAACGCCTGTTCGTGATGGGTGTGCTGCACGATATCGGCAGGTTGGCGATCTATCTCAAGTTGCCGCGGGAGGCGAGGGATATCCTGCTGATCACCGGCGGAGACGATGCCCTGCTGCCGGAGACAGAGTACGACATCCTCGGTTTTACCCATATGGATGTTGGTGAAGCCTTGTTGAGAAAGTGGAAGTTGCCCGAGAGCATCATCAGTGTGGTCGCCTATCATCACCGGCCGGCAGCCGCCACGGCGTTCCAACTCGAGACCGCCCTGCTGCACTTGGCGTCCGTCTTGGCCTACGCTGAAATCAGTGGCGCTGATTTGGAAGAGGTGTGTGAACGGGTCGACGCTGGGATTTGGCTGAGTACCGGCTTACAGGGTGACGAGATTGAGTCCCTGCTGGAGGAGACTCCGCAACAGGTCGCGGAGATCATGGATGTGGTGTTGGCGCCAAAGACTAAGACCGCAGCAAAGCCGGCCTAATTAGCGTCTGCCTACAACTTGCACGCTTGCGGTGGCGCATGGCTGCGTTGTAACGCCTTGGAATAGCATGACGATTCCGCGTTGTCGCGCGCCGTGCAGGGATGCACAAGTGTCGCAAGCACAGGGATGTGCAGGAGAGACTCTTGCTCCGCGCCCCCCGCAAGCTCACACTTTACCCCGTCCAACCGCGGTTTTTAGGTTGAAGCCCTGAATGCGACGTATTTAGATTGCCGGGTTAATAGCATGTAAGCGTAAAGACTCAGTGATTGAGCCCTAATCGGGTTAGAATGCGGCCCCATGTTGAGGCTCTATCAATCCAACCGTCTTGAAGCACTCGCAGAGCGTCTCACCTCGCTGCTTGCGGAGGGTGGCGGCTTGCCCCTTCAACCGGAACAGGTGGTGGTTCAGCACCCAGGCATGGAGCGTTGGCTGTCATTGCGGATCGCCTGCCGTCTGGGTATCTGCGCCAATCTGGAATTTCCCCTGCCGGCCGGCTTCATCTGGCAGTGCTTTCACCGTCTATTGCCGACGGTTCCGCAACAGGACCGTTATCAACCCAAGCGTCTGTCCTGGCGTATTCATGCCTTGTTGGCGGATAGGGAGAAACAGCCTTCCTATCGGCCGGTTACTGACTATTTGCTTGGGGGGGGGGAAGTGCGGCGTTTTCAGCTAGCGCAACGACTGGCGGCTTTGTTCGATCGTTATTTGATCTACCGGCCGGATTGGATCGTTCAATGGCAACAGGGAAAGGCTGCCACCAACGGCGATGAGTGGCAGGCCGATCTCTGGCGCCGACTGACGAAGGAGGACGCCGTCCACTGGCTGAGTCTGCAACAACGACTGTCCCGCTTGTCGCCCGAATCCTACACTGATGGATTGCCGTCAAGGGTTTTTATCTTTGGTGTGCCCACATTATCGCCGGGTTACCTGGCGATCATCCGTCAAATTGCACTTTATATCGAGGTTTACCTGTTTCTGCTCAATCCCTGTGAAATGCATTGGGCCGATATCGTCTCACCGGCTGAACAGGCGCGTTTGCAGTTGAAGTCCCTGGGAGAAGAACTCTACCTGGAAGTCGGCAACCCGCTGCTGGCTTCCCTGGGAAGACAGGGAAGGGATTTTTTTGCCGCCGTCAATGAGATGGATCCAGGTGGTGAAGAGCTGTTTGAAGCTCAACCGAATGAACGACTCCTGCAACGGCTGCAAAATCAGATTTTGCATCTGCAACCACCTTTGTCCGATTGTCCGCCGGACAACTCCATAACCCTGCATCTCTGCCACAGCCCTATGCGGGAGGTGGAGGTGCTCTACGATCAACTGCCGGCCATGTTGGAAGAGATACCCGGCCTTACGCCGGCGGATATCCTGGTGATGGCGCCGGATATTGATCGCTATGCACCGTTGATCAATGCTGTCTTCTCAGGGCCGGATAACCGATCGAGGATACCCTTCAGGGTCAGTGACACCAGCCTGCAACAGAGCAATTCATTGGCTGTCGCGCTACTGAAGATCCTGCAACTGCCGGGTTCTCGATACGGTGTGAGCGAACTGCTCAACCTGCTGGAACTGGCTGCTGTTCGTCGCCGGTTCGATCTGGATGAAGTGGGGCTCGAACAGGTTACGCAATGGCTGGATCAGGCGGGGATCCGCTGGGGACGTGACGGGGAAAGCAAACGCCCCCTCGGGTTACCCCCCGAAGCGCGAAATACCTGGCAAGCCGGTCTCAGGCAACTGATGCTGGGATACGCCATGCCGAGTGACGGGGATGAACTTTGGCGCCACATCTACCCATTGGATTGTGCAGAGGGTTCCGGCAGTCAGCGCCTAGGGAGTCTGTTGGCCTTCTGTGATGCGGTATTCAGTCTTGAGCTTCGTCTCCGGACTCTCCGTTCGCCCGAGGCATGGATGGCGCTTTTGATCGATCTCACGGAGCAGTTCTTCTCGGCGGATGAGGCGACTGAACCACTCCTCGAGTCAGTCAGGGAAACGATTTATCAAATGGCGCAAGAGGCGCAAGAGGCGGGTTTTCACGACCCGGTCTCGGTGACGGTTATGCATCATCGTCTGCAGGAGATGTTTGCCCTTGTCGGTGATCGGGGCTTCCTCGGCGGCGGTGTCAATTTTTGCGCCCTGGCACCGATGCGTAGTCTGCCGTTTCGCGTGATATGCCTGATCGGTATGAATGATGATGCCTTTCCACGCCGGCAACCGGAACTAGGCTTTGATCTGATGGCCGGTGAGTTTCGTCTTGGTGATCGTTCCCGACGAGTGGATGATCGCTACCTTTTTCTGGAGACTTTGATCTCTGCGCGGGATCGTCTCTACCTCAGTTATATCGGGAGAAACCAGCGCGACAACAGCCTCATCCCTCCCTCCGTGGCAGTCGATGAATTACGTGATACGCTGCGGCAGATGGTTGGCGAGGAGGGCTTGGCGCGAATCACCTTCGACCATCCCCTGCAACCGTTCTCTCCCGACTACTTTCGTCAGGACAGCGGCCTGTTCAGCTATTCATCCGAGATGCGTGAGGCTGCGATGCGGGTCGGGCGTGGCACCCAGTGCGATAGACCCTTAGTCAGGCGACCGCTTGCGCAACACGAGGATATCGTCGAGATCGACCTGCAACAGTTACTCTGCTTTTTCACCAATCCACAACGCGGCTTTGCGCAACACAGACTTGATCTCACTCTCGAATCGGCCGAACTGCTGCCTGAAGAGCGCGAACCCTTCATTCTCGAGCGGTTTGATCAATTGGATTTGGAACATGCGTTGGTAGAGTCGCTGCTTCAGGGCGCGTCGCCTGAAATGCTCTATGAAAGGTCAGAAGCCCGTGGGCAGCTACCCCACGGCAGCGTGGGTGAGCAGACGTTTGAACAGATGCTGAGCCACGCCACAGAGATGGCTGAACGTATTCGATCCCTTGGGGGTGAGCGCTCGATACAACCCCTGGAGATCGATCTATTCGTCGCTGACCTGCATCTGTTCGGCCATCTGCGCGGCGTTAGTGAGCAGGGTCTGCTGGCCTTCAGCACAGGGAAACTCTATCCCTATCTACTGATCCAACACTGGATTCGCCATCTAGTGATGAATCACCTCAATCCTTCAGGCGTAGCGCAACAGACCTCTCTGCTGGAGCAAGGCAGGACAGGGCGTTTCAAGCCGGTTGAACAGGCCGGATCACACCTTGAAATATTGCTGCGGTTCTATCGCCGAGGCCTGCGCTCTGTACTGCCGTTCTACCCCACAACATCCTGGACCTATGTCGAGAAACTGCAACAGGGGGACGAGGAAAAAGCACTCAAAGCAGCCCGTGAGAAATGGTTCGGCAATCGATACCATCCGGGAGATGTGGACAAACGCTACAATCGTCTGCTCAAACCGGAGCGCCCCGTTCCGGATGTGGCGCTTAGCAAAACCAGTCAAGCGTTGTTGCAGCCGTTGATGGACCATCTGGAGTGGCGATAGTGGGCATGCAGATCGAATCAGTCGCGTTGACAGGGTTCAATCTTGTGGAGGCCAGCGCAGGAACCGGCAAGACCCACACCCTCACCGGCCTCTATCTACGCCTGTTGCTGGAGCAGGGATGCGCGCCGGATGCGATCCTGGTTGTTACCTATACCAAAGCAGCCACGGCGGAGTTGAAAACACGTATCCGCCAGCGTCTGCTGCAGGCCAGATCTCTGTTCGAGGGAGGTGGTTCGAGCGATCCCTTGTTAGTTGCCCTATATGAGCAACTGCATGACAAGGAAAGCGTGCGCAAACGTCTGGATTTGGCTATTGCAGGCTTTGACCAAGCGGCGATTTTCACCATTCATGGCTTTTGCCAGCGAGTATTGACAGAGCACGCCTTTGAGACCGGGCAGACATTCCAAACGGACCTGGTGCCGGATCAGGCGGCTCGTCTACAGCAGATTGCAGACGATTTCTGGCGCCGGGAGATGGATGGGCTGCCGCCGCTGTTTGCTCAGGCCTTCCGTGAATGGATCACGACACCGGACGTGCTGTTATCGCGTTTACGTCCCGCATTGGGTAAGCCCTATCTCCATGTCAGGGCTGCAAAGTGGCCTGAATCGCTCTCGGAACTTGAACAACAGGCCCGCCAATTACAGGTAGAGGTCAGGTCGCTGTGGGAGCAGGGACGCGCCGCCATTCAATCGTTACTGAGCGACGGTCAGGTTTTGAAAGGTAACGTCTATCGACAAGGATGGGTTGAAGGTTGGTGCGAGAAGATGGACCAGTGGCTTCTTGCAACGCCCTATCAAAGACCTTTCGACAAGGTGGAGCGATTTACACCATCGTCCATCGGGAATGCGGTGAAAAAAGGCCGGACAGCGCCGCAACACCCGTTTTTTCAACGACTGGCGGACTATCTGGAATTAGTTAATCAATCCGTCGATGCCTATGACAAGGCGGTTGTTGCTTTGCAAAAACGATGCTATGAATTTCTGCTCAGGGAGCTGCCCAGACGGCAGGCGGAAGCAGGGGAATGGTCTTATGACGATTTGCTTCTGCAGTTGCAGCAGGCCCTGCAAAACGATCACCGGGGACAGCTGGCCGGCATGCTGCGCAGGCGTTATTCGGCAGCCCTGGTAGACGAGTTTCAGGATACCGATCCTGTGCAGTACCGAATCCTCCGCCGGATCTACCAAGACAGCGATTTGCCGGTATTCCTTGTCGGGGATCCGAAACAGGCCATCTACAGTTTTCGCGGTGCCGATATCTTTGCCTATCTGCGGGCCAAAGATGAGACTGGGGCAAAACGCCACACCCTTGATGCCAACTGGCGTTCCGCCCCTGGTCTGGTGCAAGCGGTGAATGCCCTGTTCAGTCAAGCGGAACACCCATTCTATGACCGTCGCATCGAATTCCGACCAGTGGAACCGGCAACGCGCGAGATCGGATCCTTTGTATCAAAAGGTGAGGACGAATCCTCGTTGCGGATCTGGAAACTCCCTTTCGATGAACGCCATCCCCTTGAAGAGATCCGCCAGGCAGTGGCCGAAGCGATCGCCGGGGAGATCGCACGGTTGTTGTCGCAAGCCTCGAAAGATGAGGCGCGCATCGGAGATCGACCTTTGCGGGGCAGCGATATCGCTGTGCTGGTGCGAAAACATGAGCAGGCTGCGCGTATCGCCCATGCGTTGCAGGATAGAGGCATCCATGTGGTGCGTGGTAGTCAACAAAGCGTCTATTGGTCAGATGAGGCAGAGCAAGTGGAGCGATTGCTGATTGCGTTGCTTGAACCCCATCGGGGTAGTCTGATGCGCGCTGCGTTGGCAACACCGTTATTGGGTTGGGATGCCGCCGCTATCGATGAACTGAATCGACGGGAGGCGATGCAGAGCGACCTGTTCAATCGTTTTTTCGTCTACCATCGCGCTTGGCAGAGCGCCGGTTTTGTAACCATGTTCAAACGGTTGACCCTTGAATTGGGCATCGAAACCCGGTTGCTCGACTACCGGGATGGAGAACGGCGACTGACCAATTTTTATCATCTGACGGAATTGCTTCATCAGCAGGACACGACAGCACGGCCGGGCATGGAGGGGTTGGTCAAATGGTTCGGACGTCAGCGCCAATCCATCTCCCAGGATGAGGAGCGGCTGCTGCGTCTGGAGAGTGACGGAGATCTGGTGAAGATCGATACCTTGCACCACAGTAAGGGATTGGAGTATGGCATCGTGTTCTGTCCTTATCTGTGGGATGAGACCTCGGAAAAGGCCAATGACCGGCCTTTTCTGTTCCATGACCCGGCGCAAGACCATGCGGCCGTATTGGAACTGGGTTCGGATGACTTCCAGGCAAACCAGCGTTTCTACCGGGAAGAGGCGATGGCGGAGAATCTTCGCCTGTCGTATGTGGCCTTGACCCGTGCTCGCCATCGCTGCTATCTCCCCTGGGGCCTGGTGAAACAGAGCGCACACTCCGCCCTTGGCTGGCTGTTGCACAGTGGTCGGGGAGAGGATGTGCCGGACGGGTTGGAAACCTGGAAAGAGCGGGCTAAAGCCTTAAGCCCGGAGCGCCTGGAGCAGGCCCTGCAGCAACTGATCAAGGACGCCCAGGGCGCGATTAGTCTGACACCAATGCCGGAAGACGGAGAAATCGGGCAATTACCGCTGACACTCCCGCCGGATCTGCTTTCGCCCAGGCGATTCTCAGCCTCTTTTTCCATCGTTCGAAGGGTAGCCAGTTTCTCCTCGCTGGTGGCCGGTCACCAGGCGGATCGACCGGATCACGATGCCCCATTGACCGTACTGACTCAGTCGTCAGAGGTCCAGGATGGTTTGAACGTACATGGTTTTCCTCGCGGATCACGCTCCGGCAGTTGTCTGCATGCCATCCTGGAGGCGCTCGATTTTGTTGATCCCGAGCGGGAGCGGCTCGAAGCATTGGTGCGAGAGAAATTGTTGTTGCACGCTATCGACAGCCGTTGGACGTTTGTCGTGGTGGATTGGATGAAGCAAATATTGCAGACACCGCTCAATGCGAAGGGTCTGAGTTTAAGTATGATCGGACCACGGCAGCGGCGCAACGAAATGGCGTTTTATTTCCCGGTTCACGCCCTTGACCCGAAAGCGATAAAAGGCCTCGCAGAGCGCTACCGTTTTTCAGATGCCGCAGGACTCCTCGATGGCCTCGACAGCCTGCATGCTGAAGTCGTGGATGGATTTATCAAAGGTTACATCGACCTGGTGTTTGAGGCGGATGGGCGGTTCTATCTGGCTGACTACAAGTCGAATTGGTTGGGTGATAGTTGCAGCGATTACCATCAGCAGGCGCTACTGACGGCCATGATCAGCCATCACTATGCGTTACAGTACCTTCTTTACTCCCTGGCGCTGCATCGCTATCTCCGGCTGCGACAACCGGAATATGAGTATGAACGGCACTTCGGCGGCGTCTACTACCTGTTTCTGCGCGGCATGCGGCCGCAGACCGGCTGCCGATTAGGCGTGGTGGCGGAGAGACCGTCACGGGATTTCATCGAGGCCCTGGACAGATTGGTCATGGAGGGCGCCGATGTTTCGCTATGATGATCTGTTACGTGATCTGCACCGGCGCAATCGACTTAACGACCTCGATCTGCACCTTGCCGAGTTTCTGCTTGCCGAAGCAAAGACGCCCTCCCAATCCCTTGCCCTGGCGATCGCGTTGACCACCCATGCGACCGGCGAGGGCCATCTCTGTCTCGACCTGAAAGAGATGGCCGATGAGAAACTTTTCTCCGACTCGGATCCGGTTATCCGGGCACCCCGGCTCCAGGACTGGCGTCGTGAGTTGCTGGAAAGCGGTGTGGTCGGTCGCCCTGGTGACTGGCAGCCATTGATTCTCGATGCATCCAGCCGGCTCTATCTGCATCGCTATTGGGATTATGAGCAACGGCTGGGTCAGGCACTGCTGCGCCGCGCCGGCGCCGTTCCCGAATCCGTAGACTTGGGGTTATTGAAAGAGGGCCTTCAGGCGCTCTTTCAACAGCCGGCCAAGCAGGGAAGCGACTGGCAAAAGATCGCCGCCGCTACGGCAGTGTTGCGTCGACTCAGCGTCATTTCCGGTGGTCCCGGCACCGGCAAGACGACCACCGTTGTGCGTCTTCTCGCACTGTTGCGCCGGCAACCCGGAGGCGGTGCGTTGCGTATCGCCCTTGCGGCGCCGACAGGAATGGCGGCTTCACGACTGCAACAGGCCATTCGCCAATCCAAGTCATCGCTTCCCCTGTCAACACAACAACTACAGGCTATCCCGGACAAGGCATCGACCCTGCATCGTCTGCTCGGTGTTTGTCACCGCGGCACGGGTTTTCGCCATCATCGAGAGAACCCTTTATTGCTCGATGTGGTGATAGTGGACGAGGCATCCATGGTCGATGTGGCATTGATGGCCAAACTCCTGGATGCCCTGCCGGAACAGGCAAGACTGATCCTGCTTGGGGATCGTGACCAGCTCGCCTCTGTGGAGGCAGGCGCGGTGCTGGGTGATATGTGTGCCGGTTGTGAGGGGCCTGATCGTTCGTTTGCCCGACTATTAGAGCAACTGACTGATCAACCGGTGGATATCCTCACAAAATCCGCAGGATGCCTCAACAATAGTGTAGTGCAGTTGAGAGAGAGTTACCGGTTTGATGCAGACAGCCGGATCGGCCGATTGGCCAGGGCAATTAATCAGGGTGATGCGCAGACGGCGTTACGCCTATTATACTCGGGAGAAGCGGGAGATGACATCGGATGGTCGGCATCGGATGTCCCAACGGCAAAGATGGCCGCCGGCCGTTATGCGGCGCTGTTTCGTCAGATAGCGGCCGGGGCGTCCGTCGATAGGCTGTTCTCGACCTTGCAGGGTTTTCGCCTTCTGTGCGCTTTGCGTGAGGGGCGGTTCGGGGTAAAACATCTCAATCAGGCCATTACCCGTGAGTTGATCCAGGCGGGCCATGTACCGGATAACAAGGCGTGGTATCCGGGGCGTCCCGTGATGCTGACGCGCAACGACTATCAGCTCAATCTCTACAATGGCGAGACCGGGATTGTCCTGCCCCATCCGCATCGCACCGAAGACCTGGGGGTCGCCTTCAAAGGAGCTGACGGTGAGATCCGTTGGGTCTCTCCCGCCGCACTGCCCCATTGTGAAACCGTCTACGCGGTGACTGTGCATAAGAGTCAAGGTTCGGAGTTCCAGGAAGTCTTGCTTCAGCTCCCCGAGCAATCCGGCCCGGTGTTATGCCGTGAACTGCTATATACCGCGGTCACCCGATCGAAAGGCAGGTTTACCCTGGTTGGATCGGAGTCAGTCTTCCAGCACACTGTTGAGCGGCGATTGAAACGTATCAGTGGCCTGGCCGATCTGCTGCAGACGCCGTTATTTTCTGGGCACGTAAAAAAATAACTGGGCTGGATAACTCCCTGTTGTGGTAATGTATGGGCTGCGTTATTTTTGCTTCGAGCAAAAATGCTAAGTAATTTTGATGATAAACAGCAGGTTAATTAATATTTACAGAATCCGCTTAAAGAAATTGTCCAAAGCGAATCAGGATACGATTAACTCATAACCTGAATCCGTGAGTTCATGGCCGACGCCTGTGTGATTCGCTTATGAACTCGGGATTCAGGTCATAGCAAATCCTCAAGGCGGGCATGGTGATCGATGTGGTGATCAGGCCGGTCAAACTGATATTTAGCGATCGAAACGAAGGAGATTAAACGTCATGATCAACCCCGTAGGTTCCACAGAACTGCAACCTTTGTTTGTCTACGACCCGGATACCCATCGTCAACTCTCCCACGAGGCTGAGTCCTTGCCATCCGTAGTGATCAGTTCACAGGCTGCCGGCAATGCCGTGATGATGGGCGCCGGCTACTTCAGTCCGCTGAAGGGGTACATGGCGATGGCGGATGCCATGGGCGCCGCCGAAAAGATGACCTTGAGCGACGGTAGCTTCTTCCCGGTTCCCGTGCTCTGCCTATTGGAGCATACAGAAGCCATCGGCGATGCCGGGCGCATTGCGCTACGGGATCCGAATGTGGAGGGCAATCCGGTGCTGGCGATCATGGACGTTGAGGCCGTCGAAGAGGTCAGTGACGAACAGATGGCAGTGATGACCGACAGGGTCTATCGTACGGACGATATGGAGCACCCGGGCGTGGCGGCTTTCAACAGTCAGGGTCGCATTGCCCTGTCCGGCCCGATCCAGGTTCTCAACTTCTCCTATTTTCAGTCCGACTTTCCCGATACCTTCCGCACCGCCGTGGAGATACGCAACGAGATCAAGGAGCATGGCTGGAAAAAGGTTGTCGCCTTCCAGACCCGCAATCCGATGCATCTGGCCCATGAAGAACTCTGCCACATGGCCATGAACCGGCTCGGTTGCGACGGTCTGGTCATCCACATGCTGCTGGGTAAACTGAAGCCGGGCGATATCCCTGCCCCGGTGCGCGATGCCTCCATCCGTAAGATGGTGGAACTCTATTTCCCGACGAACAGCGCGATGGTTACCGGTTACGGTTTTGACATGCTCTATGCGGGTCCTCGGGAAGCCGTACTGCATACCTATTTTCGTCAAAACATGGGTGCTACGCACTTCATCATCGGCCGCGACCATGCCGGAGTGGGCGATTATTACGGCGCCTTCGATGCGCAGACCATCTTTGAAGAGGAGGTGCCTGCCGGCGCCCTAGAGATCGAAATCTTCAAGGCCGACCACACCGCTTATTCCAACAAGCTGAAGAAGGTGGTGATGATGTGCGAAGCGCCTGACCACACCAAAGAGGATTTTGTCCTGCTCTCCGGCACCAAAGTACGCGAGATGCTTGGAGAAGGCATTGCGCCACCTAAGGAATTCTCACGTCCGGAAGTCGCTCAAATCCTCATGGATTACTATCAATCCATTTAATAACCAATTGATATTTAGTAATAAACAAAGCCCGCTATATTGCGGGCTTTGTTTTTGATGCCTTGAAAAACGAGCTTATCCCGAATGGAACGGCAATGCCTTTGGATCGGGGTTGGTGGCTGCGTTGCACCGCCCTGGCATAGCATAACGATTCCGCGTTGTTGCGCGCCGTGCAGGGATGCACCAGTGTCGCAAGCACAGGGATGTGCAGGAGCGACCCTTGCCCCGCACCCCCGCAAGCGCACACTTCACCCCGTCCAACTGCGGTTTTTAGGTTGACCGGTGTCATGTCATAGACGACTGTAAAAACTACAAACTTGTTTTTTCCACGGCATGGTTGCGGACCGATAGTGGATGGTGACGGCAGGGCCGGCAGGTTCGCAACATTAAAAACCGGTGCTAAAGATCATCTTCATCAATCCCGCTTGCGAGCAGTTCGCGGAGGGTTGCAAATTCGTCAAGCAGGTAACCGACAATTTGCCTTTCCGATGACGATGATGAACTTTACCAAGTTCCCCTCTATCCGGGCTCCCCATTCTATCGTAATTTATATGACGGTGATGACCACTGGCAAAAGATGAATGGCGTGGATGTTTTTTGATCGCCTAAAGAGATAAGCCCCGAGACACTGGTTTGTGTAGGTCATTACTTATTCGTTTGTCAGCAAAATCCTATATTCACGAAGCAGTGATCATGATTTACTCTAAGCCGCTTTTTAGTAAGAGATAGTTGTCTCTTAATTGGTCAGATACGATCTGGTGGAATAGAAGGAAAGCGAGTTATGCATTACGTATTCAATATAGAAAAGTGATAGAGCTGCAAGGATGATGCTGAATAGAGTAGATCTTGAAAACACGCTATTGTCACTGGGCGATTATGTTATGCTGTTGGACATGAGTTGCCGGAAAGTGATTTGGCAAACGGATCATTTCAAAAATAAATTCGCAACCTTGGATGTTGGTTCTCCGATAGAGAAAGTGTTTAACTGCTTTCGCGGATTGTCGAAAGCGATTCTTAGTTTCGATATAACATCAGTAGATACAAAGCCTGAACTATTCGTAATCAGATGCTGTAACAATACAAAGTACAAGGTGGCTATTGCCAGTATCGGGGATTCAAAACTGGCATTGCGCATACAGAAGGATTTTGTCGAAGAAGATATTCAGATGCATAATTCGCATGGCATGGAGCGGCGGTTATTTACTTCCGAAAGTGAAGCCGTTAGTGAAATGTCGATCACTTTGGCCCATGAGATCAATCAGCCGATAGGAACTATTTCAAATTTATTGCATGGCGTTCGCATGCGACTCGACAGGTGCAAGGGGATAGAGCCGGTAGTGTTCGAAGCGATCGGCAAATCGATTGAGCAGACAAAATACATATCGGATATTGTTGCAAGGATAAGGGACTTCAGCCAATCCGGAAAGCCTAAGTATACAAATTTTACGGTTCAATCGCTGATTGAAAAATGCGTTTCACTGTTGGCGTGGGAAATACGAAAAAACCAAGTCGAGATACAACTCAGCTTCACCGGCAAATCAGTGAAAATCAACGCCGATGAGCTTATGATGCAACAGGTTATTGTAAATCTTATAAGAAACGCTATAGAAGCCATGCGTGACATGCCGGATTTTGCGCGAATAGTCAGGATTATCGCTCAGCAACGGAATTCGGATATGGAGATATTGATCATAGATACAGGCGCCGGCATATCCGATTACGAAGAGGAGAGATTGTTCGCCCCATTTGCGTCGAAGAGGGCAACAGGGATGGGTGTCGGCCTGAATATATGCCGATCATTTATTGAATTACACAACGGGAAACTGTCGCTTACCCGTAATGAAAAGCATGGGTGCACATCTCATATACTACTGCCGATAAAACAGCGGGGACGGTAATCATGTTTAGAGAGACTGTCTATCTTATTGACGATAACAGGGATTTTAGAGAATCCGCCTCTTGGATGCTGGTAGAGGCCGGGTATCGTGTTGTGGAGTATGCTGACCCGAGAATAGCGCTCGCCAATTTATCTATGCTCAAGTCCAGGGAACGATGCTGTTGCTTGCTTGATATAAGAATGCCGACAATGACGGGTCTGGAACTCCATGAACAACTGACGATTAATCAAATTTACATTCCAATCATCTATATGACGGGACACGGAGATATCTCGCTGGCGGTAGAGGCAATGTCAAAGGGTGCAGTCACATTTCTGGAAAAGCCATTGGACAACGAAGAACTGAGATCCGCGCTCGACAAGGCGCTTTCGATTCATTCGATGACTCGGCGACGCAGTGATATTCCTAAAGCACACATGAAAGAATGCATGTACCAGGAGAGATTTTTAACCTTAACCCCAAGAGAAAATGAGATACTTCATGAAATCATCGCTGGAAAAATGAATAAGGTTATTGCAATGGATCTTGGTATCAGCATTAAGACGGTGGAACTGCACCGGTCCCGTGTGATGACTAAAATGAAGGCCGTGACGCCTGCCGATCTTGTAAAGATGTTTTTGACAAAGCATGTTTGACAACTGAAATGAACTATCAATACGAAATCGTGGAATCTGACCAGGTCTACCAGGGGTTTCTGAAAATCAATCGTTATTTTCTCAGGCATGATCTCTACATGGGAGGCAAGAGTGTGACATTGGCGCGAGAGCGTCTTGAACAGCTCCGGGCGGTTTCTGTTTTGCTCTATGATCCCCGTCTGGACAAAGTGGTGCTTGTGGAGCAGTTCCGTATCGGCGCAATAGGTCAAGAGACGGCGCCGTGGATACTAGAGACGGTGGGCGGATTCACGCCGGACAATGAGAGTGACGAGTCAGTGGCGCGTAGAGAAGCAATCGAAGAGGCCGATTGTGAAATAGGGTGTCTCGAGCCGGTTTGCGAGTTTATGGTGAGTCCCGGTATATCGGTTGATCGAATTGCACTCTTTTGCGGTGAAGTCGATGCTTCGAATGCGCAGGGCGTGCATGGGCTTGATCATGAGGGTGAGGATATCCGGGTAGTGGTGATGGATGCCGATGAGGCGATTGGAGAGCTCTATACAGGGCGGGCAAACTCCACCAGTATAATTATCGGTTTGCAGTGGTTAGCCATGAATAGAGAAACCATTCAGCAAAAGTGGTCCCCCTAACCCGGATGTTTCACCCAGCCGGTGAATAGGCAAATCGAATTTAATAGTTTGCCTATCAGTGGGTTAGTATCGGAATGGAGCGGTCAACCCGCAGTTTTTTGGTTCAAAGACTCCCGCCGCCTGTTGAACTCAAGCGCAGCTAAATCCCGGTAAGAAATACGGATGCTCAGTGCTGACGGTATTCGGCATCCAACCAGCATTGGGGAAGCGGCTCGCCGGAGGGGAATTTCATCTCACCCTTGGAAAAGGTCTCCGCATCCTGCAGCTCTTCGCCGGCATGATAACGGCCTACGATTTCAGCATGGTTCGGATTGATAAGGTCACCCAGACCCAGTATTTCAACCAGTTCTTCGGTGTTTTTCTGCATCAGAAACATCTACAACCTCCTTCCAATCGAAGTAGAAGACATAACAACGCCTACCTGAATCCACAGCTTCAGGTTCTAATTACAGTATGGTTTAGCAAATGTAATTTTCAATATGCGAAGCGTTTTTCCCGTCCTCGGATCACAATTCGCGGGTGGCGAGAAAACGGATATCCGGCCAGCGTTCCATCGCCAGTTCCAGATTCACCCGGGTGGGCGCCAGATAGACCGGTTGATCATCCCCGTCCAGCGCCAGATACTCATGCGCCTTCTCCTTGAAGCGACTGAGCATCTTATCATCCCGGCACTCGATCCAACGGGTTGACGCGACATTCACGCGCTCGACGATTGCCTCGACCTTGTATTCGTGTTTCAACCGCGCCACCGCCACATCGAACTGCAACACCCCCACGGCGCCGAGAATCAGGTCATTGTTTTTCACCGGCCGGAAGACCTGGGTAGCCCCCTCCTCACAGAGCTGCAACACCCCTTTCAGCAGGGCCTTCTGCTTCAGCGGGTCTTTCAGCACCACGCGCCGAAACAGTTCGGGGGCAAAATAGGGTATGCCTTCGTACTTCAACGTCTCCCCTTCAGTGAAAGTGTCGCCGATCTGGATGGTGCCGTGATTGTGCAGGCCGATGATGTCGCCGGGCCAAGCCTCATCCACATGCCGCCGTTCATCGGCCTGGAAGGTAATGGCATTGCTGATCTGCACTGTCTTGCCGATGCGCACGTGGCTGAGCTTCATCCCCTTGTGGTATTTGCCCGAGCAGACACGCAGGAAGGCGATCCGGTCGCGGTGTTGGGGATCCATGTTGGCCTGAATCTTGAAAACGAAACCACTGAACTTGGCTTCCGCCGGCTGCACCACCCGCTGCCGGGTTGAGCGGGAGAGCGGGCCAGGCGCATACTCGATAAAGGCATCGAGCAATTCTCTGACGCCGAAGTTGTTGATTGCCGAACCGAAAAATACCGGTGTCTGCTCACCCCGTGCATAGGCCTCCAGGTCGAGTTCGTGACTGGCGCCGCGCACCAGTTCGATCTCTTCGCGCATCTCTTCGGCCTGACCGCCGATCAACTCATCCAGTTTGGGGTTGTCGATACCTTCGATGATCTCACCCATCTGGATCTTCCCCCCATGAGTGGCGCTGAACAGATGGGTGGTATCGGTGCGCAGATCGTAAACACCCTTCAGCCGCTTGCCCATGCCGATGGGCCAGGAGACGGGGGCGCACTTGATCTTCAGGACCTGCTCGATTTCGTCGAGGATCTCCAGGGGATCACGGCCCTCACGGTCGAGCTTATTGACGAAGGTGAGAATCGGCGTGTCGCGCAACCGGCACACCTCCATCAGTTTGATGGTCCGTTCCTCCACGCCCTTGGCCACGTCGATCACCATCAATGCCGAATCCACCGCGGTCAGGGTGCGGTAGGTGTCCTCCGAGAAGTCTCCATGGCCAGGGGTGTCGAGCAGGTTGACGATCTCGTCCCGATAGGGGAACTGCATCACCGAAGAGGTGACCGAGATGCCCCGCTCCTTCTCCATCTCCATCCAGTCGGAAGTCGCATGCCGCGCCGCTTTGCGGCCCTTCACAGCACCCGCCATCTGGATGGCTCCGCCATACAGCAACAGTTTTTCCGTCAGGGTTGTCTTGCCTGCATCCGGATGAGAGATGATGGCGAAGGTGCGTCGGCGGCTGAGTTGTTCGAGCAGTTCAGACATGGGGAAGAGTGCGTCGTTGTAAAAAGCAGCGGATTATACCCCATCCTCCTTTACTGCAAGGAGATTTCCGGCCCGGCCCCCGTGGAGGGGCAAAAAAGTCTCGGACGCCCCTCGCTTCGAAGAAGAGGTTACGGATATAGGTGTACTAATCGCTTTGAAGCCATGAATTCTATCAGTATTGTAAAGTATTCGCCTGTTGAGTGAGCAACGCTAATCCGGATGTTTCACCCGGGAGCGTGATGATCGTGCCGAACGCGTCGCTCAGGGGCGGATTTGCGATTGAGTCAATAGCCTAAGCTATTGATGATTAAGGAAATACTATCCATGAGCGACGAGATCGGTGCGAGGGCGCGTTCAGCGTTGCCGGGTAACACTTTGCACTTTGCTAATATTCTAAGTATTACATGTTAAATCAATAAGTTAATTCATATTATCAGCGACCGGGTGAAATATCCGGGCTAACCCACGAAAAATGCGCCTGTGGCGCCGGACAGTTGCGAAATTAATTCAGCAATCGCCCGTCATGCCCGCTTTTCCCGTTTATTTTTCTCAAGATTTCATATAATTGTGTAAAGAGATTCTATTCGGAGACGGAATGTACCTATCCCTCGGATCAATATCAGCTTTCAACAACAGCGTGACCGCCTCCGACAGGAGCCAACGCGGGCTTGAGCCAGCCCATGCCGTTCAAACGCCGCCGGCGGGCGCTGAAGAAGAGGATTCAACCGCCATCCCCGCTACCCGCGACAGCGCTACCCGACGCCCCGCCATGGAGACCCGACAGGCCAGCCGCCTGACAGACGAAGAGCTGAGCCAATTGAAACAGTTGCAACAACGGGACCGGGAGGTCAAGGCCCATGAATTGGCGCACAAGGCGGCAGGAGGACGCTATGTTACCGGCGGTGGTTTTACCTACCAGCAGGGGCCGGATGGGCGACGTTACGCCATCGGCGGAGAGGTCACCATCGACGCCTCCCTCTCGGGATCCCCGCGAGACAAGATGCAAAAGGCCGATACCATCCGCCGGGCAGCCCTGGCGCCGGCCAATCCCTCATCTCAGGACCAACGGGTCGCCTCTCAGGCCGCCATGGCAGCGGCCGAAGCACGCAGCGAAATCGGCGCCGAACAGCGCCAGGAACAACTGCAACGACGCGAGGCCATGCGCGAGCGGAATAGCGAAGAGGCCGAGCAGGGCGCTGAAATCTCTCCCCAGGCGCAGCGCGCCATCGCCTCATTCGAAGCGATCGGGCTCGACACCAGCCTGCAGAGCAGTCCCGATCCCATCGACGAAATCATTTAAAATAATTTTGACTGTTGATATGGTAGTGCCCGCTTCGCTCGCGAGATTTTCTAGTGTAGTAGGTCAGGTTGGTGCGAAGCGGCTACCTGACATATCGGCAATGTCACGTAGCTGCGCAACGTGACCTACGAATGTTCGTAGGGCTGTGCGTCCTGCGCAAGCCCCATCGGCAACCCAGCAACTCGGAGCCCGGTGGCGCCCCCCCTTCCACAATCCCCCGCATTTCGCTAGGATAGAGCCCGATCTCAGGCGATCGTAGCGCCCGGCGACAAGGCCGGGCGGGAGCGTAATAGCACATCCGTGACACCCATGGGGAATAAACCCGCCGCACCTGATAGGACGAAGTACGCGCATCGCCGTAACGGAAAGGCTCCACGTACAGGGAACGACTGTCAGGAGATAACGCCATGGACATGCAATACCGCTTGATCACCGCCCAGGTCCGCCTGCTCGCTGATCTGATGTTGGACAGAACCGACTTCCGGGACACGGACCCCAACGCCCTCGCCCTGGCGTTGCAAGACCTTACCGCCCGGCTCGAACGGCTTACCGGGGCAGACGAGAACCGCGTAAGCTGAATACAGCAAGCGCTACCGCATCACGGAAGCGGAATTAACCACCATGGCAGAGCGGATCGAAACTCTCAAGTCCGTTTCCCTGGAAGCGTGCATGAAAAAGATTGAGGGATTACAAAATACAGCGTCGTAGGTCAGGTTGGCGCGGAGCGGCTACCTGACAAACAATGACCAGACCTTTAATACCCGCCATGGAGGGCTAATGACACGTATCCGACGCTATTTCGTTCATCATGC
>JAHXHR010000065.1:343-22390 GCA_025656505.1 Candidatus Thiodiazotropha sp. (ex Epidulcina cf. delphinae) | reverse complement strand
CTGAACGTGGTGCTTGGCGGCTCACGTTTGGGCGTTCCCATGAGATTCCCGGATTTGTCAAACGGCTAATGCCTCCCCAGCAGAGCTGGGGAGTCTCCTATGTTTGTCTAGGGGGCGTTCTCAATTACCTGAGTGAGCGTGATTCTGAGTCATTTTTCGTGCCGGCAAGGCGCGATGAGGCGCAATAGTCATTCTATTGCAACGAATCGCAACGCCGCCAGCGCGGAAAAGGGCCGGAATCACGCCGCGAACGATGATTGAGAACACCCCCTAGTGTACCGTCCTATGCTAGCCTCTTGATTTGAGATAATGCCGCAGCGCCTGGCAGGTCACGGAAAATGTCGAGGAAATCTTCGCTAAGAGTTTGACACCGACTTCGTCGAAGCGCACCGGTTCGATATTCGATGCGGCGGAACAGACCGTCTTCAGTGAGAAGGCGCCGATCCCCGATGCATTATCGGCTAAGGCGTGCGCACAATCCCTGTACTGAAGAAGGCTGTGTTGCTCCATTGCCTTATGCATGGCAAGCAGAAGCGCCTCACTGTCACGAAAAAAACTCTCCGCCAGGTGCTGTAGAAAACCAGGGTCTTTACTGAGTTTTTCCAGATCTCTGAGCGTTGTCATATCGAGCACCCGAAAACTCCTCTCCGAAGCCGCGTCTCGAATCGGCTGATCGATCATGGTGTCGGTCGGGATATCGTCGGCATCAATACCTAATGTCTGATTCACCACCTCCAACAGATGAGAAGAACGCACCGGTTTCGTAAGATAGGCGCTGACTCCGACTTCATCACATTGCTGAACCGCCTCCATGGTTGCGTTTGCGGTAAGGATCATGAAAGGCATCTGTGGTTCACTGAGGTGCGTCGCACGATAGGACTTAATCACCTCAATGCCGCCCACGTCGGGCATCTGTAAATCCACAATCGCCAAATCGAATGTCTGCTTCTCCAGAATATTCAGGGCCTCTTCGCCATCCCCGGCAACCTCCACATCATGACCTTGCAGTTCTAAAATCTTTTTCACCACCTTCTGGTTGATCAGGTTATCCTCGGCCAGCAGGATTCTGACCGGTCGAGACTCATTCCGCTCGATGGATTTGAATATCTTGGGCTCGAACTGAAGCGTGTCGCCGGCATTGCTCTTCAGTGCGTAGTGGAGCGCATGGTGCAGCTTATCAGCCGTGATCGGCGGTGTGACGACGGCGGTATAGCCCTCATTGCACAGCGCCACTTCTCTCCCTCGATCCAGGGAATCCCGGGTGACACAGATCAGCGCCAGCCGATCCAGACTCTTCTCGGCCCGGATGGCATTCACCAGTTCTTCCGTGGACAGATCGCTCTGAGTCTCGTCGACAATCGCGATATCGAAGGGTTTCTGCATCTTGGTCGCGTTCAACAATTCAAGAAATCCATCGGCAATACTGCTGCAGACCTTGGTGATCACCTGCCATTCCTGGAGGCAGTCAAGAACAACCTGACTGTCTGACAGCAGATCGGTAAAGAGAATGACTCTGGCCTCATCCAGACGACCTCCACCGATCGAGACATCCCCGGGAATTGCAGGCAACTCAAACCAGAAACGACTCCCTTCACCCAGGCGACTCTCCACACCGATCGTCCCTCCCATCAGCTCGACCAACTGCTTGGTAATGGTGGTGCCCAGTCCACTCCCGGAAAATCGCCGCGTGCTGGAATCATCCCCTTGGCTGAAACGCTCGAAAACCCTCTGCTGTTGACTCTCGGATATACCCATCCCGGTATCGATCACCTCGAATAGCAACCTTGGCCCCGGCCCCGCCGATGAGGCTTGAGAAGCGGGAGAGATCCTCAGGGTTACGCTCCCCCGGTCGGTGAATTTGATCGCATTACTCAGCAAGTTGATCAGGACTTGCCGGAGCAGTTGCGGATCGGTGCGGATCACCTGGGGAACCGCCATGTCGACCCAGTTGTTGAGCTTAATCGACTTGGCATCCGCAGCAGTCTGCATCATCGAGAGAACAGCGTGTACCGTATGCGCAACATCCTGATCAGACAGAGAAACTTCTACCTTGCCTGCCTCGATCTTTGAGAAATCCAGGATATCTTCAATCAGACTCAGCAGGGTTTCCGCCGAAGCCTGAATGGTGCGCATGATCTCTCGCTGCTCAACCCCCATCGGGGTTCCGGCCAAAAGGTCCGTCATGCCGACCACTCCATTCAGGGGCGTGCGGATCTCATGGCTCATATTGGCGAGGAAACGGCTCTTGGCCTGACTAGCGGCCTCGGATTGCCGCTTCTCGTTTTCCAGCCGTTTCAGTAACAGAGCAACATAGAACGGCGTAATCAACAGGCCGATCAACAACCCGACGCTCAAAAACGGCTGATCTCCCCAGAACTCGCTCACGACAATAACCGAGGAAAAACCCAACAGGCCGAGTCCACTTGCCAGGTAGAGCGAGGGAACACCGAAACGAAACCCGTTCCCAAGGCTGATCCAGAGATAAAACACATACAGCATCGATGCGCTTTCGCCGCCGACCCACATCGCCATGGTCACCATACCCACGTCGAACAGGACGGTAAACAGACGACGCAAACGAAAACGCCTGGGTTCGATGGCAATGACCACCAAAATACAGCATGAGTAGAACAGGTACACCAGTGCAAAATACTGTAACTGCCGCACCGGCTCATCCGGCGGGAAGAAATGATGCATCGAGACACAGTAACCCGTTAACAGTGTGGCTATGACCACCCTGACGACCGCCTGCTCCGACTCCTGATCGGGAGCCTGCTTGAGTCGATTCAATACGCGCTGCAGTGGGGTGCCCATCATCGCTGCCATTTCAAAGCTGATTATCCTCAATCGTCGTTGCACATGCCGCCCAGGCCAAGGTTCATTTTCATTCTAGCCCGAATTTCCTGCATACGGCATCTGATCCGCGCCCAGTCGAACAGCGCCTGGACGCAGAGCGATCCTACCCCATCCACAGATTATCGCCGTCTCGGCTTTGCCCGACCGGTCGGCGCCGCCTGCAGGGGATCGTCCGGCCAATAGTGCTTGGGATAGCGCCCCTGCAATTCCCTTTTAACGTCGGGATAAGTACGTTTCCAGAAGCCCGGAAGATCATCGGTTATCTGCATCGGCCGTTGTGCAGGGGAGAGCAGGTGCAGGGTTACCGGGACGCGGCCACGGCATATCCTTGGAGTCTCCGTCAAACCGAACATCTCCTGCAACCTGACCGCAAGCACAGGGGGCATCCCTGGCGCATACCGGAGCGCTATCTTAGAGCCGCTCGGCGCCCGCAGATACGCGGGTGCCTCCCGCTCCACCTGTTGCCGCTGCTCCCAACTCAGCAAGGACTGCAGAATCGCCGTAAGGTCCAACCGACGGAGCTGCTCTCTACTATGGATACCTTCAAGCCAGGCCCCCAACCACTGCGGCGTGTTTTCCGACAGCCAACCATCCGCAAGGTCCGGCCATTGCGGATCCCGAAGCTGTTCGCCAAGCCAGCAAACCCGAGCCTGCCACTGTCGAAGCGGTCTGCTCCAGGGGAGCGTATCCAGCCCCATTTCACGGATGCCCTGCAACATGGCTACGCATACCACCTGCGGATCCGCCCGGTTGAGTTGTCTCCGCTTCAGCAACAATACCCCGAGACGCTCCTCGCAGGCTGCGTTGACCCGTTTGCTCTGCCTGTCCCAGGCCACGACCTCCACCTGTTCGATGGGGAGATCGGGCAATGCACGGATTTCACTTTCACTGATCCCGGCCGCCAGTCTCACCCAACCCTCGGCTTGACCCGCATCCAGTTGGGCGGCTACCAAAAAAGCCTGTCCGGCGAGTGGATCGTCATCCGCCAGACGCACGGCCCGGCCGTTTATCAGGCGAAAGCGGCCATGGCCTGTCCGCTGCGCCAGCCGGTCAGGATAGGCCAGGACCAACAGTTGAGCCACTGACAGTGAACCTCCCTGCCGGCGAATCACCGTCCTCCGCAGACGCCTACGCCAATCGCGGCTGACCCGGTCAACCAATCGGCAACGCTTTTCGTCGAGCCTGCCCGCTTCCCGGCTTTCCCGCCACGCCCCGAACAGTCGCAGGCGCAGATCCACATCCACGCCATGCCTATCGTCCGTCCGGTGCAGCAGTATATCCCGTTCACTCAGCAATGCCACCAGATCACAGATAGGATGAAGGTCCGCCCCCGTCGCATTCAGCAGAATATGCGCCAGTCGCGGATGGGTGGGTAAACCGGCCATACGTCTACCCACCGGAGTCAGCCGCCGACGATGATCCATCGCACCAAGTCGTTGCAACAGATCGCAGGCTTGATCATAAGCCGCCTGTGGAGGCGGATCGAGCCAGTTCAGAGATTTCGGATCGGCTACCCCCCAGATCGCCAATTCCAAGGCCAAGGGCGCCAGATCCGCCTGCAGGATCTCTGGCGGACGATGATTCGGCAGACGCGCCTGATGCGCTTCACTCCACAACCGGTAGCAACTGCCCGGCCCCAAGCGTCCGGCACGTCCGGCGCGCTGGTCGGCTGCCGCACGGGAGACCGGCGCCGTCTCCAGCCGGGTCAGGCCGATACTTGGCAGGAAACGGGGTAGACGAGACCAGCCACTGTCGATCACCACACCCACACCCTCGATGGTGAGACTGGTCTCAGCAATAGCGGTGGTCAACACGATGCGGCGCCTCCGTCCCTTGTCAGGACGAATGGCGCGATCCTGATCCGCTTTCGGCAAGTCGCCATAAAGTGGGCAGATCAGCGGTGGTGGATCGAGATCGACCAGCCGGGATGCCAGGGACTGTTGGGTGCGGCGGATCTCCCCCACCCCTGGGAGAAAGACCAGCAGATCGCCCGTCTCCCGACGCCAGGCATGGGACACGGCCTGGGTGACCTGTTCCGCCAGTCTCTTCTTGTCGGGAACCCACCCAAGATAACGGTGAGTCACGGGATATTGACGACCCTCCGCTTCGATGATCGGCGCTCCGCCCATAAGTTGGCTGATTCGGTTGCAATCCAGGGTCGCGGACATGACCAACAGACGCAGATCCTCCCGCAGTCCCTGCTGTACATCCAGTGTCAAAGCCAGAGCCAGGTCACTGTGCAGATTACGCTCATGGAATTCATCGAAGATGACCAGGCCCACACCCTGCAGTTGCGGATCCTTTTGCAACCGGCGGGTCAGAATCCCCTCGGTCACCACTTCGATGCGGGTCAGACGGGAGACCTTGCGCTCCAGGCGAATGGTGTAGCCGACCTTCTCTCCCAGGGATTCGCCCAGCAGTTCCGCCATGCGGGCGGCTGCCGCCCGAGCAGCGAGGCGGCGAGGCTCCAGCAGCAGGATATTGCCATTGCCCAGCCAAGCTGATGTCAACAACGCAAGCGGCGCCAGTGTGGTCTTGCCTGAGCCCGGGGGGGCGCTCAGGACCGCGCTACCGCTTGTCGTAAGGGCCTCAGCGAGTGCAGGCATGACCTGCTTGACCGGGAGCTCATCCACTACCGTCAACTATAAGCCTCATAGTGAGTTAATTCGCCTCCGTCCGTTGGAACAGCATGACCATTCCGCGCTGTTGAGATTTTCTAAACAGCCCGTTTCCACGCTGGTGGAGCCCGATGCATGTTCATGCCTGCGGCCGCAGGATTGCGTTGCACTCCCGGTCACAACGCACATGCAGATCGAACTGTAGGTCATCGGCAAAGTCCTGGGCGACGATCCAGATCTGATTCAGCTCCTCGCTCAGGGTGGGTAGCACAGTGAGCGAACTGCGGGTGCGTTTTTCATCGAAGAAAGCGAAAGGCTCATCCAGAAAGAGAAACTGATTCCCTTGCACCGCACGCGCAACCAGTTCCTGAGAGAGGGCCAGACGCACCGCCAGCATGATCTGCCGCTGGGTGCCGCTGGATATTTCATCCAGCTCCATGAAATCCCGTTTCTCGCTGGAGAAGGCGCGAACGGTCAGGTCATCATCGATTTGCAGATGTTGATAGCGGTTTTCGGTGAACAACGGTAAGGCCTTGCTGACCAAGCCGCGCAGCTTACGATTGAACTGATGAGAGACTTCACGGGCGGCGCCCTGAATCAATCCGTCCGCCACCGCAAAGATTTCGATATGGCGTTCTTTGTCACTGATCTTTTCCCTCAGATCGGCCTGGATGGTCTGTAGCTCCACCACCTTCTCCAGCCTTCCCCGTTCCTGGACGATGGCTTGGTCGAGCTGATCCAGACGACGCCGGTCATGCTCCATGCCCTGCTCAAGCCGGCCCTGCTCATTGCCCACACCGTCCCTAACCTCGGCAATTCCGGCGCTCCAGTCGCTGACTCGCCGGCTCAGGCGCTCACGGGCCGCTCGGTCCACAGGCTCTGCAACCGTTACCGCGCTCCCGGGTTCTTCCTCGACCCCACCCGCCTCTGTCTTCGGCATGGATTGAGGCCGTCGCTCCCTGATTTCGGTCATGCTTGCGACTTCCGTCAGACTCCCCAGATTGTCCAGGGCGGTGGCCAGTGCACTTGCCGTCTCATCATAGGCGAGCGCCTGTCGCTGCCGGGAAGCACGGCGGAGCCAGAACATCAGCAACAACAGGGTGAATCCTCCCGCAGCATACGCCAACCAGGGAATCATCCCCGCCTGCCAGCCGGAGGGTCCGGCGCTCAGCAGCTCCGACAGCTTCACCGCCAAGGCATGATCCGGGAGCTTGGCCAGCAGGAGCCAGGCGGCGCCGGCAAGCAGGGCAAACAGTAAGCTGATGAAACGGAAAAAGCCTGCGCGGCCGCGTGCAGAGAACGCCCTTTCCCGCTTTGGCAGCGCATCCTGGTAGGCAATGGAGGCGGCATCCAACGCCTCGATCAGATGTCTCGACTCAAGCCTATGCCGGGAGACCTCGCTACGTTCGCTCTCGAGGGCGGACATTAAGCCGGGATCGATGGCCATATCATCGATTTCCGTCTGCAAGGCGGCCGACTCCGCCTTTCGCTCCTCGACCTCTTCGAGGCTCTTCCCGCGATCTTCCTGACAGGCCGCGTCGCAATACTCCAAGGTCACCAGACCTGCCATGGTCTTCACCGCAAAGCTATGGGGATGCGGTGTGGTAATCTCCCGCTGCGCCAAATAGAAAGACTCCACGAACTCTTCGTACTCATAGCCGATCAGCCCATAGAGCTTATCCGCCACCTGCTCCACGCCACGGGCGAGCGGTGGCTCATCCGCCGCCGACGCCGCCAGGGCCAGTCGTGCGCTGTGATTGCCGGCATCATCGAGAAAGCGCTCCAGCCGGTATCGATTGCCATCGCCGGGGGTGAACTCCAGTTGCGCCGAACAGTGGGTCTCCCCCCAGAGAATAACCTTTGGCAGTTCATCCATATCCAGGGAGAACGTCCTGCCGAACAAGACGAAGCAGACCGTTTCACCAATCGAACTCTTTCCCGACTCGTTAGGTCCGGAGATAGCGATCAAGCCGCGTTCAGGGATATCCTCGAGATGCAGACTGGCGTATTTCAGCACATTTTTCGCAGTGATGGCGTGGATGATCATGTCCAACCCTCGTCAGCCAGAACCCGGAGTTTGCTGAGCACCGTATCGATAGCTTGATCGAAGGTCTCTTCATCAAAGATCTCACCGGAATTTTGTCTGCGTTCTCGCTCTGCCGCGCAATAGGCCAGGAATTCCTGGGCGGACAAACCCAGTGACGAGTACTCCTGCTGCGCAACCTGATCGGATGAAGACATACAGATCCCCCCTTTTTTGTTTTGCTACGGTTGTTTGCTTAACCCACTGCTTGCAGCAGGATCCAACCCCAGACTCTACCATGCGTACCGAATCACGCTCCGTCGTCCAGTATAGGGAGTTCTGAGTGACAGGTCATCACCAGGTGTTACATCTTGATATAACGAATTACATCCCTGAAAGGCACCGTCCAGACTCTGCGTCGAGGATGAGATCGCACAAATTGCTACAGTCGAACTTGACACTCACAAGCCAAAGATACATACTGGTCGGTATGTCTAATGGGACTATACCGAAATATCATGACCTCTGACGCTGACGAGACTCGACAAGCACTGCTTGAGGCCGCTTACGAAGAGATCCACCATTACGGTTTCCAGGCTGCCGGCCTGAGCGCTATCCTGGAACGAACCGGTGTCACCAAGGGTGCCCTCTACCATCATTTCAGCAGTAAACTCCGCCTCGGCTACGCGGTGCTGGATGAACATATCGCCCATCAACTCGAAACGCTCTGGTTCACCCCCATGCGGCAGCCGGGACACCCTATCGATGTCCTGGCGGAGGTAATACGACAGGTCGGCGAACACTACAGGAACGAAGAGATCGCCCTTGGATGTCCCATCAACAACCTGGCGCAGGAGATGTCTCCCATCGACGATGGCTTCCGGCGCCGTATCGACAACCTCTACCGACAATGGCAGGAAAGCATCGCAAACCTGCTGGCAAAAGGACAACGAGAGGGGAGCATCATCGATTCCATTGACGCCGACGATACGGCGCTATTCATTCTCGCCTCCCTCGAGGGTTGCATGAGTATGGCGAAAAACGCCCAGAGCCACGATAAACTCATGCGCTGCGGTCAGGGGCTGATGAGCTATCTGAACAGTCTGCGCGCCTAGCCCTGCCCATTACCCATAAGTCTGAAATATGGGAACAGACATGACATAACCTGTTGTTTTCATTAGGTTCATATTTTTGTTGGCTGTTAGGGGCATGGTTTGTAACTCGTTGTTTTTAAAGGGTGGAAATATTTGTGGGTAATGGGCAGGCCTAGCCCCCTACCGGCTCAGGCAGGTTGGTGTCGCAGGGATTGGAAACAACGCACATCCGATTAACCAACAACAAAAAAATTCAGCGGCAAGGATAGAACAATGAGTGAGACTTTTTTTCGGTTTGTATTGAAGCACAAGGCGCTGGTGATATTTCTGGCCGTAGCGCTCTCGCTGCTGATGGGCAGCGGGGTGAAACAGTTGCAGTTCAGCAATGACTACCGGATGTTCTTCAGTGAGGAAAATCCTCAATTGCAGGCCTTCGAGCAACTGCAGAATACCTACACCAAAACCGACAATGTGCTGTTTGTCGTCGAGCCAGAGGACGGCAAGGTCTTCACCAGAGAGACACTGGCGGCTATTTCAGCATTGACGAAAGAGGCCTGGCAGATCCCCTACTCCCTGCGTGTCGACTCGATCACCAACTACCAGCACACCTATGCACAAGGCGACGACCTGGTGGTGGAGGATCTGGTGCTCGATCCCGCATCGCTGACCGACGAGGCGCTGCTGGAAAAGCAGCGGATCGCCACCGGCGACCCTTTGCTGGTCAATCGGCTCATCTCGCCTTCGGCCCATACGACCGGTGTCAACGTCACGGTTCATCTGCCGGGAAAGAGTCTCACTGAAGTGCCGGAAGCGGCGGCGTCGGCCCAGGAGATGGCCAACCGGATCGAAGAGGCCTATCCCCATATCACGATCCACCTGACCGGCATGGTCATCATGAACCACGCCTTTCCTACCGCTTCACAAGACGATATGAAGACCCTCTATCCCTTGATGTTCGCGGCAGTGATCCTGGTGCTGGTAATAATGCTGCGTTCCATCCCCGGCACGCTCTCGACCCTGATCATCATCATCCTGATGATCATCGCCACCATGGGCCTGACGGGATGGCTCGGGATTAAGCTCTCCCCCCCCACCACCACCGTGCCGATCGTCATCATGACCCTGGCCATCGCAGACTGTGTGCATATCCTGGTCAATTTTCTGCACGGCATGCGCGACGGTGAAAGCAAGCATCAGGCGATGATGGAGAGCCTGAGGATCAACCTGCAACCGGTCTTTCTCACCACCCTGACCACGGCAGTCGGTTTTCTCAGTCTCAATTTCAGCGAGGCCCCGCCTTTCCGCGACCTGGGCAACATGGCCGCGATGGGTGTGGCGCTGGCGTTTTTCCTCTCAATCACCTTTCTTCCGGCGATGATGATGCTGTTGCCGGTAAAGTCTCTCGGCGGCGACACCCTGGGCAGCACCACCATGCTGCGGTTTGCCGAGTTCGTGGTGCGCAACAAAAAAGGGTTGCTCTGGGGCATGGGGGTGATCATTCTCCTGCTCATTGCCCAAATACCCAACAATCGTCTGGACGATCAGTTCGTTAAATACTTCGATGAGAGCATCGCATTCCGTCAGGCCACCGACTTCACCACCGACAACCTGACCGGCATCTACCTGATCGAATACTCATTGGAGAGTGGCGAGACCGGCGGCATCAGCGATCCCGGTTTTCTGCGCAAGGTGGACGACTTCGCCCAGTGGTACCGGCAACAACCCTATGTCCTGCATGTCAACACCATTACCGATATCATGAAGCGCCTGAATCGCAACATGCATGAGGATGACGACGATTGGTACCGACTGCCCGACCGGCGTGACCTGTCTGCCCAATACCTGCTGCTCTACGAATTCTCCCTGCCCTTCGGGCTCGATCTGAACAATCAGATCAATGTCAAGAAGTCAGCCACACGCTTCACCGTGACCCTGGAGAGCATCTCCACCCAGCAGTTGCTGGCGATCGAGGAGAGCGCCCAGGCCTGGTTGGCCGAGCATGCGCCGCACATGCGCATCAGTGGCGCCAGCCCGACGATGATGTTCGCCCATATCGGCAGCCGCAATATCGTCGCCATGCTCAAGGGCACCAGTCTGGCGCTGGTGATGATCTCGGTGATCCTGATCTTCGCGCTAAGATCTCTACGAGTGGGCGGCCTCAGTCTCATCCCCAATCTTGTGCCCATGGGGATGGCCTTCGGACTCTGGGGAATGCTGGTCGGCGAGGTCGGGCTGGCGCTCTCGGTAGTCACCGGCATGACCCTCGGCATCGTGGTTGACGATACCGTGCATTTTCTCAGTAAATATCTGCGGGCGCGCCGGGAAAAGGGCATGGACCGGGAGGATGCGGTGCGTTACGCCTTCGCCACGGTAGGCACCGCCCTGTGGGTCACTTCGCTGGTGCTGATGGTCGGTTTCAGCATCCTCGCCTTCTCCCATTTCCAACTCAATGCCGGTATGGGCATGCTGACCGCCATCACCCTCGGTCTGGCCCTGGTCGCCGATTTTCTGTTTCTGCCCCCGCTGCTGATCTATTTCGGAGGAAAAAAGTCATGAAGCCGATGCTTATCCCAATGCTGTTACTGCTTACGCCGATGTCGGCACAGGCAGCCACGCCGGAAGAACGAGGTCTGGAGATCGCCACAGAGATAGAGCTTCGAGATACAGGCTTTCACGATTTCAAAGCCACCATGAGCATGCTGTTGCGAAACAAACACGGTGAAGAGAGTCTGCGCGACATGCGCAATCAGACCCTGGAGATGGAGAACGATGGTGACAAAACCCTGGTGATCTTCGACGAACCCAGGGATGTCAAAGGCACTGCCCTGCTGAGCTTTTCGCATAAGGTGGGGGACGACGATCAGTGGCTCTACCTGCCGGCGCTTAAACGGGTAAAACGCATCGCCTCACGCAACAAATCAGGTCCCTTCATGGGTAGTGAGTTCGCCTATGAGGATATCTCATCCCAGGAGGTAGAGAAGTACACCTACAAATTCATTGAAGAGAGCGACTACGAAGGCAAGCCCTGCTTTCTTATCGAACGCTACCCTGTCGATCCCAATTCAGGCTACACCCGTCAACAGGTATGGGTCGACCAAGAGAGATACATCTCGCTCAAAATCGACTACTACGATCGTAAAAACGCCCCGCTGAAAACGCTGGTCTTTCGTGGCTATCAACAATACCTCAATCAATACTGGCGAGCAGACGAGATGCACATGGAAAATCACCAGACAGGTAAAAGCACACTGCTGACCTGGAAGCAATATGACTTCCGCACCGGACTGACCGACGGCGACTTCAACAAGAACAGTTTGAAGCGGGCAAGATGAAATAATAATTTTGAATTGTGAATTATGAATTTTCAGCATCATAACCTACCAGATCACAGGTAGGGTGCGGCCTTGCCGCACCATAAGCATGACGGACCAAAGGGAAGAAACGTTGATATCACTGTGTGTTGTCTCAATCGGAGATGGATCTGTAGGTATGGAAATCGGTGCGGCAAGGCCGCACCCTACGCGGCTGCTACTTTCTCAATTCAATAAACAGCCAATTTTTTTCTGAGGAGTACATATAGTGTGAGTGCATGGCGATGGATATTGCTGTTGATACCCGGGCTGCTATCCGCTGGCGAGTGGAGCGGTTTCGTCGAACTGCAGGGACGCCACTTCCCTCAACAGGCGCTCAATGGTGATCAGTCAGACCGGCTGCTTTCGGTTGTCGCACAACCGGAATACTATCAGCGTTGGGATCAAGACAAACAGAGCCTGCTGTTCGTACCCTTCTTCCGTTGGGACAGTGCAGACGAGGAACGCACCCACGGCGATATCCGCGAATTGATCTGGATCTATGCGGGCGATGGCTGGGAGGCGCGTGCCGGCATAGGCAAGGTTTTCTGGGGGGTCACTGAGGCGCTGCATCTGGTGGATGTCATTAACCAGACCGACTTGGTGGAAAACCCGGACGGTGAACAGAAGTTGGGACAACCGATGATCAAACTCTCTCTCGAACGGGACTGGGGGATACTCGACCTGTATGCCCTGCCCGGCTTCCGAGAACGGACTTATCCGGGTGAAGAGGGGCGCCTGCGCACCCATCCACGGGTAGATAAGGACAAGTCAGGCTACGAATCTGACCGGGAAGAGCGGCCTATCGATCTGGCATTGCGCTGGTCCCACTATATCGGTGACTGGGATGTCGGCCTTGCCCACTTCAACGGCACCAGCCGCGATCCGCTGCTGACGCCCGACCTCAACGACCAGGGAGAGATCGTCCTCACCCCCTTTTACGAACAGATGCGCCAGACCAGTCTCGACCTTCAGGCCACCAAAGGCGACTGGCTGTGGAAACTGGAAGCGATCCACCGCAATAGCGACAGCGGCAGCTTCAACGCCGCGACCGGCGGCTTTGAATACACCCTGGTGGGCATTGCCGACACCGCCATGGACCTGGGCGTGCTGGGCGAGTACCTGTACGACGACCGACAAGACGAGGCCGAAACCCCATTCGAGAATGATCTCTTCGTTGGCCTGCGCCTGACCGGAAACGACGTGGACGGCAGCGAACTGCTGGCCGGCGTGATCAAGGATCTGGACGATAGCGGCTGGATGTTCAATCTGGAGGCAAGTCGGCGCATCGGCAACGATTGGAAAGTCGGCGCTCAGGCCGGATTGTGGTCAGACATCGATGAAGACGACCCGTTGCATAACTTCCATCGGGATGACTATCTGGAGATTACTATATCCCGCTATTTCTAACCAACATCAATCAATGTTATATCGCTACAACCAGTTCGGCATATTCACCCAGCGCCGCCCTGATCTCCTCAATAGAGGGCGGCCGAGCCTCCCACATATCGCCAAAAGCACCCCGACAGGTAAGACGCATCACATCAGCTTTCCGGTCGGAATCGAACCAGAGATGGATGCCTCGGGTAACCATAGGCGTCCCCTGGCCGTCCATGCCGACCGGAAGCAGTCCCGTCACAACATCCCTCCGTCGCACGACTTCCACCATCAATCGTTCCACCTTAATGACCAAAAAACCGTCCGGCTCGATCACCTGGGCAACCGCTGACAGATCGCTGATTTCGAAATTGCAATTGGGTTTGTATCGATCGAACTCACTGAGAACCATGGGCTCTCCCTGTTGTAGAAAAAGCCGTGTTGTCCCCGGCTCGATCGTTACAGGTTTCTTCAACACGACCCTGGTGCCGACCGCAGGCAGATTGTAGGGATCCGTGTCGACCTGATAGGTTTGGCTGCATGCCGTCAACAAACAGAGAAGTAGTATCCATCTCATTTTCAAGCGCCCTTATCACCTGACACGACAATATAGTCAATCTGACAGAAGGCATGATGCAACGTTCACCCTAAAAACCGTAGTTAGACGGGGTGAAGTGTGCGTTGCGGTGGCGCATGGCTGCGTTGCAACACCTTGGAATAGCATGACGATTCCGCGTTGTTGCGCGCCGTGCAGGGATGCACCAGTGTCGCAAGCACAGGGATGTGCAGGAGCGACCCTTGCCCTGCCCCCCCCCGCAAGCGCACACTTCACCCCGTCCAACGGCTCTTTCCAGGTTGAAAAGAGTCGGAAAATAGACGAATCTGCTATTGAGGAATTTGATATTCCAAACAAGGAAAGAGAAAAAACAGTCGATAGGGGTGATTGGGGAAATATCAAACAGGCATTGTTCGGATTTCTGCGCCAAACGATTGATGCCGCCACAAGCGGCGCTCGTTGAGCATTGATCCCAATATCCCTTATAAACGGGAGAAGTATCATGACAGGCGAGTTCAGAAACCGGGGAAAAGTAGTTGTAGCCGCCGGTATCGGCATCAACCTGGCGCTGGGTGTCCTCTATACCTGGAGCATTTTTAAAGGAGCCATCCGCGACTCCATAGAAACCGGCGGTCCCGACGCTTTTCAGTGGTCCCTATCATCCCTAAACGACCCTTATGCCGTCTGCTGCCTCGTTTTCGCCTCCACCATGATCCTTGCCGGCAAGAGCCAGGATACCTTCGGGCCGCGGATAACGGCCGTCATCGGCGGCATCCTGGTCGGCCTCGGCTTTATCCTAATCTCTCAAACAACCGCCTATGCCGGATGGATTCTCGGATTCGGCGTGCTGGTCGGCGCAGGCATCGCCTTCGGCTACTCCTCGGCGACCCCCCCTGCGATGAAGTGGTTCCCGCCGACCCGGACGGGACGGGTGGCAGGCCTGGTGGTTGCGGGTTTCGGCCTCGCCTCCGTCTATATCGCGCCCCTGGCGAAATATCTGCTGGCTACCTGGGGGCTGCAACAGGCGATGCTCTTTTTCGGCATTGCCTTCCTGCTGGTCGTCAGTCTATTAGCGACGTTTCTCGTCAATCCGCCCGAAGGCTTTGTGCCGAAAGACGTTGACCGCCGTTGCAGCTCAGATGAAAACAAGGAAAGCAGGGCCCGTTTCAAAGAAGTGGATGTGGCCCCCTCCGAAATGATGAGGACAAGCAACTTCTGGCTGCTGTGGTTTCTCTACTTCATCGGCGCCGGCGCGGGACTTATGGTGATCAGCAACGTTGCCGGAATGGCCAAGCAAAGCCTTGGCGAAGCGGCCTTTTGGGCAGTGGTCGTTCTCGCCGTCGGCAATGCCGCAGGCAGGATCGTCGCCGGAATACTCAGCGATAAAATAGGCGGGAAAAAGGCCCTCGCATCCATGTTCGCCTTTCAAGCATGCCTTATGTTTCTTGCCATGTCAGTCATGCAGGCAGAGACGGCAAGCATTGTTATACTGCTTTTTCTGACCACTTTTATTGGCTTTAACTATGGTGCCAATCTGGCAATCTTTCCCTCATTCACCAAAGACCTCTGGGGCTTTAAACATTTCGGGGTGAATTACGGCATTATCTTTACATCATGGGGAGTGGGCGGTTTCGTCATGAGCCGGGTGTCTCAGGTATTGAACGCGAGTACTCAAACATACAGCACTTCCTTCCTGACTGCCGGCGTCTTGCTGATCCTTGGAGTCGCACTATCCTCCTTGATTCACAATGAGAAAGAAATACTCAGGCGGGAGATTGCGCATGATAAAAAACCGCTGATGACACCTTAATCGCAAATCCGCCCCTGAACAACGAAATCGGCGCGATCATCACGCTCCCGGGTGAAACATCCAGATTAAAGATAGATCTCAAGCTTTGCCTTTTCCTTGAGTCCTTTCACATGGGCGGCCAGTTTTTTCTTGGCATGCCGATTGTTGAGGTATTTTCCGATAAAATCTCTTATATCGTCATACGGCACAACACCGGCCGGCTTCCGATCAACAACCTCGACGATATGAAATCCATGCTCTGTTCCAATAATCTCGCTCAATTCGCCAATCTCTTGCGAAAAAGCCACTTTATCGTATAAGGGGGGCATGTACCCCCTTTCGTTATAGCCAAGCTCCCCTCCTCCTGAAGCGCTGTTACATTCCGAATACTCGATTGCAACCTCCCCAAAAGGCTTGCCATCGAGGAGCAACTTACGGACCTCCTCTATTTTTTTTCGGGCCGCCGCCTTTTTATCGGGCTCGGCATCCGCTGCAACCTCAACCAGAATGTGCCGGGTCCGAGCGTTCTCTTTGCGAATGAAATTTTGCTTGTTTGCTTCATAATAATCCTGCAAGGCCTTTTCCGATATCTCAGGATCCTTCAGATCATTTAGCGCCATGTATTCATCAATCAGTATTTTTTTTCTCAGCGCCCGATTCGCCTGATTCGGATCAAAATCCTTATCATTATCGGCGGCTTGTTCTTTCAATTCCTCTATTTTCTCTACAATCCTGCTTTCAAGATTAGCGATTTCGATTCCCTTTGCTTCCTGGTAAAATAACTCAACAACGATAAGCTTATCCAAAGCATCCCGTCTCAACCTCTTAACGAAATCATCATTCGGCCGGCGCATCCCGTATTTAACAGATTTTCGCAAATTTTTATCAACCTGCGGCGCTAATTCATCCATTGTGATCGGAATACCATTCACCTTTGCAACAATATCCAGCGCCTCATTTTTATTTCCAGCCTCCAGCGTGCCGGCGCCGCTGCTTGTTACAGATAAAAATAATGAGCCTGTAACGATGCACACAAATCCAAAAAATACGGACGGCCGTATAACAACATGGTCATTTCGCAATATCGATTTCAAGTATTTCATTTCCCATATCTCTAGTAAGCATCCCCCGGCAAAGCCGGGAGCTTTAGTTTGCGAGCCGCCCGAAGCGGCCTACACGGAGCTTACGCTCCTTGAACCCAAGGGCCACATCAGATTCAGCCGATCCACTCTGCGGTACTTGGGTGAAACCGAGATCCTATATGCACATGATCCGGCATTATGTGCCCCTTATCGCATTTGAATGTATACATCCGCAAAGCTGCCTACCTCGCCCTTTGGGGCAAAGATAAGATCAAAACCGGTTCCCGTGGCATCGATATCAAAAACCACCTCCTGCGGGGCGCTCTTCTTTCGAAACTTATATTTTTCAGACAGGTTGCAGCGTTTCTCCCCGTCTTCGTAAACTTTAACTTTTATTTGAGACAGACCGGTATTTACGATTCTCACCTCAAACACGCCATCCTCAATGGTAGCGGTTTTCTTACTTTTTTTCGAATGCCCTTTAAGTTTGTCAACGATAAGGTGTGTAACCGGATCTTCAACAACAGGCTCAGGGGCTGTCACAAGGCCATAACCAAAAATCGTGTCAACACCCGGATCACCCAAATCGAGTGCTGTCAGCCGCATCTGCATCCTGATGTCATTGTTGTCTTCGATCCCGTTTCCATCAATATCACCTACTCCAAGAGACATCAGCAGGGCGGCGACGCCTGTCACGTGAGGAGCAGCCTGCGATGTGCCGCCGAGAAAACCGTAACCGGCATTGGCAATGGTTGAATTCACGTTGAGTCCCGGCGCGGTCAGCTCTATTTCAGGACCGTTTGCGGACATGAAGCCGACATCGTCGAAGATCGTGGTTGCCCCCACAGCGATGACGGACGGCAAAGCCGCAGGGTACAGGACAGGACCGCCATAACTATTGCCGGCAGCCGCAATCACGACAAGACCGGCGGCGTTCGCCGCCTCACAGACATCGGCAAGGGACTGATAATAGGTGGTGAAACCCATGCTCAGATTGATGATGTCCATTTGATTGGCGACCGCCCAGTCAATTCCGGCAACCACCCCACTGACTGAACCGAATCCCGCTCCGTCCAGAACCTTTACTGCATAGATGGACGCCTCAGGCGCAACGCCGACAACGCCTGCCCCATCGAGTTCGGCGGCAATCGTTCCCGCCACATGCGTCCCATGGCTGTTAAAACTGTCATCGAAGGGATCATGGTTGTCAGGATCGATGGAAATAAAATTTTCCCCTCCGGCATAATTCATATCCAGATCGGGATGATTATAGTCAATACCCGTATCGAGTACGGCAATTTTTATCCCTGCGCCGGCGACTCCCCGGTCATGAGGAACTTGCGAACCGATATGGCTGACACTCCAGGCATTCTCATACTCAAGGCCGGTTGCTTGAGCCATGCTGAGAAGACTACGAATACCGCCGGCAAGCGGGTCAATCGCCTGTATTAGGGCATCTTCTTCAATGTATGCAACCTCTGGGTTGCTTCTCAATGCATCCACCTCGCTATCAAGGATGTCTGCGGAAATCGCCCGGAGATGCCTGAACCGCTTTTTGATTTTCCCTCCGGCGTCAAGGATCATCGCATGTTCCGCCGGGCCGGGGGGGTTATGGAAGCCGATAATAACTTTTCTTTCAGCACTATACGCCGCTGCATTCACCAATATAAGACTGAGCCCTATAGCTATCGCGGATGACACAAATTTCTTCAACATCACATATCTCACTAATCTTCAACATTGTCGGTGTTTACCGGTCCCGATAACGCATTTCCTTTATCACAGCACCGATTCGGAAAGCCATCCCTAGCCGACAAACGGGAACATCTGGTCGTTGAAACGATAATTATCTATCAACAAACCTGTGTCCCTTTCTACAATTTTCCCGCTTTTATCTCCTGTTTTGATAATCGGAAAAAGGAGGGGTTAAACACCCCTCCTAAAAAACTCAGTAACCCAGAGTCCGGCGGTGGATGTTACTCCACCGCCGCTACTACACCCTTATAACAGCAGGGCGCAGAACTACTTAACTCAATTTACTGAAGCAGAATCAGAACCAAAGACGGTATTTACAGTAGCGGTGCCGCCGCAACTTGAAAATCCCGCTTCAATCTGCGTACCGGTCCACGAGGTGACATTACCTGTCTCCCCGTCCATAGTCACGCTGGTTCCTGAATCAGACGCATCAAGATAGGTATTGAAGCCACTTCCGGTAATGGCTAGCGTACCACCGGCGCAGACAGCGGAACTGATGCTGACTTGCGGTGTAATGGTCAGATTCATCGGATTACCCTCTGAAGGACCTTTCTTGGCAGTAAGCTGATAGTTACCGGCCGCCGTGGCTGCAGGAATAACAACTTCGATCATACCCTCCGTGATGGAAGCAGGCGTAAGCAGCGTAGCATTGCCGGCAGCATCGGTCAATTGAACGGTCGAACCCACCAGAATATCAAACGCACCCGTCCACGGGTTCCTGATATAGTTGGTGAAGTTCATACCACCGAGCGTGATAGTGCTATCGATGCCCCCAGCAACGGTTGAACTGCTCATCGAAGCGATGCTTGGAATAGCCGGACCTGACATCGGCGCTGACAGGATTACACCATTGTTACCGTGACAACCCCAACAATCGGACTGGGCGCCGGTATGGCTGTATCCCGGCAACTCCGCACCAGGCATAACCCCGTTTCCATCGGTATCCGCTGTGATGTTATGGAGTGAACTGACTCCATGACAATTCTCACAAGCACGGATCGCATAGTCCGGTGAGGGTTGAGTCAAATCATGACACCAGGAACACCTTGTACTGTCGGCAAGCGCCAAGCCTGTGCCGTGATGCGTCTCGTGATTCTGGTATACTGACGCTATGGATCCCAATTGGGTCGGCTCTTGATTGAGACCCGGTGCTCCGGTCTGACCGTCCGCAGTGTTATGACAGAAATTACAGTTACCGGCAAATGTGCCTGCTGAGTTGGGCGGTACGGTATCATCGCCACTCACCTTACCACTCGGCCAGGGAGTAACAAGGCTGGGCTGATAAGTCGGTATGTAATGCCCGTCATTCGGATTGTCGATGAGTCCGCCATGGCACGCCTTGCAATCCTGCGCCGCTGCGAGCGCCGTCAAATGATGGACGGTTGCCTCAGCCGCCTGCTCATGACACCCCAAACAATTCCTGAAGTTTTGCACTAACTCATACATAAAAGTGCTGGTATTGAACTCCAGGACGTGACAGGACAGACACTCATACAGCGTATTCGGTATCCCGTCGCCATCAGGGTCAGGATTGGGACGATCACTGTCTGCCGGAATTGTCATGTCTACCAACAGATGATGGCGGTTCGGCAGATAGGTCGGATTGACAGGTATTCCGGCAGGCGGATTCTGATTGTGGCAGGTTCGGCAATCGGATTCCTGCAGATTGTTGAAGACTCCATCCGGGATACCCTGATTTTGTACTACTGTCGGGGCAGGTACGGCTGCTATAGAGATACTACTGACTGCGGTTCCTACAATAAAAACTGCAGCAAATCCTAATGATGTAAATAATGACTTTTTCATGTCTACTCTTAACTCCATATTTCATATAGATACGAAAGATCATCTCCAAAAAAAGAAGATCCTTTCAAGTTACCATCAACGGCGGAATTAGTTGCCTGATGGTATTCCAAATTTATTTCTCCGGTCTACCTCCTTCCCCATTATCGTGAATAGGGGTTTGCTTTCAGCGACGATTGCCCTGATGCGGGTTTGATAAACAGGCGAGCCATAGCGATGAAAAATTAAAGACGGATGGGTGTTTAAGAGCTTGTCCGTGCATGTTTAAATTCCTTGATTACATCCAGTCGGGGATGCAATTACGGTCAAACGTCATCCCGACTAGCCGATACCCGAATCCGCAATGCCTGGATCCGCTCACTCCGAGGTGGCTGCTGATCGTCTATCACCACCCCTCGTACCATAAATGATTCCATCATAAAACCTCTGTCAAAACTCAATATAACGCTACTTGATAAGAAATCCCTGTAGCGTATATCGAAATCATTTTGCATATACCAAATTAAACTTATTCGGGAAATTATTGTCAAGACAATTTATTTTATGGTTTACAACTTTCTCTTCGTGGTACATATAACACATTGCTTTTAAACAACTTTACCGAGTCAATATTCTACAGCTCACACTGAAATCAAACGAGATTTAGCCTGTAACAGGCTGCACCTAAGCTGTTTTTGATTTTCCAGTCCTTAAACGCCGCAAAATCCAGGCCGAATTCTCCGGTGGCGACATCACTTCAGACGAGGGGGCGCGTTCAGCGTTGCCTGGCAATACCTTTCACTTTTCTAATATTCCAATATTGCATGGTATATCAATAAGGTTAATTCACCACATCAGCGGCCGGGTGAAATATCCGGGCTAGATACACGGCGTAAAAACATCAACAGCATCAATGAGCTGCGCTTCCAGCCCCTAACCTTGCACCTCCCACCACCACCTCTGTGTCAGGATAGTGGCCGAGGAAACAGGTAACGAACCTGCCAAACGGTTCACATTGTGTGGGTCTCTATTCTATGGAGACCGGGCATCCTGCTCAGCCAGCAACTTTTCGACGACGGCCACCACCTCATCACTATCCCATTGGACGGGGCCGATTGCCTTGAATCTTATGCGCCCCTCTGCATCCACGAGAAAACTGCTGGGAAAGACGGTGATATCCCATGCGTCCCCAACCTGTCTCGAGGTATCCAAAAGCACGGGGAAGACGAGTCCCAACTGAGTGGCGAACTGTTGTACTCTCCGTTGCTTTTCCTGAACATTCACGGCAAGTATGGCAAACCGGGACTGATCGATGCTGTTGCTCAATCTCACCAATGAAGGCATCTCCTCAATACAGGGCGGACACCATGTCGCCCAAAAATTAACTAACACCACTTTACCTGCCATCGTACTCAAGCGGTAAATATCCCCTTTAGTATCAATGAGTTCAATTAGAGGCGCCATACGCAACGGCTCCACGGGCTCCAACCATCCTGCCTGCGACGGCTTGAAAACCGCAACAGACAGAAAAGCCAGAAACAAACGCCCGGCATAGTAATGGGTGATTTTGCTTTTTTGATTCATAAGATATTTTTCAAACATCCGAACTGCCTCGAATTAACCCTGAAATCTCCAGATAAATAATTAGCATAGGTAAACCCCCGGCTATGCCGGAGGGACTCGCATAGGTTTTACCGAGACTGCGGTCTGGGTAGCCTTCATAGTTCGACCAAGAACTGTGAAGGAGAAGTCTATGCCAGACTAT
>JAHXHR010000065.1:0-269 GCA_025656505.1 Candidatus Thiodiazotropha sp. (ex Epidulcina cf. delphinae) | reverse complement strand
GCGGAATTTCAATGGTGAGAACTTTTGGGCACGGGGTTATTTTGTATCCACAGTGGGACTGGATGAGATGGTGGTGAGGGAATACATCCGTGATCAAGAGCGCAATGATGCCCACCGGGACCAGTTGGTGCTAGGAATGTAAGCGCCTTGGGCGCAAAGCAAAGCCCTTTGAGAGCGTAACCTAATTCTACTTTGTCACCCTTAACTGCTTGATAATTATGAAATTCAAGAGTAACCTTCAAGCATTGAAGTAAATTTAATATTCCAAA
>JAHXHR010000064.1 GCA_025656505.1 Candidatus Thiodiazotropha sp. (ex Epidulcina cf. delphinae) | reverse complement strand
CGAATCGGCAGCAAGATGCCGGCAACGAAGATTACGCGCAGAGAAATAGACCATAAAATCCGTTACTTAAGGGTGACAAAGTAGAATTAGGATGTCTATGGCGTTATTTCCTGACAGTCGTTCCATGCGTGCGCGCGCCCTTTCCGGCACGGCGATGCGCGTACTTCGTCCTATCAGGTGCGGCGGGTTTATTCCCCGTGGGTGTCACGGATGTGCTATTACGCCCCGCTCGGCCTTGTCGCCGGGGGCTACGACCGCCTGAGATCTAGCGAAATGGAGGGGATTGTGGAAGGGGGGCGCCACCGCTCAGAGGTCGTATGATCAGGTGCTGATCAACAAGGGCGGAAGTCACTTACCTAGGTCTGTCCGAAAATCGGGGTCCACTGCTCCGCGTCGTTGCGCCTTGCCCTGTACCCCGGCCAGCGCACACTTCACCCCGTCCAATTGTGGTTTTCAGGTTGAATCCGTAAAGCCATCCATGGATTTTGAATCAGTCTTGGATTGGCGGCAATTCCCATCCCTTTTCTTGCCCAACTGCTGTACCATTGCTAGATTAACCCACTTCCGGTTTTACCTGGATCTTCGAATCAAGCGTAGCCTGTAACCAGCTACCCTTCCCGAGCATCCGGCAAACCCTAACACAATCACACTTTAAGAAAGACTAAGAGATCCATGCTGTTCCGACGCATACGTGGTATTTTTTCCAATGACCTCTCCATCGACCTGGGCACCGCCAACACGCTGATCTATGCCCGCGGTCAGGGTATTGTGCTCAACGAACCCTCGGTGGTCGCTATCCGCCAGGACCGGGGACGAGGCGGGGCGAAGTCAGTGGTGGCGGTCGGTGAAGACGCTAAGAAAATGCTCGGCCGCACACCGGCCAATATTACTGCCATTCGCCCTATGAAGGAGGGGGTGATCGCCGATTTCACGGTGACCGAGAAGATGCTGCAGTATTTTATCCACAAGGTGCATGAGACCCGCATCATACGTCCCAGCCCCCGGGTTCTGGTGTGCGTCCCCTGCGGCTCCACCCAGGTGGAGCGCCGCGCCATCAAGGAGTCCGCCGCCGGGGCGGGCGCCCGCGAGGTCTATCTCATCGAAGAGCCCATGTCCGCCGCCATCGGCGCCGGTCTGCCGGTGGACGAGGCCCGCGGATCGATGGTGCTGGATATCGGCGGCGGTACCTCCGAGGTTGCCATCATCTCCTTGAACGGCATTGTCTACGCCAACTCCGTCAGGGTCGGCGGCGACCGCTTCGACGAGGCCATCATCAGCTATGTCCGACGCAACTACGGCACCCTGATCGGCGAGGCCACGGCGGAAAGGATCAAGCACGAAATCGGCTCCGCTTATCCCGGCAACGAGGTCAAGGAGATCGAGGTCAAAGGCCGCAACCTGGCCGAGGGCATACCCCGCAGTTTCACCCTTAACAGCAACGAGATCCTGGAGGCCTTGCAGGAACCGCTCTCCGGCATCGTCGGTGCGGTAAAAAGCGCGCTGGAGCAGACGCCCCCGGAATTGGGCGCGGACGTGGCGGAACGCGGCATTGTGCTGACCGGGGGAGGTGCCCTGCTGAAGGATATCGACCGGCTGTTGCAGGAAGAAACAGGTCTACCGGTGATCGTGGCCGAGGATCCGCTGACCTGTGTAGCCCGCGGCGGGGGACGGGCATTGGAGTTGATCGACGAGCGGGGTGGCGAGTTCTTTATGGTTGATTAGAGGTCTCGCATGACATCAATGCTGTGTGGCGTTACCTAATAAGCCATACAAATCAAAGGCCCGTCAATGCCTCAATACGTTCCCGGGTGAAACATCCGGTCTAGGGCCGTTAGACAGATGCATGGAGCCAGCCTAATGAAAGTGGAGCCATTCAGCCATTAAACTCATCTTTACACAAGGATCTTCGATCACCACCAGGCTGGTGGCAGCCGTCCTCCTCTCCATTGCTCTGATGGTGTTGGATCATCGCCGAAACCACTTGGAATACCTGCGCTCCACTCTCGCCGTTCTGCTCTACCCGGTGCAGTATCTGGCCGGTCTGCCTGTGCTGTTGAGCGAAACCGCAGGTCATGCCGTCACCAGTCGCAAGCAGTTGTGGTCGGAGCGTGACCGGTTGCATGAAGAAAACCTGCGGCTACGCGCCAGGTTACAGAAATTCGCCGCTTTGGAGGCGGAAAACATGCGCCTGCGCGGGCTGCTCGACTCCTCATTCAAGGTCGGCGACCGGGTGTTGATTGCGGAACTCATCGCCGTAGAACAAGACCCTTTCCGACAACAAGTGCTGATCAACAAGGGTAAGACATCAGGTGTGTTCGAAGGCCAGCCTGTTCTCGACGCAAACGCCGTGGTGGGTCAGGTTACCCATATCAATCCGTTCAGCGCCAGTGTCTTGTTGATCACCGATGCCGCCCATGCCTTGCAGGTACAGGTCAATCGTAACGGCCTGCGCACCATCGCGCTGGGGACCGGTCTGATCAATCGGCTGGAGCTTCCCCATCTACCCAACAACGCGGCTATTCAAGTAGGCGACCTGCTCGTCACTTCGGGCCTGGGAGGAGGGTTCCCTCCCGGGTACCCTGTGGCTGAGGTGATTGAGGTCAGGCGTGAACCGGGGCAGCCGTTCGCCTCTGTAATCGCGCAGACCATTGCCCATCTGGACAGGATAAGGGAAGTGTTGCTGGTATGGACCATGGACCCTGACAATAGACCCGCCATCCAGGCCGAAACAGATGAATTAAGTCCAAAAGCCGCCACTGAACCGGCCATGGAGGCGGTCGAATGATCAGCCAACCACAGGCTCGAGGTTATATCGTCTATCTGACCCTGCTGGCCGGTTTTATTCTCACTACCATGCCGCTGCCGGAGTGGGTCGCCGCCTACCGTCCGCAATGGGTGGCCCTGATCCTTGTCTACTGGTGCATGGCCTTGCCGGAGCGAATCGGTGTGGGCATCGGATGGACGAGCGGGCTTTTGCTGGATGTCTTTACCGGCACCCTGCTCGGCCAACATGCCATGGGTTTTTCAGTGATCGCCTATATCATGTTGAAACTGCATCTTCGGGTGCGTGTCATGCCCCTCCTACAGCAAGTATTCACTATCTTCGTCCTGCTGCTGGTCGAGCGTCTGCTGGCGCTTTGGTCCACCGGGGTGGCAGGCTACCCCACACCCTCGCTCTGGTATTGGATAACGCCGATCCTCGGTGCCTTTCTGTGGCCCTGGGTCTATATTGTGCTGCGGGACATCCGACGCCGTTTCCGCATCACGTGAAGGGCTGGAGGAACTAACCGGTGCCGCTATCCTCGATCAAGGACTATCTGCACGAGAGCCAGCTTTTTCTGGGGCGGGTGATCGTCTCGGGGATGCTGGTGATCCTGCTTCTGGGGATTCTGATCGGACGCCTGTTTTATCTCCAGGTGGAAAATCACGATCACTTCACCACCTTGTCGCAAGACAACCGGGTTAAATTGGAGCCCCTACCCCCGACCCGAGGCCTGATTTTCGATTGGCGCGGATCCATACTGGCGCAGAACCTTCCCGCCTACAGCCTGGAGATCATACCGGAAAAGGTCGGTGATCCGGATGCCGTCATTCGCCAACTGAGTCAGATCATCGATATCGATGAGGATGACATCAGCCGATTCCGCCGGCTGCGCAAGCAGTACCGGCGATTCGACAGCATTCCGATCCGGGTGCGCCTGAAGGACGAGGAAGTCGCCCGCATCGCCGTCAACCGACACCGCTTCCCCGGCGTCGATGTCAAAGCCACCCTGCTGAGGGACTACCCACAAGCGATGCAGACCGCCCATCTGCTGGGTTATGTGGGGCGCATCAACGAAAGAGAATTGCAGCTCATCGATACCTCCAACTACAGCGGCACCAGTTTCATCGGCAAGAACGGGGTGGAGAAGAGTTACGAAAGCCTGCTGCATGGAAAAGTCGGCCTGCAGCAGGTGGAAGTCAATGCCAAGGGAAGAGTGCTGCGGGTGCTTGAGAGTCATCCGCCGCAACCCGGCAGGAACCTGCACCTGTTTCTGGACATGGCATTGCAAAGCACCGCGCTGGAGGCCCTTGGCGAATACAATGGCGCGGTAGCCGCCATCGATATCCGGACCGGCGGTGTATTGACCCTGGTCAGCAAACCGGGTTTCGATCCCAACCTCTTCGTTGAAGGCATTAGCGCCAAGGCGTACGAGGCACTGGAAAAATCGTTGGACAACCCGCTTTTCAACCGAGCTATTCGCGGCCAGTATCCCCCCGGCTCCACAGTAAAACCGTTCATCGGTCTGGCCGGGCTGGAATACGACGTGGTCGGCTACCATCAGGAGATCTACTGCCCCGGTTACTACCAGCTCCCCGGCAAGGAGCACAAATACCGGGATTGGAAAAAACGCGGGCATGGACAGGTCGGCATGGAGCGGGCGGTCGTCGAGTCTTGCGATGTCTATTACTACGGATTAGCGCGTACCCTGGGTATAGACAGGCTTCATGAGTTCCTTTCAGGATTCGGCTTCGGCCAGCCTACAAAAGTCGACCTGGACGGTGAATTGGCCGGTCTGATGCCGAGCCGTCATTGGAAACAGCGGAAGAAACGCGAACCCTGGTACCCCGGCGAAACCCTGATTGTCGGCATCGGCCAAGGCTATTTCCTGGCAACCCCCTTGCAACTCGCCTCGGCCACGGCCACCCTGGCGAACAAGGGGCGGCACATCCGTCCGCGAGTGGTCGCCGGCATCGAACGGGCGGACGGCTCCCTACAGGAGAGCCCGATGATCGTCGACGAATTGCATCAGTTCGATCCTGAACATTGGAATCAGATCATCGATGCCATGGCGCTGGTCGTCGAAGGATCCCGCGGCACCGCCCGCTCCATTCGCAGCAACGACTACCGGATTGCCGGCAAGACCGGCACCGCGCAAGTCTTCAGCGTTAAACAGGATGAAGAGTACGATGAAGAGACGATCACCAAACGGAAACGGGATCATGCCCTTTTTATCGCCTTTGCGCCGGTTGAAAACCCCCGCATAGCCATTGCAGTGGTGGTGGAAAACGGCGGGCACGGTGGCTCGGTCGCCGCGCCGATCGCAAAAAAAGTCATGGATCGGTATCTGTTGAGCAAAGGCGCTGGGGCAATCAGTGATGCGGGCTAAACCTCACCTCTCGTTTCATGAGTCACAACCTGCTCAAGCCGGCGGTCTACTGGCTTGGCTGCATATCGATCTGCCGCTGCTGAGCAGCCTGCTGTTGCTGGCGGGTATTGGTCTCGTCATCCTTTACAGCGCCGGTGACAGGGAGATGGTGCTGTTGCAAAAACAGCTACTGCGGCTGGGTTTCGGGTTTATGGCCATGCTCGCCCTGGCCCGGACCCACCCGGACAACATACGCCGCTGGTCACCCTGGCTATACGGCGCCGGCATTCTTATGCTGTGTGCAGTGATTCTTTTCGGTGAGCTCGGCAAGGGCGCCCAGCGCTGGCTCGACTTGGGACTTATTCGCTTTCAACCCTCCGAGATGTTCAAACTTATTCTGCCGATGGTGATTGCCTGGTTCCTGGCTGAGCATCGGCTTCCGCCCACGCCTTCCCGAATGATCGCGGCCGGTCTCCTCACCCTGATTCCGGTCCTGCTGATCGCCAAACAGCCCGATCTCGGAACCGCCCTGCTGGTGGGAACCGGCGGGGCCTTCGCCTTGTTCCTGGCCGGCATCAGTTGGCGTTTGATTAGCGCAACCAGTCTCGGCATGGCCGCACTCGGACCTGTCGCCTGGTATTTCATGCACGAATATCAACGCCAGCGCGTGTTGACCTTCCTTACCCCGGAGAGCGACCCCTTGGGCGCCGGCTACCACATCATTCAATCGAAAATCGCTATCGGCTCCGGCGGCATCAGCGGCAAGGGCTGGCTGAACGGCACCCAATCACACCTGGAGTTTCTGCCGGAGCGGCATACCGACTTTATCTTCGCCGTGATCTCCGAGGAGTTCGGTCTGGTGGGAATCCTGGCCCTGCTCTGCCTCTATCTGTTCATCATTCTGCGCGGCCTGTATATCGCCACCCAGGCTCAGGATACCTTCGGCCGCATCCTTGCCGGTTCCCTATCATTAGTGTTTTTCGTCTATCTTTTCGTCAATGCAGGGATGGTCACCGGCCTGCTGCCGGTAGTCGGTATCCCCTTGCCGTTGATCAGTTATGGCGGAACATCCCTGGTGACGATTCTCGCCAGCTTCGGTATGCTGATGTCCATCCACACTCACAAAAAACTACTACCGACTTAACAATGATGCGATTAACCCTTCAACTGCTGTTTTTTTCCACCCTCGCCCTGGCGACCCAGGCCTGCGCACACAACCCGACACAGATCGCCGATTTCAGGGAATTCGCAGTCGAAATGGAGCGGAAACACGGATTCACCGCCGATGAGATTGAAGGTCTGCTCTCCGCCACCAAGTTCAGAGACGATATCATTGCAGCCATCACCCGCCCTGCGGAATCCAAGGCCTGGCATGAGTATCGACCGATCTTCCTCAAACCGGACCGAATCCAGGGAGGCGTTGAGTTCTGGCAGGAAAACGAACCCCTGCTGGATGCCGTCAGTCAACAATATGGCGTATCACCGGAGATCATCGTGGCTATCATCGGCGTAGAGACACGCTACGGCCGCCACACCGGCCGCTACCGGGTCATCGATTCCCTGACCACGCTCGCATTCGGCTACCCGAAGCGGGCGAAGTTCTTCCGTCGTGAGTTGGAAGAGTTTCTACTGCTGAGCCGCGAAGAACAGGTGGATACGGACAGCGCCATGGGCTCCTATGCCGGCGCCATGGGCAAGCCCCAGTTCATCTCCAGCAGCTATCGGCAATACGCCGTGGATCATGACGGCGATGGCAGGCGCGACTTGTGGAACAGCGACGCGGACATCATCGCCAGTGTCGCCAACTACTTCAAAATTCATGGCTGGAAAACCAATCAGCCCGTAACCCTGCGCGTCGAAGGTGGAAAACAGTTGCAGCGATTCGTCGAAGCCGGTATGAAACCGAGCATCAAAGTCGAAAAAATCCTCGCCAACGGGGTTCGCCCGGTCGGTGATGCGTCACCGAACCCTCAGGCGCTCACCAGCCTGGTGAAATTGGATGCGGGAATGCAGGACGAATACTGGCTGGGTCTGCATAACTTCTATGTGATCACCCGCTATAACCACAGCAATCTCTACGCCATGGCCGCCTACCAACTCAGTCAGGAGATTCGTAGCGCCAAGCAAGCGGCGGAGGTCGCTCGATGATCGATGAGACTTAACCGCTTCGTCCTGATCGGGACACTCATCTGTCTCGTGGGAATGATCGCTGGGTGCAGCACGGGACCCCGAATCAGCGAACGGGACGGGGTCAGCCGGGAACACCCGCCGCCACCCGATATGGCCGCGATACCCGACGCGACCCCGACGGATGAACCGAAAAGCCGATATGGCAATCCGGCCAGCTATGTGGTGTTCGGCAAACGCTACAATACTCTGCCCGTCAGCCGGGGCTACACCGCTCGAGGCATTGCTTCCTGGTACGGCAGCAAGTTTCACGGTCAGCGCACCAGCAGCGGCGAGCCCTACGACATGTATGCCATGACCGCCGCGCATACCGCCTTGCCGCTCCCCAGTTATGTCCAAGTCACCAACCTGAAAAATAATCGCAGTGTGGTGGTGAAGATCAATGACCGGGGACCGTTCCACGATAACCGGCTGATCGACCTCTCCTACACGGCGGCCTGGAAGCTGGGCATCATCGGTGAAGGAACCGGCCTAGTCGAGGTCGCCGCCATCGATTCCGACAAGCAGGAGCCGCTCGCCCCGATCCCGTCGGTCAAGCTAAAAAAGGGAACGGGTCTACCCGAACTCTTTTTACAGGTCGGCGCCTTCGGAAGCCCGCAAAATGCACAACGTCTTAAGCGACGCCTGGAGGAACGATTACAGGCCGGTGTACTCATAGAAGACAGCGACAATCCCGATCATCCGGTCTACCGGGTGCAAGTGGGGCCGATCGCCAGCGTTGAGTTGGCAGACTATCTCAGCCAACGGCTTGGGCAACTCGGCATTCAGGACCCACATGTGGTGATTCGTTAGGATGAAATATCCGGGCCGGCGTGGTGAATCCTTGACAAGGGCATGCCGTTCTCTGCGGACCGCGCCTGAGCTTGGATCACCCGGGTGGCTCTGAACCCGACAATATCACCTTGAAAGAGTACTAATTTCGTTGCCTTGCGGTCGGCCGGTTAAATACAATAGCCGATCTCAAATACCGACACGACACATACCCATGTCTTTATCGCCACACTTACTGAAAGCCGCCCTGTTCTGGCTGACCTGTCTCGTGACGTTCCACGTTCAGGCGGCCACCCCCTTGCCCGCCCCTCCTGAAGTGACGGCAACGGGATACTTCCTGGTCGATTCCCACAGCGGAAAAATCCTCGCCGAGCAAGATCCGGACAGGCGTCTCGAACCCGCCAGCCTGACGAAAATCATGACGGCTTACACGGTCTTTCGAGAGCTTCGGCAGGGCAATATCAATCTTCAGGATGCCGTGCTGATCAGTGAAAACGCTTGGCGGACCCCGGGCTCCCGGATGTTCATCGAAGTCGGAAAAAGGGTTAAGGTGATCGATCTGATCAAGGGCATGATCATCCAATCGGGTAATGACGCCTGCGTGGCCCTCGCCGAACATATAGCCGGCAGCGAAGGCACGTTTTCGGCGTTGATGAACAGTCATGCCGGACGCCTCGGCATGCATAACACGCACTTCGTCAACAGTACCGGACTGCCCCACGATGACCACTACACGACCCCGGCGGATATTGCCAAGGCAGCGGCCGCCACGATCCGGGAATTCCCCGAGTACTACCTGTGGTACAAAGAAAAATCTTTTACCTTCAACAAGATCGAACAGCATAACCGAAACAGATTGCTGTGGCGCGACGAAAGTGTCGACGGCATGAAGACCGGCCATACGGAGGCGGCCGGATACTGCCTGGTAGCCTCCGCCCAGCGGGAGAACATGCGCCTGATCTCGGTGGTGATGGGGACCAAGGGCGAGGGGGCGAGGGCCCAAGCCAGCCAAAGTCTCCTCAACTATGGGTTTCGCTTCTATGAAACCCATCGACTCTATGCCGCCGGCGAAGTGCTCAACCGCACCCGGATCTGGAAAGGCGAGAAGGAGAAACTACCCCTCGGTCTCACCGAGGATCTGCATATCACGATTCCCCGGCATCAATACAAAAACCTTGATGCCCGTCTTGAGATCGAGCCCGAAATCATGGCGCCGATCGCAAAGGGCGACGTGCTGGGCCAGGTCAGTGTCACCTTGAATGGCGAACCGGTCACGGAAGCATCCCTGGTCGCCCTTAAGTCTATCGCTGACGGCAATATCTGGCAGCAGATCAAAGACAGCGCCCTCCTGTGGCTGAAGTGATCATGGATCGAGAAGAAGAGACACTGCTGAGATTTCCCTGCGACTTTCCGATCAAGGTCATGGGCAAGGCGGAACCCGGATTTGAGGCGATGATTGTTGAACTGATCAGCCGTCATTCACCCGACCTGCTCGAGACAGCCGTCACCAGCCGTTACAGCAAAGGCGGTAAATGGGTCTCCATCACCATCACCCTGCGCGCGGAAAGCAAGGATCAGCTCGATGCCATCTATCTCGATCTGAGCGCCCACGAAAAAATCGTCATGGCGCTTTAATAATAAATTGTCCGTTACACTCCTGGTGCAACAACTCGGTCTGCGGCCTTACACCGCCGTTTGGCGGGCGATGCAGGACTATACCGATGCACGAAATCCATCGAGTCCGGATCAACTCTGGCTACTTGAGCACCCGCCCATCTTCACCCTGGGGCAGGCCGGTAAACCCGAACATCTCCTCAATCCCGGCACGATACCGGTACAAAAAACCGATCGTGGCGGTCAGGTCACCTACCATGGTCCGGGACAACTCATCGCATACCTGTTACTCGATCTACGCCGCGCTCATCTGGGGGTTCGCTCCCTGGTGACTCTTCTGCAGGAGGCCGTTATCGCACTGCTGGCTGAGCAGGGTATTTCGGCATCGGCCCGCAAGGATGCGCCTGGTGTTTATGTCGGACAGCGTAAGATCGCCTCCTTGGGACTACGGGTGCGTCGAGGGTGCAGTTTTCATGGACTGAGTCTGAACGTGAACATGGATCTGGAACCCTTCAATCGCATCAATCCTTGCGGGTATCCGGGTCTCAGCGTTACCCGGTTGGCGGATCTGGGAATAACGGCGGATTTACCCGACCTCGGCCGGGATTTATCCCGCCACTTGGCAGCACGTTTGAGCTACACTTTGACCTTCATCGAGACAGAAGCAGGCCCATGAACTCCGACAAAGACTTCCTCCCACCATCACGCACCACACCCGATAGTCATCAGCGCGGCCAATCCAAGCTTGCCCGTATTCCGGTGAAAGTGGCACAACAGCAGACGCCCCTGCGCAAACCCAAGTGGATACGTGCCAAAGCGCCGCTTGGACGGGAAGTCAGCCGCATTCGCCGCATCCTGCGTGACAAGGGGTTGAGTTCCGTTTGCGAAGAGGCGGCCTGTCCCAATCTCGGCGAGTGTTTTCACCAGGGCACCGCCACATTCATGATCATGGGTGACATCTGTACCCGGCGATGCCCCTTCTGTGACGTGGCCCATGGCAAGCCTCAACCACTCGATCCGCAGGAGCCGCTGCAACTCGCACAAGCCATTGCCGCAATGGCCCTCAACTATGTGGTCATCACTTCGGTTGATCGGGACGATATACGTGACGGGGGCGGTGACCATTTTGTCCGGTGCATCTCGGCCATACGCGGGCAGATGCCGCAAATCAAGATCGAGATCCTGGTCCCTGACTTTCGCGGTCGTGTGGAACGCGCGCTGGCGGCCTTCTCCGACAACCCGCCGGATGTCTTCAATCACAACCTGGAGACGGTTCCCCGGCTCTATCGACAGGCCCGTCCCGGTGCGGACTACCAAGGCTCACTGGAATTGCTGCAGCGGTTCAAAGCGCAGCAACCCGATGTGCCCACCAAATCAGGTCTGATGCTTGGGCTGGGGGAGACGGGAGAGGAGGTTTTGTCGGTGATGTGGGATCTACGCAGTCACGGTTGCGAAATGCTGACCCTGGGGCAATACCTGCAGCCCAGCCATGAACACCTGCCGGTGGAGCGATTCGCCACCCCGGACGAGTTCAAGCGACTGGGTGATATTGCGGAAGAAATGGGTTTTACCAGCGTCGCCAGCGGGCCGATGGTCCGTTCATCCTATCATGCCGACCTACAGGCCAACCCGCTCTTTGAAGTGTGAATGACAACGCCTTGGAATAGCATGACTATTTCGCGTCGTTGCGCGCCGTGCAGGGAGGCACAAGTGTCGCAAGCACAGGGATGTGCAGCAGCGACCCTTGTCCTGCACCCCCGCAAACGCACACTTCACCCCGTCCAACTGCGGTTTTTAGGTTAAATTCACCTCAAGCCGGTTTTTAGGATCAGGATTGGTCGTCAGGTCAGCCCAACGCCACCACCAGACGCACCGCGTCCTGACGGAGTCGGGCAGCCTGTAGATGCTGATGCAGCGCCATGCCCTGTTGCTGCAAGAGTTGAATCTCTTCCTCGCGCACCCCGGGATTGTGTTTTTTCAATGCCTGCATACGCTGGATCTCTTGGGTGTAGTGCTTCATCATCTGTTTTACCGCGTGGCTAACGGTGCTTGCCACTGTGCTTTGGGCGGTGGTCTCTGCCTGCTCCATGAGCTGTCGTAACGGCTGACGATAGGTATTGATGACCGGTAACAGGCTCTGTGTCTCCAGGGCCTGGGCATTTTCCAACAATTCATCACAAGTGATCAGGTGATCTAATCTCTCTCCTTGCTGATTGAGGAAAATGCGAATCAGGGTCGGTGGCAGAAAACGGCCCGCCTGTAGTTTGCGGGGTGCGAGGCATTCAACCACGAACAGGCACTCCAGCAACAACCGCCCCGCCTTCAATTTTGGATGCCGACAGGCTAGGGCGGTGCTGTTGCCGGTCTGCCGGCCGATGACCTGCTCCATGGCGCTGCTCACCAGCGGGTGCTCCCAGGTCAGGAACTGTCGCTCCTCGTGGGCCAGGGCGTCGCTGCGGCTGTAGGTGGCGGTCATGCCCTCGGCCGGCAGTCCGGGGAGGGTTTCGGCAACCACCTGTTCGCCCGGCCGCAGGATCAATCCGCGCTCGCCCAGTTGTTCCGTTTCGATGTTGTAGCTACTGAACAGCAGATCCAGGTATTGGGGTAAGCGGTTTGACCGATCCTGTCGGCGGAGCTGTTCCACCAGTCTGCCGGCGGTCGGTTCGCGGCAAGCACTCAACTCCAGGAGATGGTCCCGCCCCTGTTGCAGGCGGTGCCGGGTCTCTTCTCTCAGCAGGCGTGTCCGGTCGATCAACGGCTGCGGATCTTCGCACCCGCTCTCCTCCTCCAAGAACCGCCAGAGTAGGGGGGAGATCCGCTCGCGCACCTCCTGGGCGCCCGCCACGTGATGGCGGAAGGCGTCGAGTCCGTCCCGGTACCAGTGCAACATCACTGACTGAGGGCCGGGCTCCAGATAGGGGACGTGGATCTGCACCGTCTGTTGTTGGCCGATCCGGTCGAGTCGTCCGATGCGCTGCTCAAGCAGGTCGGGATCTGAGGGCAGATCGAAGAGCACCAGGTGATGGGCGAACTGGAAGTTGCGACCCTCGCTGCCGATCTCTGAACAGATCAGCAGCCGCGCCCCTTGCGGATCGGCGAACCAGGCGCCTGCCCGGTCGCGTTCGATGATGCTCATCGCTTCGTGGAACAGGGCGGCGCCGATGCCGGATTGCACCCGCACCGCTTCCTGCAACTCAATGGCGGTTTCGGCATGGGCGCAGATCAACAGCACCTTCGATGCCGGGTGTTGCCGGAGCAGGGCGATCAGCCGGCTTACCCGCGGATCCTCCCGCCACCATGCCGGGTGACCGTGAGAGGCGTAGAGCCGCTCCGGCGTCAGACGCAGGTCGGGCGGTTGGTCGTCCGGTTGCTGTTGCCGCAGGGTCTCCTCATAGCACTCGGGGAGCGGCAGGGGGTAGACATGCAGTTCCCGGTCGGGAAAGCCGCTGACGCGCACGCGGGTATTGCGGAACAGCACCCGACCTGTGCCGTGACGGTCGAGCAGCAGGCCGATCAATGTCTCCCTGGCCTGGTCCCGCTGTTCCTGCCCGGCGCTGTCGTCACTGAGCAGGCTAAGCAGAGGAGCGCTCTCCTCCTCGTCCAGAGTCTCGAACAGTCTGCGTGCTGTCTGGCCGGGCAGTGGTTGGCGCTTGAGCAGGTGTTCCACGGCTTGCGCCACCGGTTGATAGTGGCGCTCCTCCTCCAGGAAGGCGTGCAGATCATAGTAGCGAGCGGGGTCGAGCAGGCGTAGGCGGGCGAAATGCCCCGCCTGGCCAAGTTGCTCCGGGGTGGCGGTCAGCAGCAGGATGCCGGGGGTCTTGAGCGCCAAGGCCTCAACCAGCAGATACTCGGCGCTGGGATCGTCGGCGGACCAGGTCAGATGGTGCGCCTCGTCCACGATCAGCAGATCCCAGCCCCCCTCCAGGGCCTGGCTGAGCCGTGCGGGGTTGTGGTGGAAAAGGTCCAGGCTGCACAGCACCAGTTGCTCGGCATGAAAGGGGTTGTCTCCCTGCCCCGAGTCCTGGATTGCCTGGCAGGTCTCCTCATCGAAAATGCGGAACCTCAGATTGAAGCGTCGCAGCAACTCGATCAGCCATTGATGCACCAAAGGATCGGGCACCAGGATGAGGGCGCGCCCGGCGCGTCCGGTCATCAACTGATGGTGCAGGATCAGGCAGGCCTCGATGGTCTTGCCGAGTCCCACCTCATCGGCCAGCAGCACCCGGGGGGCGGGGCGTCCGGCCACTTCGTGGGCGATATAGAGCTGATGGGGAATCAAATCGATGCGCGGCCCGCCCAGGCCGAGCACCGGTGACTGTTGCTGACGTCCCAGATGCAGCAGGGTCTGATAGCGCAGGTTGAACCAGTGGGGCGGATCGATCTGGCCCGCCAACAGGCGCTGTTTGGGTTGGTCGAGGCGCAGTGTGTCACTCAGCTCCGTTTCCGCCAACAGGGTATCGCTACCGTCCGGGTCTTTGCCCAGGTAGGAGAGGCGTCCCTCCTTCTCAACCACTTTACGGACGAGCACCTGCCGGCCTTCACGGCTCTCCACCCGGTCGCCGACCGAGAAAACGACACGGGTCAGGGGGGCTTCCCGCCGGGCGTAGACCCTGTTTTCGTCAATCGCGGGAAAATAAATTGTGACCGTGCGTCCTTCACAGCCGACGACGGTGCCTAAACCCAGTTCGGATTCGCTATCGCTGATCCAGCGCTGGCCGGGTAAAAATGATGGCATTTGGGAGGGGTCCTGGAAAACAAGGGGCCGATGATAATGACTTAGCCCGTTTCGATCCAGAGTAAGAAAAGACTTGAGTCTCAACGGTAGCTGAGAATAATAGATCAGCTAATGTCGGGAGTGGGGCGTCGTGGAAAAGATTTTTGAGCAAATCCTCTGGAATAGTCGGTTGGTGGTGTTGGCCGCTGTGATTGCGAGCCTGGCGGCGGCTGTCGCCATGTTCTACATGGCGTCCGTCGACGCCTTTTACACGATCAGCCACTTGGGGAATTACGCCTCTCCGGCATTGACATCGGTGGAACGGATTGAGTTGCGCTCTACCACCGTAACGCATGTGGTGGAGATCGTGGACGGCTATCTGCTGGCTACCGTATTGTTGATCTTCTCCTTGGGACTGTATGAGCTTTTCATCAGCAAGATCGACCATGCAGAGGGATCGGAGAGCGCCTCCAACGTGCTGATGATCTCAAGCCTGGACGACCTCAAGAGTCGTCTCGCCAAGGTGGTGATGATGATTCTGGTGGTACGCTATTTTGAATTCGCCCTGGGTATGAATTTCGTGACGCCGATGGATCTGCTGCAATTTGCGGCCGGGATCGCGCTGTTGGGCTTGGCGCTCTATCTTTCGCATATGGCCGACAAGGGCTTGGATCATTGAACCTAGAATCCTCAGTTGGCCGCTATCTACTGTACTAATCGCTTTGAAAACATGGGTTTTATCAGGTATTTACCTATTGGGTGAGCAGCGCTACACCGTGAACGGCACGCTTGTGGCGACGCATGGCTGCGTTACAACGCCTTGCAATAGAACAACTATTCCGCGTCGTTGCGCCTTGCCCTGAACCACCACAAACGCACCCTTCACGGTGTTCAACTGAGGATTCTAGGTTGAACGGGTGCGGTCTGAGGCTGTTTTCGATGGTTCAGGCCGCAGTTGCGGGAGTCATCCGTCCATTCCCATGGTCATATTGTCTGCCGGAGGTTGCGGTCCATGCCGGTGGCCCTGCGCGATGATAATATTGGGATCCATTTATCAAAATAATTTGATTGAAAAACTCCTTGGTAGGCAATCGGCATAGGTTTACTTTATAATCCGGTTCTTTATCAGGGGGGGGGACTAAGCTCACTCCCTGTAGCTGTACTGGTGTTCAACTGAAATGATTTAGAGGAAAAAGACCTGATGAAAAAGATGAAAGTATTGTTGCTGGCCGCCGGCACGGCGGTTCTCTCCCTGGGTGTGGTCGCCAACGTCTCGGCCGATTCTGCGGCCCTCGCCACTAAGAGCGGCTGCATGGCCTGCCACCAGGTGGAAACCAAGATTGTAGGCCCGGCGTACAAAGAGGTCGCCGCCAAATACAAGGGTCAGGAGGGGGCCGTCGACACGTTGGCCGCCAAGGTCAAGGCGGGTGGCTCCGGTGCATGGGGTCAGATTCCCATGCCCCCTAACGCCCATATCAGCGACGAAGATATAAAGGCTATCGTTACATGGATTTTGGCTCTCTAATTTGGATGTTTCACCCGGGAACGTGATGATCGTGCCGAACTCGTCGTTCAGGGGTGGGTTTCCGGTTGAGTCAATAGCCTAAGCTATTGATGATTGAGGGAATACCATCTCTGAACGACGAGTTCGGCGCGAGGGCTCGTTCAGCGTTGCCTGATAACACTTTGCATTTTGCTGATATTCTAAATATTGCTGTCAAATCAATGAGTTAATTAACATTATCCGCAGCCGGGGGAAATATCCGGGCTAGCGGTCCTGTAGCGATTTCATCGCTGTATAATGAAAGCGTCTCGCCCTTGGGCAGGCGCTTTTTCATGCCTCCAGCGGTTGATTCGGCATACGCCCGTAGTCCTCTCTCCTGCCGGGGGAAATGCCGCATTTCATGTTAAATGACCTAAATGCCGTGTAAATTCCGGCATTTCCTCTTGATCAGTATTGTCTTCGAAGGGGGCTTGGTGTCATCCTCATTGCCACCCGGACTATGGGCCGGGTATATATAATGCAGGGAACGGCTGAGGTCGATCGATCCAGCGACCTGCGGTCACGACGCCAATATCAGACGGAGATTAAAGAATGAACTCTCTAGCCCGCATTTCTCACACCCTATCTACTGCGACGACCCAATGGCACGCGCTGAGCGGTTTTCACGCTGTCGGGGTGCTCGGCATAGTGTCGACTATGCTTGCGCGCCCCTCGGTCGTGAAAGCCGCTCATCACGCACCCTTGAACCGTCTCGCTACGACCAGGTGTGAGAAATCCGGGCTAGGTAATGCCATGCTGTTGGGGCTGTTGCTCTTCACAACCGGCCATCCGGCGATGGCGGATTCGGCGGGCGATGTCATTCTGGTGCAGGATCCCTATGTCAGAGCGGTTCCGCCCGGACAACCGAATTCCGCTTCATTTATGTCCCTGCATAACCCCGGCGAACAAGGGCATGTGCTGATAGGCGCGAGCAGCCCGGTGGCGGAAGTGGCTGAGCTGCATACCCATACCATGGAGGGGGGCATGATGCGTATGCGCAAGATGGAAAAGGTCGAGCTTCCCGGCGGCGGGCATGTCAGTCTGGAGCCGGGGGGCTTGCATGTCATGATGATCGGTTTGAAACAGAAATTGGTCCCTGGTGAGATAGTATCGTTACGTCTGCTGTTCGAGGATGGATCGCAGTTGAAGGTGGATGCCCCGGTGCGCAAGTTGCAGATGCGAATGAAGAAAAACGAGCATAAGGGGCAGATGCACTGACGGAGAGCCCGGGAGAACGGTTGCCGATTTTGACCTTAATCGGGAAACTCTGCTATAGTTCCGCAGCTTTTTCGGGGGTCTCTAAACGTGGCGGCCATACCCTGGCCATGGGTTGAGGGGCTTGGATTTTCGGCGTATCCAGCATATTTCAGGGCAGGATTGAACATGACTAAATGGCTCGTAACCGCAACCATTGCACTCACCTTCGGATTAAGTCTGGCCCAGGCGGCAGGGGATGCGGAACAGGGCAAGACCAAGTCCGCCGTTTGTGCCGGCTGTCATGGCGCCGATGGAAACAGCCCGCTGAATCCGGCATGGCCGAAGCTTGCCGGACAACACCCGCAATATATCGAAAAGCAGATCAGGAATTTCAAGACCGGTGATCGTAGTGATCCGATGATGTCACCCATGGCGATGCCGCTCTCCGATCAGGACATCGCCGACCTGGCGGCCTATTTTTCGCGTCAGGCCCTGCAGGGCGGAATCGCCGCCGCTGATCAGGTGAAGGCCGGCGAACGGATCTACCGGGCCGGCAACGCTGAGACCGGCGTGGCTGCCTGCATGGCCTGTCACGGTCCTTCCGGGGCGGGTAATCCACAGGCTGAATTTCCCGCCATTGCAGGTCAGCATGCGGTCTATGTGGAAAAGGCGTTGAAGGATTTTCGTGCCGGTAACCGCGCCAAGGACACCATTAGCGGCGAAATGATGCAGGGTGTGGTTACTCGACTCACTAACGATGAGATCATTGCTGTTGCTCAATATATCCAGGGACTCAGTAAGTAGACTTAGGCCGGCTTGACCAGTGTTGCGAAGGTGGTGCTGGGGCCGCCTTGGTTTGTTGTGCATTTATATGGATTCGGTTTAAAGCTTGTGGGAGCGTCCTCAAGTTTTCCCCCCTGTTGCCGCTCTTTCAGAGGAATCGGGGGGAATAAGCTATCGACTGGTCTAATGATGGATAAACAGATTTTGCAGAATCAGGTTTCCCTGGACGGTTCCCATCGTCTGCGCTTGCTTAGTTACAATATCCAGGCGGGGGCCGACACCCGTCGCTACCGTGAATATATCACGCGCGGCTGGAAGCAAATGTTGCCGCATAGGCAGCAGCAAGACAACCTCAACCGAATCGCCCATCTGTTGAAGGATTTCGATTTGGTGGGGCTGCAAGAGGTCGATTCAGGGAGTTTTCGCAGCGGTTTTATCGATCAGACCGCCTATCTCGCGGAGTACGCCGGTTTTCCTTACTGGTACAGGCAGGTGAACCGGAAACTGGGTAAGTTGGCCCAGCATAGCAACGGTGTGCTCAGCCGGGTCCGGCCGAGCATGATTGCCGAGCACCGACTGCCCGGCCTTCCCGGCCGAGGCGCCGTGTTGATGGAATTTCAGACCAGTGAGAAGCCCTTGGGCATCTGTATGATGCACTTGGCGTTGGGGCGACGCGCCAGACTGCGTCAGTTCTCTTACGTCAGTGACTTGGTCTCTCACTATTCACACTTGGTGCTGATGGGCGATTTCAATTGCGGCTGCGGTTCCCAGGAGTTTCGTTATCTGATCGAACGAACCAATCTACAGGGGAGCACCTGCGATATGCTGACATTTCCCAGTTGGCGGCCGAGCCGTAAACTGGACCATATCCTGGCCTCCCCGAGTCTTAGGGTGGCTAAGTCGGAAGTGCTGAACTATGCCCATTCCGATCATCTGCCGATCAGCCTTGAAATCGAATTGCCAAAGGACGTTGTGCTGCCAGCCGCCGCTTGAGTCGGATCGCCGGTCTCAGGATGGAGAAGCGAGGCAGGGTAGGGTCGGAGCGAACAACGCGCCACCCGTCCCGTACCCCGGCAGTGCAGTGTGGGCGTGATTCAGGCCTGCCCCGACAGTTTCGTTTTTGATAGGTCTGGTATCTTCGAGACCGAGCGATGAAAAGCGATGAATGAAACAGCGTGGAAACAACGATACGAAGAGTTGTTGGCGCAAAATGAGAGCGAGCAGGAAGCGAATCGTGAACTTGAGGAGCTTCTAACTCGCACCATCATCCGTCTGACCCTTGCGGCCAGTGGCCTGGATGCGCGTCTGGATCTCCACCTCAAGGGTGTGCGGGATGCCGTCAGAGGGGGAGCCAGCAAACAACTGAAGGAAAGGCTCAATTCCCTCTCCGACGGCCTGCTGCATTTCAGCGAGGATGCAAACGCCCCGGACAAGGACGGCTCGACTGAGTATCTCCGCCTGATATCGTTGCTTCATCTGTCGAAAAAGGAGGCCGCTGAGGCTGGTGAATCGTTGCGTTTGCTGGTCGAGGATGCAACCTTGATGGATGACCAGCGGTTTACCCGTTTGGCGAATCTGTTGGGCCGTGGCGTTGCTCCTAAGGAAAAGAAGGCAGGATTGTTTGAGCGTTTGTTGGGCCACTCTCATGCCGAACATGAGAGTGGCCACAAGCCGAATGATATTCTCCTCAATCTGCTGGAACAGGCGTCCTGGCCGGGACATTGGGGAGCGGTGATCGATGGTTTAAAGGCGCGTCTCGGAGCAACCGCGCAAGCGGACGCCTGGGCCGCCGTTTTACAGGATCTGCTGGATCTGTCGGCCAAGTCTTACGGCGAGGTTCAGATGGAGATCAGGGAAGCGGAGGATTTCCTTGAAGAACTCACGAAACGTCTGCAAGATCTCGGGGTTCACCTGCAGAGTGCTCACGACGGACGCGATCAAATAGTCGAACATGGACGGAATCTGAGCGCCAAGGTCTCAGGGCATGTCGGCGATCTCGGGACCAGTGTGCAGCAGGCAACCGATCTGCATCAGTTGAAAGCGGCGGTCAGTGACCGTTTGAGCCTGATCAAACACAGTATCGACGATTATCTGGACGAGGAGATGACGTGGCACAAGCAGACGGAAGAGAGCGAAAGGCAACTGCGAGACCGTCTGGAACAGTTGGAGAAGGAATCCAACGATCTGCGTTCACGGATGGTAGAGGCCCATCATCTGGCGTTGATCGATGCGGTAACCGAGTTGCCCAACCGCCTCTCCTATGAAGAGAGGGTGGAGCAAGAGTATGCCCGTTGGAAGCGCTTTGATGAACCGCTTTGCATGTTGGTCTGGGATATCGACGATTTCAAATCGATCAATGACCGTTTCGGTCATCAGGCGGGCGACAAGGCTTTGCGGGTGATAGCCCAGGGACTCCGGGCGAGACTGCGGGTGACCGATTTTATCGCCCGCTACGGTGGAGAGGAGTTTGTCTGTCTGCTCTGCGGCACACAGGGCGAGGAGGCGTTGCGAGTCGCCGAAGAGATGCGCAAGTCGGTTGAAGAAAACGGTTTCCACTCTTCCGGCAAGCCGGTGCCCGTGACCATCTCCTGTGGCATTGCCTCCTTTGAAACGGGGGATAGCATCGATAGCGTATTTTCGCGCGCCGACAAGATCCTCTATCATGCCAAGAAATCGGGTAAGAACCGTTGCGAATTGGCCGGGAATTCGTGAACAGAAATTTTGCATCCCCGGCTGGTCGTGGAAAACAAGGATTCAAGGCGTAGGGTGCGGCCCTGCCGCACCGATCATTGGAGCGATCTTGATCAGAGTCCATCAGGACGTCCTTCAATAATTCTGCAAATAGAAGTGCCGGGGTTGGTACTTGCAGCTCTCTGAGGCGTTGTGGCGAAGGGTCACTCTCCGGATTGAATCGGTTGGATCGGGTTGAACAGGGGGACGGCGGTGATGCTGTTTTTCGGCGAACCCTCCACCAGCTTGTCACTGTAAGTCATATAGACGAGGGTATTGCGTTCGGTGTCATAGAAGCGCACCACCTGCATGGTTTTGAAAAGGATCGAGGTGCGTTGTTTGAAAACCTCTTCGCCGTCACGGGATTGATCGAGAATATCCGCCGCCAGTTCGACCGGTCCGGTTTGCCGGCAGGCGATGGAGGCGTCCGAGGTGTCCTCGGCGATACCGATGGCGCCCCCCATGCCGCCGGTTTTGGCGCGGCTGAGATAGCAGGTGACACCGGAGACCGCAGGGTCGTCAAAGGCCTCGATAATGATCTTGTCGTTGGGGCCGAGGATGTGAAACTTGGTGCTGACTTCACCGAGTCGCTCGGCTTGGAGTGGCGTGGCGGACAGTATCAGCAGGCCCAGTCTGAGCAATCGGTTGAACATTTTCGTGTGGTTGGTTTATTACCTGACAAGCCGTCCATGATACGCGCTTTTCCGTGGATTGGGGTAGGGTAATGACCAGGAGGGAGTGGAGGGCGGCGCCCCGTCCGTTTTCTTCTTGCTGAGCGGTTCGGTTTGCGGCTGCTATAGGCAACTGCGCCCCACCGGTTTGGTAAGTCCGGCATATCGACACGCCATCTTTGCGCCGCCCGGGAAAAGCGTTTCGATATAACGTTTTGTCCAGCGGCAGTCGTTTTGATCCTTGCAGAGATTGCGGGCCAGGATCGGGGTTTCCGGCGCGATTTCATATTCCCTGTAAAAGCGATGCAGGAAATCGAGCAGCAACCAATGTTCTTCAGTCAATCGCACGCCGTCCGCTTCGGCCTGAGACTCCGTGACAGCCGGGCTCCAATCATCGACATCCAGTAGATAGCCCTCCTCGTCGATGGCAATCAATTGTCTTTCGACTTCTATTGAACGGGAGGACCTCGACGAGGTGGGGTGGGCGTTTGACTCCTTATAGCCTAGTCTCATCACGGCCTCCTTCGGGTGATCCTAAAAACCGCAGTTGGACGGGGTGAAGTGTGCGCTTGCGGGAGGTGCAAGGCAAGGGCCGCTCCTGCACATCCCTGTGCTTGCGACACTTGTGCATCCCTGCACGGCGCGCAACGACGCGGAATCGTCATGCTATTCCAAGGCGTTGCAACGCAGCTATGCGCCGCCGCAAGCGTACAATTCGCCCTGTAGCCTGGTTCACCCAACCGGTGAATGGGCAAATCGAAGTTACTCGTTTGCCTATCAGTAGGTTAGTAGCAGAATGGAGCGGTCAACTGCGGTTTTTAGGATCATAGACATCCCAGGTGGTGCTCAGGCGTAGGGTGCGGCCCTGCCGCACCATGCCGGGTTGCGCGCCTGTTTGCTAGGAAGGGTTTCTTCACTTCGCGCCCCCTTGACCCATACCTTGGGTTCCAGGGCTTCAACCTACGGTGCGGCAGGGCCGCACCCTGTGAAGCTATTCTATGCTCAGGCGCTCGATGCCCAGCTTATGCTGATGGATATAGCGGGCCAGGCAGAGCAGGGCCTCGAAACCGGCGAGATCGCCGATATAATCGGGCAGGTCGAACTGCACCAGGTTCGGCAATAGCCGCCGCATATTTCCCTGGTCGCCCAGTTCCTCCTCCTCGTCGCTGAAGGTCAGGTCGAATCCTCCCAGCATCACTAGTGTACTGTATTAAATAGATTGACGTTATCAGCGAGGCGCTAAGCGGCCAGGCG
>JAHXHR010000063.1 GCA_025656505.1 Candidatus Thiodiazotropha sp. (ex Epidulcina cf. delphinae) | reverse complement strand
GCTGACCACGACCAAACAGCTGATCTGCATCGTTAAGCAATCGTTTGCGCCAATCCTGGATCTGATTTGGATGTACGTCAAACTGTTCTGCTAGTTCAGCCAATGTCCGATCATTTTTAACGGCTGCCAGGGCTACTTTTGCTTTGAAGGCCGATGAATGATTACGTCTTTTTCTGCTCATCTTCCGCTTACTCCTCTTCAGTTAGAATAATCGCAGAAGACACTTATAGTTTCAGCTATGATGTCCGACTAATGGGGTCCACCACTGCACCTCGTCCGGAGGCTTTTACAACGATCTTTTGGCGGATGAAGTCCGTGATCATGACCGTGTCCCTTGGTCTTGTCGTGAGTGTTCAGGTCGAGCTTATGGCCGCTGTCGCTATTCACATTACTATGATAGACGTCAATGGCTTGATTCTCTACTGGTTGCACTCTTTACTACCGACCTGGAATTGTCCGTCGAGCAAGTGATTGAGTACTATGGCGCACGCTGGAAAATTGAATCCGGATTCAAAGAGATCAAGCAGGATATCGGTAGTGCAAAAAGCCAAACCAGGAATCCTCATTCCGTTACCAATCACCTCAATTTCTGCATGATGGCAGCGACGATCACATGGATATATGTGGTTATTTCAATTTATCTGCCAAGCCGTCAATCTTGGGTGCATAGTACGCGTCTTGCAGGATTGATAGGTTTCGATGTCCTGATATCTTTGCTAACTCCATCAGCCCAAATACCTTTGCCAGCCTGGACAGCGCTTCCCTTCTCAAATCATGAAAGTGCAGATCCTCAATCAAGGCTCGTTTCTTCATTTTTCTAAACAGAGAGTCCAGTTGACTGGAGTTGATGCCAAAAACAGTATCCTTCCCGGTAGATAGCTCTTCAATAGCCGCTTTGCCTCACTTGACAGAGGAACGTTTCGGGCGTGGCCATTCTTTGTTTCTGGGATGTGGACGTGCTTCTCGTGTACGTCACCCCGTCGCATGGAACAGATCTCGCTCGCCCTCATTGCCGTCTCAATCGCCCACAGCATGACCAGACCAACGGTGGCGGTCATGGTTTCAGGGGGTGTGTCATTGAAACCGGATGCATATAGCATGCGTTCCAGCTCGTCGTCAGTGATTCGCCGATCTCTGGGTTTCGATTCAGGCGGCCTGGTGATCTCTGAGAAGGGGTTCTTTTTGAGCTAGCGCCACTCTTTGACAGCGGTATTGCACGCATGGGATAGGAGTATCCAGTCACGCCTCACTGTATCTGTGGAGACCTCCAGGAGCCGCCTTTCCTTCCATTCTGAGTATAATGTGGAGCCGCTAACTCTGATAAACGCACTTCTGCGATAGGATCACGCCTTAGCGCCTCAATCCTATTTTTCTCCCGGTCATGGGATTTTCTGCGGGTGGAAACAGTTGTCTTATATCGGAGCAGGAGGTCAGATAGTGTCTTCTTGCCCGATATAACCTCTGACTCTAATTCCTACTCTGTCTGCTTAGCCCATGCTTCGGCCTGTGCCTTAGTGTGGAAGGTTTTGGTACGGCGGATACGGTTAACGCAGACACCCGCCTTCCATTTCTTGCCGATTTTTTGGAAGGATGCCATGTTGGTGTAAATCCTGGTGTAAAATATTGACCTTGGGATAGTGTAAAATACCGGGTCAAAGTGTAATTACCAGGGTTTAGCGTAGGATAGAAATCCCTCTAACACAATGATTATGCGTAGATTAGTGGGAAAAAGCGGAGTATACGGGGAAGGTGGATGGTACTCCCTAGGGGACTCGAACCCCTGTTACCGGCGTGAGAGGCCAGCGTCCTAACCACTAGACGAAGGGAGCAGTTTCTCTCGAAAGGCGGTATTATACTGACTTGGTTGCCAGGCTCAATCACCTGGTTGAAAAAAATCCTCTAGTGGTCGTACCCTTGAAACAAGCTGCCAAGTGGCTGAAAACGAAGTTCTCCGGATTGGTCGGCGGCCCGACCCTGCCAATCGGACTGGATAACGGTATTCCCGTGACATCGACTGTCATCCCCAGGGATGAACACAACATTTCTCGCGCCAACATCAGCAAGAATGCGCTGAAAGTGCTCTATCGGCTGAAGAATGCCGGCTATGAGGTGTATCTCGTGGGTGGCGGAGTACGTGACCTGCTGCTTGGATGCGAGCCCAAGGATTTCGATGTGGCCACCAACGCCTCACCGGAAGAGGTCAAGTCGGTCTTTAGCAATTGCCGATTGATCGGCAGGCGGTTTCGCCTCGCCCATGTCCATTTTGGTCGGGAAATCATTGAAGTGGCCACCTTTCGCAGTAATCAACAGGATTCCGGGGATGGGGAACGCCGGCTTGAAAAAGGCATGATCCTGCGGGACAACGTCTACGGCACCCTGGAAGAGGATGCTCAGCGACGGGATTTCACCATTAATGCGCTCTACTATGACATCGGTGACTTCTCGGTTGTGGACTTCGCCGATGGCATGTCCGATCTGCAACATGGGGTGATTCGTCTGTTAGGGGATGTGGAGAGTCGGTTTCGTGAAGATCCGGTGCGCCTGTTGCGGGCGGTTCGATTTGCCGCCAAGCTGGGTTTTGTCATCGATCCGGAAACGGAATCGCCGATGCCGGGTCTGGCGCCGCTGCTTGAGGATGTGCCGGTGGCCAGGCTCTACGAAGAGGTGCTGAAGCTCTTCCTGGGTGGGGCTGCCTTAGAGACCTTTGAAAAATTGCGCCACTATGCGCTGTTCGGACAGCTCTTTCCCGCTACGGAAGAGGCGTTGTCCCATGAGGATCATGAGTTTCCCATCACCTTCGTCAGTCGGGGCTTGGCCAATACCGATGCGCGGAAGCAGGAAGACAAGTCTGTCACCCCGGCATTTCTCTTCGCTGTGCTGTTGTGGGAGCCGGTGAGGTTAAGCGCCGAATCGTTGCAAGCGCAAGGCGTGCATCCTATCGAGGCAATGCAGAATGCGGCGACGGAAGTGTTGGTCGAGCAGGTCAAGTATGTCTCCATTCCCAAGCGATTCAGCTTTCCGATGCGTGATATCTGGCAACTACAGTACCGTTTTCTGCAGCGTCAAGGCAAGCGGCCATACCGGCTGCTGACCCATCCAAAATTTCGTGCAGCCTATGATTTCCTCCTGTTGCGCGCGGAAGCGGGAGAGGTCGATTATGAACTGGCCGATTGGTGGACCAAGTTCCAGGAAGCCAACGGTGAGCAGGAACAGGACATGACCGAGCAGGAACGAAGAGGTAGGGGTAGACGCCGGCGGCGGCGATCGAAGCGTGATAGTGCGCCTGATGAGTGAGGTTCAGGCGGTGACTGCCTATGTTGGGTTGGGCAGTAATCTGGCGCATCCCAGACAACAGGTGGAAGCCGCTCTGCAGGCGTTGACTGAGTTCAGAGACTCCCGCTTGCTAAGCCGTTCCTCACTCTATCGGAGCCGGGCGATAGGCCCCCGGAACCAGCCGGATTACATCAATGCCGTCGCCGGTCTCTCGACCCGGCTCGATCCCGATGCCCTGCTCGATGCCCTACAGGCCGTTGAACAGACCCATCGGCGCAGGCGGGATGGTGAGCGATGGGGACCCCGCACCCTCGATCTCGATCTGCTGGTGTATGGGGATAGGCAGATCGATACGCCACGTCTGCGTGTGCCTCACCCGGAGATGGCGAACAGGGCCTTCGTGCTCTTTCCCTTAAGCGAGATAGCCCCCGGGTGGATGGAGATAGCCGGCATCGGGCCTTTGCAACGATTAACACAAGTGCTATCGGGGGATGGTGTTGAACGGCTGCAATGAGGCGCCTCGCTTTCTTGTCGTTGAGGGTCCGGTCGGTGTTGGGAAAACCAGTTTAGTGCATCGCTTGGCCGACCATTTCGGCGGCGAAATGCTCTTGGAAAGTGCGGAGGAGAACCCCTTCCTGCAGCGGTTTTACGAAAACCCCCGGGAAGCGGCGCTTCCCGCGCAGCTTTTCTTCTTGTTTCAACGCAGCCGCCAATGGAATGGGCTGTTACAGGGAGATATGTTCCGTCAGCACCTGATCGCTGATTTCATGCTCGAAAAAGACCGGCTGTTCGCCCAAATCAACCTCGACAGCGATGAGATGCAGCTCTACGAACAGGTTTATGACCGTTTGACGTTGCAGGCGCCGCCCCCGGATCTGGTTGTCTATTTACAGGCACCGGCTGATACCCTGATGAAAAGGATTCAACAGCGTGCGCGTCCCGAGGAGCGGGCTATCGAGCGGCGATATCTTCAGCGACTGTGTGATGCCTATGCAGATTTTTTCTACTATTATGACCGTTCACCTTTATTGATCATCAATGCGGCGGAGATCAATCCGTTGCAGAGAGAGGACGATTTTCGGCTGTTGCTGGAGCATATTTCCTGCGAGGGGCCTGAGCGGCGTTTCCTGAATCCGAGCGGATTGTCCCTCTGACATAAACGATTTTTGCACCGAGGCCAAATGACCAGACAAAACATTACTGTCAGAAGCTTGCATGAGATGAAATCGGCCGGCGAAAAAATCAGCGTATTGACCAGCTATGACGCCGGCTTCACCCGCCTTATCGAAGAGGCGGGTATCGAAGTGCTTTTGGTGGGTGACTCCCTAGGGATGGTGGTCCAGGGACAGGAGAGCACCTTGCCGGTGACCCTGGACGAGATGGTCTACCATACCCGCAATGTGGCGCGTGCCAGGGAATCTGCGTTACTGGTGGCCGATATGCCGTTCATGAGCTATCGCTCACCCGCTCTGGCGCTGGAATCCGCAGGGCGGCTGATGAAAGAGGGTGGCGCCCAGATGGTCAAGCTGGAGGGTGGATCCGTGCAGTTGGAGACCGTTCGCCGGCTCTCTTCCCAGGGCATTCCCGTGTGTGGACACCTGGGCCTGTTGCCGCAGTCGGTGCACAAGCTTGGCGGCTATCGGGTGCTGGGACGTGAACAGGGGGATGCCTCGCGGATACGTGAAGATGCCCGCTTGCTGCAAGAGGCAGGCGCCGATTTACTGGTGCTGGAGTGTGTGCCGGGCCAACTGGCGGCGCAGATCACCCGCGAACTCAGCGTGCCGGTGATCGGGATCGGCGCCGGGGCGGCTTGCGACGGGCAGGTATTGGTGCTGTATGACATGCTGGGCATGAATCCCCATCCACCGCGGTTCGTGAAGAACTTTCTGGCATCGGGGCGGACTATCCAGGAGGCGTTACGGGCCTATGTGGAAGCGGTGAAGGGAGGTGAGTTTCCAGCCGGGGAACACAGCTTCAAATGAGCGGTGAATTGGAGACGGTTTCGGATATCGAATCGTTGCGAAAACGCATCCGGGACTGGCGCAGTGCAGGGAAGCGCATCGGATTCGTGCCTACCATGGGTAATCTCCATCAAGGACACTTGGCGTTGGTGAGGGAGGCCCGGCGCGAGTCGGACCGTTGTGTGGTGAGTATCTTTGTCAATCCCATACAGTTTGGCGCGGGGGAGGACTATGACGGCTATCCGCGCACCTTGCAGCAGGATCGGGCCAAACTGCAGGGTGCCGGTGTCGAATTGCTGTTCACCCCGTCGGTATCGACAATCTATCCAGTGGGCGAGGGTCAGCAGACCCGTGTGGAAGTGCCGGGGATCTCCGATATCCTCTGTGGCGCCAGCCGGCCGCGACATTTCGTCGGTGTCGCCACGGTTGTCTGCAAATTCTTCAATCTCGTGCAACCGGATCTGGCCGTGTTCGGCGAAAAGGACTATCAACAGTTGATCGTGATCCGGCGTATGGCGGCCGATCTGGCCATCCCGGTCGATATTTTGGGATTGAGTACGGTCAGAGAAGCGGACGGTTTGGCGAAAAGTTCCAGAAACGGTTATCTTTCAGCGGGTGAGAGGGCGCTTGCGCCAAAGCTGCATGAGACGTTGAGGCTTACAGCCGAGGCGCTGGCAGCAGGTGACAGGGATATTGGGCAACTCGAGGCAAAGGGGCTGGAGAGGCTACGAGCGCTAGGTTTTCGTCCCGACTATTTTGCCATTCGGCGAGCCGATGACCTGGCCCCCGCAACCCGTCAGGATCATGCTTTGGTTATCTTGGTTGCAGCCTATTTGGGAACAACCCGGTTGATAGACAATCTGAATGCTGCAAAGCAGCATTCAGATTGATAGACGGGCAAAGATCACGGATAATCTGGTACTCTCTAGGATCTGAGTGTCGTCGGGAAGTCACATTCAGGTTATTGATGACAGGTTTATTCATCCAAAAGGGCGTGGAATTCATGCGGCTGACAGTCCTCAAGTGCAAGCTACATCGTGCATGCGTCACTCATTCCGAGGTGGATTATGAAGGTTCGTGCGCCATCGATGCCGAGTTGATGGAGTTGGCCGGCATCCATGAGTATGAGCAGATTCAGATCTACAATGTGACCAATGGCGAGCGCTTCACGACCTACGCCATTCTGGCTGAGGCGGACTCGCGGGTGATTTCGGTGAATGGCGCCGCCGCCCATAAGGCGCAACCCGGTGACCGGGTGATTATCTGCGCTTACGCCGGTTTGGATGCTGATGAGATGGAGTGCTTCAAACCCTCCCTGGTCTATCTCGATGAGCGCAATGAGGTGATAGGCACAGGCGACTCCATCCCCATCCAGGCGGCTTAGCCCGCAAAGGATTCCCGTCCAACTACGGTTTTAGGATGATCTGTTCGCCCGATTAGGGGAAGAGCCAAAAAATCCATCCTGTTTCACGGCATGCCGCCTTAACCTGGATATTTCACCCGGCCGCTGATCATGTGAGTTAACCTTTTAATTTAACATGTCATGCCTAGAATATTAGCAAAGTGCAAAGTGTTACCTGGTAACGCTGAACGTGCCCTCGGCACGATCATCACGTTCCCAGGTGAAACATCCGGGTTAACGACAAGGCCCTACAGGCCCGGCTCGTCAATGGCTGTCCGATAGAGTTCCAGATAGTGCTGGGCGCTGGCTTCCCAACTGAAATCCTGTTGCATGCCGGTACGGGCAAGGATCTCCCAGTCGGTCGTTGAGCGTCGATAAAAATTGATGGCGTGCTCCACCGCTCCCCAGAGACCGTCACCGTCGGCATTGTCGAAGACAAACCCCGTTGCCGTACCGTTCGCCAATGTGGTCGGGTTGACATCGGTCACCGTGTCGGCCAGTCCTCCGGTTCGGCGCACGATGGGCACGGTTCCATATCTCAGGCTGTACATCTGATTCAAGCCGCAAGGTTCAAACCGGGACGGCATGATGAAGCAGTCGCTCCCAGCCTCGATGCGATGGGACAGACCTTCATTATAACCGATGGCGACGCCGATGCGGCTGTGGTAGCGGTTGCTGATCTTCTGCAGCGAATGTTCCAGGTCTTTGTCCCCCGAGCCCAGCATCACCACCTGAGAGCCGGAATCCATGATGCCCGGCAGAACCTGCAAGATCAGATCCACGCCTTTCTGATCCACCAATCTGCCGATGTAGCCGAACAGTTGGATGTGTTCATCCTCCGGCAGGCCGTATTCCCGCTGTAACGCCAGTTTGTTCCGGCGTTTGGCTGCGAAGTTCTCTACCGAAAAAGCAGTTGGGATGTGGTGATCGTTTTGCGGATCCCAGGCATGATAATCAATGCCGTTGAGGACGCCGCTGAAATGGCGCTCGCGGTGAATCAGCAGGCCCTCTAGCCCGTAGCCGAACTCAGCGGTCTTGATCTCATCAGCATAGGTGGGACTGACGGTGTTCACCCGGTCTGACAGGGCGATGCCGCCCTTGATGAACGAGAGTTGGTCGTGGAATTCGAGTGCACGATATGACCAAAGATGGTCGGGCAGTCCGAGGTGGGGAAAGGTGGCATGATCAAAAAGCCCTTGATAGGCAAGATTGTGGATGGTGAACAGGGTCGCCGGGCGGTTTTTCTCACTCAGCAGCAGGGGGGCGATCAGGCCGGTCTGCCAGTCATTGGCATGCACCACGTCGGGTTGCCAGTCGAGTCCTGCCTGATTCATGGCCAGCGACGTCGCGGCGCGGCAAAACAGGGTGAAACGCTCTGCGTTATCAGGCCAGTTTAAGCCTTCCGGGGAGAGATAAGGGTTGCCGGGACGGTCGAATCGATGTGGGGCGTCGACCACATACAGCGGCACCCGGTGGGGTCCGCAGGTGCCCTGGAGTAGGTTGGTCGGTGTGCTTTCCCCGGGCAATTGCAGCTTTCCTACCGGTTGCAGGTCGTTTGCCTTGTTCAGTACGTCGGGATAGCCGGGTACGATCAAGCGGCAATCCTGGTCTAGGTGGGTGAGGGCTACGGGCAGGCTGCCGGCAACATCGGCGAGTCCACCCGTTTTGATCAGGGGTGTGACTTCGCTGCTGGCAAAGAGGATCTTCATCAATAGTTGTTATCCTTGTGAGTTGTTGTATGCCAATGTAATCACTTTTTCGTTTAACACTGCAACTCTCTGATGTGTTAGCTTATGCAGTATCTTGAAGCCCTGAATGCGACTATCTAGGTTGCAGGGTTAATAAAACGCATAAAAGATACATAAGTTTACAGAATGTTTCGATCATGACAGAGATAAATCAGACGGATGAATGGGCTGCGCTCATCAAACATTGGGATGAAATTGAGCAACTGCAGATGCGCGACCTGTTTCAGGAAGGGCCGGAAAGATCGGAACAGATGACCGTCAGACAGTGCGGAATACTGCTTGACTATTCGAAAAACCGGATAACCGCAAGAACAATGAAACTGTTGCTTGCCTTGGCTCAAGCGGCGGATGTGGATGGTTGGCGCCGGCGCATGTTTTCCGGTGAACGGTTAAACATCACGGAGAACCGTGCGGTGCTGCATGTGGCCTTGAGGAATTGCAGCAGCCTCCCCACCTGGTTCGATGGCGAGGATGTGATGCCTGGGGTGAATACAGTGCTTGGGAAGATGGAGGCATTTTCCGAATCGGTTCGTTCGGGTGAGTGGAAAGGCTTCACCGGTAAGCCGATCACCGATGTGGTCAATATCGGTATCGGGGGCTCCAATCTCGGCCCCTTGATGGTTTGCGAGGCGCTGAAGCACTACCAAAAACCAGACTTGCAGCTACATTTCGTCTCCAATGTGGACGGGACTCATATCCTTGAGACGGTCAAGCCTTTGAATCCGGAAACGACGCTTTTCATTGTCGCTTCCAAGACCTTCACCACCCAGGAGACCTTGACCAATGCCCATACTGCACGGGATTGGCTGCTTGGCAGGCTGAAGGATGAGACTGCGGTGGCAAGCCATTTCGTGGCCATCTCCACCAACCGGGAGAAGGTGTCTGAGTTCGGTATCGATACCGCCAATATGTTCGAGTTCTGGGACTGGGTCGGCGGACGCTACTCCCTTTGGTCGGCCATAGGCGTGCCGATTGCCTTGGCTATCGGTATGCAACGATTCTACGAACTGTTACAGGGCGCCAACGAGATGGATGAGCATTTCCTGCATGCGGATCTTTCGGAGAATATGCCGGTGATCATGGCGCTGCTGGGTATCTGGTATGCGGATTTCGCCCAAGCGCGCACCCACGCTATCCTGCCCTATGACCAATTTTTGCGCTACCTGCCCGATTATCTGCAGCAGGCGGATATGGAGAGTAACGGCAAGCGGGTTACTCGCTTCGGACGCCCTGTCAGCTACCCGACCGGACCGGTGATTTGGGGCATGGCCGGCACTGACGGGCAACATGCCTTTTATCAATTGATCCATCAGGGAACGCAAATGATTCCCTGCGACTTCATCATTCCGGTCAATAGTCACAACGAATCCGGCGATCACCATCACAAGCTATTCGCCAATTGTCTGGCGCAGACTGAGGCTTTGATGAGAGGCAAGACACGCACGGAAGCGCGCGAGGAGATGGAGCAGGCCGGTTTAGCGCCTGAGGAGATCGTCGATCTGTTGCCGCACAAGATTTTTCCCGGCAACCGGCCCACCAATACCCTGCTGATCGATAAGATCACCCCCTCGCGTCTGGGTTCGCTGATCGCCCTGTATGAGCATAAGATTTTTGTGCAGGGCGTGATCTGGCGGGTCAACTCCTTCGATCAGTGGGGGGTGGAGTTGGGCAAGCAGCTGGCAGGCGTCATATTGCCGGAGTTGTTGGGTGTAAACAGATCTTCCACCCACGACAGCTCCACCCGTGGCTTGATCACCTATTTTCACCGTCACAGGGGAAAGCAGGAATAGCTGTTCAGGAAAAGAAGCATAAGCACGCACCGTCTCGTATTTTTACCGGAAAACGAAGGCGCGATCCTCTCGGAGTTCAAAATTCGCTCCCTCCTATTCTCTCTGCAGCATTATTGCTCCAAGCGGCGGCAAGGTCAGGTTGATCGACTGGTCGCGTCCCATCCAGGGGATTTCTTCAGAGGCCAGTGCAGAGCCGTTGCCCATGTTGCCGCCGCCGTAGAATTCCGAATCCGAGTTCATGATCTCCTGATAGACCCCCCCATGATTCACGCCGATACGATAGTCTATTCTCGGCACGGGGGTGAAGTTGAGCACCGTCAGTAACTCTTTGCCGTCCTTGTCTTTTCGTAGATAGCTGAGAATCGATTGTGAACTGTCGTGACAGTCGATCCAGTCGAACCCAGGGTGTTCGAATTCGATCTGGTGCAGTGCCGGAAGCTCTTTGTAGAGCCGGTTGAGATCGGTCAGAAGGGCGGTGATTCCCTGGTGATAAGGGTGATCTTGCAGGGGCCAATCCAGCGCATCGTCATCACTCCACTCCCTTTCCTGTGCGAATTCGCAGCCCATGAAGAGCAGTTTCTTGCCTGGATAGGTGAACATATAGGTATAGAGAAGGCGCAGGTTGGCGAACTTCTGCCACTCGTCACCGGGCATCTTGTCGATCATCGAGCCCTTGCCGTGGACTACCTCATCATGGGAAAAGGGCAGCACGAAATTCTCGGTGAAGGCGTATAACAGGCCGAAGGTAAGCAGGTCGTGGTGATAGTGCCGGTAGATCGGATCCTGGGACATATAGGAGAGGGTGTCGTGCATCCAGCCCATATTCCACTTCATGCTGAAACCCAGACCGCCAAGCCAGGTGGGACGTGAGACCTGTGGCCAGGCGGTCGACTCTTCGGCAATCATCAGGGTGCCTGAGTGGAGGTCGTGGGTGACGCTGTTGAGTTCACGAAGAAAGTCGACAGCCTCCAGGTTTTCCCGTCCGCCATATTGATTCGGCACCCAATCGCCGGGTTCGCGGGAGTAGTCGAGGTAGAGCATGGAGGCCACGGCATCCACTCGCAGACCGTCGATGTGGAACTCCTCAAGCCAATAGATTGCGCTGGAGATCAGGAAGTTACGCACTTCGTTGCGGCCGAAGTTAAAGATCAACGTACCCCAGTCCCGGTGTTCCCCCTTGCGTGGATCTTGGTGCTCGTAGAGCGCCGAGCCGTCGAAATGGGCCAGTGCGTGGCGATCCCTCGGGAAATGGGCGGGAACCCAGTCGAGCAGCACGCCGATACCGTTTCGATGCAGGTGATCAATGAAATAGCGGAAGTCGTCCGGTGTGCCGAAGCGGCTGGTGGGGGCGAAATAGCCGGTGGTTTGATAGCCCCATGAGCCATCCAGGGGATGTTCCGTGATCGGCAGGAGTTCAATGTGGGTGAAGCCGATACGTTTGACGTGATCGCAAAGTTGATGGGCGATATCCCGATAGTTCAGGAATTCACCTTGTTGATCCCTGCGCCAGGAACCGAGATGAATTTCGTAGACCGACATCGGTTGCTGTTGCCAGTTGGTCTTGGCCCGGTTTTGCATCCACGCCTCGTCGCACCAAACGTATTCGCTTTCGGGGACCACTATAGCGGCCGTTTCCGGCCGACATTGAAACTGATTCCCATACGGGTCGGTTCGCAGGGAGATATGACCGTCCTGGGTGCGGATTTCGAATTTATAGAGGGCTCCGGCCTCGAGATCGGGAATGAACAGCTCCCATACCCCGGACCCGCCCCTTGAACGCATGGGGTGGGTTCGGCCATCCCATTGATTGAAATTCCCGACTACCGATACCCGGGCTGCGTTCGGCGCCCAGACCGCGAACAGTGTCCCCCCTATCCCGTCTGCCTGATGCAGGTGTGAACCAAAGAACCGGTAGGCATGACGGTGCTTGCCTTCACTGAATAGATGGATGTCGAATTCCGGCAGTTGGGTAGGGAAGCAATAGGGGTCGTGGGATTGGTAGGTATGGCCGTATTTGTCCTGCCACTCGAGCAGATAGCGCTCGCTCACTTGGTCGGCGGGCATTTTCAACTCGAAGAAATCCGTTCCCTCGCTACGCGGCAGTTCCCGGCGGTTTTCCTGCAACATGACTTTTTCCGCCAGCGGCATAAAGACCCGTATATGACAGATGTCACCGTTAATGTGCCGGCCGAGTACTTCGAACGGGTCGTGGTGACGGGCATCGATAATTCGCTGCAATGCCTCTGGGATGGTGTTTGTCATACGGTTTGTCATACGGTTTGTCATGGTTGAGAAAACCTGCTTCTCTTAGTACGCCTTGAAGGGAACATGATGTTAACATAGCCAATGTCCTGTCTCACAAATACCTTGCCTATGGAAGAACAGGACAATTCAGCATTTGCGGTAAATGATGGCCTTGTTCAGCCATTGAGGAGCATTAGATGACCGACCAGAGTCCGCGTTTTGTCAGCCGTTTGACTCGAAATACCTTGGCGTTGATTCTGGCCGGGGGACGAGGCTCAAGACTCAAGCATTTGACCAAATGGCGATCCAAGCCGGCAGTGCCCTTTGGAGGCAAGTTCAGGATCGTGGATTTTCCTCTCTCCAACTGCATCAACTCAGGCATACGCCGGGTGGGTGTGTTGACTCAGTACAAGGCTCACTCCCTACTCCTGCACATACAGCGTGGCTGGGGGTTTCTGCGCGGGGAATTCGGTGAGTTCGTCGAGTTGCTGCCCGCCCAGCAGCGCATCGAAAGCAGTTGGTATGAAGGGACTGCCGACGCGGTCTATCAAAATCTGGATATCCTGCGCAGTCACAACCCGGACTATGTGCTGATTTTAGCCGGCGATCATATCTACAAGATGGATTATGGCACCATGATCGCCGAGCATGTGGAGTCCGGCGCCGATATGACGGTCGGATGCCTCACTGTCGACCTGGAGAGCGCCGGAGAGTTCGGCGTCATGACCGTCGACGAGGAAAACTGGGTGACCGGTTTTCATGAAAAACCCGCCAGTCCGAAACCGATTCCGGGACAGGAGAATGTGGCCCTGGCATCCATGGGGATCTATGTCTTCAATCGAAAATTTTTATTTGAACAGTTGATCAAGGATGCGGATACGCCCGACTCGTCGCACGATTTCGGCAAGGATATCATGCCCCGGGTGATCGAGAGGTACCGGGTGCTCGCTTATCGTTTCAAGGATACCACCAGCGGCAAGCAGGCCTATTGGCGCGATGTGGGCACCATTGATGCTTTTTGGACGGCGAATCTGGAGCTTATCGGTGTTACGCCTCCGCTCAATCTCTACGACCGCAGTTGGCCGATCTGGACCTACCAGGAGCAGTTGCCGCCGGCCAAGTTCGTCTTCGATGACGAAGAGCGCAGGGGGATGGCGGTGGATTCGATGGTCTCCGGCGGATGTGTCATCTCTGGAGCGAAGGTAATGAACTCACTGCTGTTTTCCAATGTGCGGGTCAACTCCTATAGCGAAGTGAATGAAACGGTAGTGTTGCCGGATGTAAATATCGGACGTAACTGTCAGATCAACAGAGCGGTCATTGATCGGGGTTGTGACATCCCCGAGGGCACCATCATCGGTGAAGACCCGGTTGCGGATGCGGAGCGTTTTTATGTCAGCGAGAAGGGAATCGTGCTGGTAACGCCGGAGATGTTGGGTCAGGTCATACATCATGTCCGTTAGTAGAGAAAAAGAAAGAGACAAAGAAGACAAAGAAAAAGAACATGACGGCCGTCTGCAGGTGGTTTTTTGCTGGCATATGCATCAGCCTGACTACAAGGGGCCGGAGGATAGCGATTATTTACTGCCCTGGGTCTATCTGCACGGCATGAAGGATTATGCGGATATGGCGGCGCATCTGGAACATGTGCCGGAAGCCAAGGCGGTGGTCAATTTCGCCCCGGTCCTGCTGGAGCAGATCGATGACTATTCCGATCAGATCGAGGCCTGGTTGGAGAAGGGCACCCTGATACGGGATCCGCTGCTGGCCGCCCTGGCGGGTCCCGGCCTGCCGGTGGATACCGAATCCCGCAAGGCGTTGATTTCCGCCTGTTTGCGGGCAAATGAGGACCGTCTCGTCAGGCGTTTCAAACATTTCAAGGAATTGGCCTCCTTGGCCAAGCACGCCTTGGAGAACGAGACGATGATCCCATATCTCAATGACCAGTATCTGATCGACCTATTGGTCTGGTACCACCTGGCCTGGGTCGGTGAGTGCCTGCGTATGAACGATATCTGCATACGTTCCCTGCAGGCCAAGGGGCATGGTTATACCGGCGATGACCGGCGGCGCTTGATGGAGATGATCTGGGAGACGTTGAGCAGTCTTACCCATCGCTATGCCGCCCTGGCCAAGCGAGGTCAGGTGGAACTCTCCGTGACACCCTACGCCCATCCGATCCTGCCGCTGCTGATCGATATGAATGCCGCCAAAGAGGCCTTGCCGAGCATCAATATGCCTGATTTGGAGCATTACCCCGGGGGGGAGTCCCGCGCCCGTTGGCATGTGCGCAAGGGTCTCGAAGTATTCGAAAAACATTTCGGTTTCCGCCCAAAAGGTTGCTGGCCCTCCGAAGGGGGGGTGAGTGAAGCCACTTTGAAGATGTTGGAGGAAGAGGGGTTCACCTGGGCGGCGACGGGCCAGCAGGTGCTGAGTAACAGCCTCATGGCCGGTGGCGGCGACTCTCCGTTACCGGACAATTGGGTGCATACGGCCTACTCGGTGCATGAAGGGCATCTCAAGATGTACTTCCGTGATGACGGGCTATCCGATTTGATCGGCTTCACTTACGGAGAGTGGCATGCCGATGACGCAGTGGGCGATCTGATCAATCATCTGCTCAACATCGCCGATGCCTGCGATGACAATCCCGACGCCGTGGTTTCCATTATTATGGACGGAGAGAACGCCTGGGAGTATTACCCTTATAACGGCAGCTATTTTCTCAGCTCCATGTATGAGACGCTGTCACATCATCCTCGGTTGCGTCTGACAACCTTTTCCGAGGTGTTGGCGCGGCAGCGGAAGAGGACGCCCAGGCTCTCAAAACTGGTGGCGGGGAGTTGGGTCTATGGCACCTTCACGACCTGGATAGGAGACAAGGATAAGAACCGCGCCTGGGATATGCTGGGCGAGGCGAAAAAGATCTACGACAAAACACTGGCAAGCAAGGCATTTACCCCCGAACGGATCCGGGGACTGGAGAAACAACTGGCTATCTGTGAGGGTTCTGACTGGTTCTGGTGGTTCGGCGATTACAATCCGGGCGCAACCGTGAGCGATTTCGAGCAACTCTTTCGCAGCCAACTGACCCACCTCTTCGATCTGCTGGGTGAGCCTAGGCCGGCCTATCTCTCCGAGGTCTTCGCCGTGGGGAGTGGGGATCCCTCCCTGGGCGGAGTGATGAAAAAAAATGACTGACAGGATGCCGGATACACCGATGAAGAAACCTGATGAATGAAGCCGCCGATCCGCTGCTTCGCTCGACCCACCGGTTGTTGACCCACCGCAGAGCCGGTATCCTGTTGCATATCACATCCCTGCCGGGGCCGGCCTCGGTCGGGGATCTTGGAAGCAATGCCTATCGTTTTGTGGACTTTCTGGTCTCTTGCGGCATCACTGTCTGGCAGATATTACCCATCGGTCCGACCATGCATGATAATTCGCCCTATCAGAGCAGTTCGGTCTATGCCGGCAATCCCCGTTTGATCAGCCTGGAGATGCCTCAGCAGCGTGGTTGGTTGAATGAGAGGCCGGAGGGCGATGAGGTTCTCACTGACCTGGTCAGACGTCAGGCCGTACAATCGGCCTGGGAGGGATTCAAGGAGCGAGCCGGCGAAGAGGATAGGCACGATCTCCAGCGTTTCATGGCGGAACAGAAACACTGGCTTGAGGACTACGACTTGTTTCAGGCGCTGTGCCGGGAAGAGAAATGTTGCTGGTGGGATTGGCACAAGACCCTGAGAGACAGGAAGCCCCAGGCCCTTGCCATGGCAAGGGCTCGTCTCAAAGAGTCGATCGATGTCATCAGGTTCGAACAGTATCTGTTCTATACCGAGTGGATGAGTCTTAAGCGCTATGCCAATGAGCGAGGTGTACTGCTGTTCGGCGATGTGCCGATTTTCGTCGCCCATGACAGCGCGGAGGTCTGGGCGCATCGGGAGATATTCGATCTGCTCGAGGATGGGCATCCACGGGTCGTCGCCGGTGTTCCGCCCGACTACTTTTCAGACACCGGCCAACGCTGGGGAAATCCACTCTATTGTTGGCCCAGGCTGGAGGCGGAGGATTTCTCCTTCTGGGTGGATCGTCTCAGGACTCAGTCGACCTTGTTCGATTTTCTGCGCATCGATCATTTCCGCGGCTTCGAGGCCTATTGGGAGATACCGGCGGAGGAACAGACCGCAGTCAACGGACATTGGGTCGAGGCATCCGGCGAGAAACTCTTCGACTGGCTCTACCAGGTGCTGCCCGATCTGGAGCTGGTGGCGGAAGACCTGGGGGTGATCACGCCTGAAGTGGAGGCCTTGCGTAAAGCGTACCATCTGCCCGGTATGAAGATCCTGCAGTTTGCCTTTTCGGGAGGGGCTGACAATCCCTACCTGCCCTTTCATCACACCCGTGATTCCGTGGTCTACACCGGCACCCATGACAACGACACAACCCTCGGCTGGTACAAGGGGTTGGACGATGCCACCCGGGAGTTCGTCGACGACTATCTGGGCAGGTCGAGGGAGATCATGCCCTGGCCCTTGATCAGAGCCGCCTTGGCGTCCCGGGCGAATCTGGCTGTTCTTCCCTTTCAGGATGTGCTGGGTCTGGATAGCGAACATCGCATGAATACACCCGGCACCACAGAGGGGAACTGGGGGTGGCGATTCGAGTGGGATCAGATCAAGCCGGATACCGCAGAGCGTCTGATGCATCGAGTGAGGATGTACGGCAGGTAGGGAATTGCCATTCCGGGCTTTCGTCTCACTCAGGAATGCGTCGGCCGGTCGACAAGGTTCTGTGAGGGATTCAGCCCCACGGTTTGGGCGGTGTCGGTGAGGTAAAAAAACGCCGCTTTGACAAGGCGTCAAAGCGGCTATACCAAAGGAGTACGGAGGAGATAAGCCGCCGAACAGATGATCTATCCGGTGACTTAGCGCTATTCCACCATTGCTGTGCTTTGGTTTCATTGCGAAAAATCAATTTTTTCGTAAAAGTTTCTATTTGCGGATCTATTTCATTCATCGTCCAGGAAAAGATCTCCACCCCGGCGGTCGAAGAAAGCCATCGCCGTGAGGTGTGTGGGCCGGGCCGGTTTTCGCGTATCATTATGCTTTTCCACCTGTAGAATAAAGGCTCAACGATGTTGATTCTCCGTGGTGCGCCCGCACTCTCCGGTTTTCGTCTTCGGAAACTCTCCCAACGCTTCTCTGAATCGCTGAAGCTTCCGGTGAAAATCGTTGCGGAATATCTCCACTTCGCCGATATCGAGCAGTCTCTCAGCGAGCGGGAAAGGGACGTATTGGAAAGCGTGTTGCGCTATGGTCCTGCGTTGCCTGCGATGGAGCCGGAAGGGGTTTTGTTGCTGGTGGTTCCTCGTCCCGGAACGTTTTCCCCCTGGTCAACGAAGGCCACCGATATCGCCCGCCATTGTGGACTGGACAAGGTGCAGCGGCTCGAGCGTGGTGTCGCCTATTACCTTAGTACGGATGAAAAAGAGCTCGACAGCGATCAGTTCGCGGCAGCGGCGGGGTTGCTGCATGATCGGATGACCGAATCGGTATTGACCGATGAAGCGGATGCCGAATGCCTGTTCAATCATACCGATCCCACACCCTGTATCCAGGTGGATATCCTCGGAGGAGGGGTCCCCGCCTTGCGCAATGCCGATGCCGAGTTGGGTCTCGCCCTGTCCGATGACGAAATCGATTACCTGGTGGAGTCTTTCCAATCCCTGCAACGAAATCCCACCGACGTGGAATTGATGATGTTTGCCCAGGCGAATTCGGAGCACTGCCGACATAAGATCTTCAATGCTGACTGGATTATCGATGGAGAGACTCAGCCATATTCACTCTTCAGGATGATCCGAAACACCACTCAGGCCTCGCCGCAAGATGTCCTGTCCGCCTACAAAGACAACGCGGCGGTCATCAGAGGCCCGAGCGCGGAACGATTCGTCCTCGAACCTCGAACCCATAGCTACGGTTTCGGTCAGGAGGATGTGCATATCCTGATGAAAGTGGAGACCCACAACCATCCTACTGCAATCTCGCCCTACCCCGGTGCGGCAACCGGCTCAGGCGGTGAAATACGGGACGAGGGGGCCACTGGCAGGGGTTCCAAGCCAAAGGCCGGTTTATGCGGTTTTTCCGTCTCCGATTTACGCATCCCGGGTGCTGAGATGCCCTGGGAGATCGATTCCGGAAAGCCTGGGCGCATTGTCTCAGCCCTGGATATCATGCTCGAGGGTCCTATCGGCGCCGCCTCTTTCAACAACGAATTCGGCCGTCCGAATCTATGCGGTTATTTCCGCACCTACGAATCGGAGGTGCCCGGTCCTGACGGTATGGAGCTGCGGGGTTATCACAAGCCGATCATGCTGGCCGGCGGGCTGGGTAATATTCGCGGTGAGCATATCGAAAAGACGGGATTTCCAGCCGGTTCCCCGCTGGTGGTGCTGGGTGGTCCGGCGATGTTGATCGGACTGGGAGGAGGGGCTGCTTCGAGTATGGCCAGCGGCGCCTCGGCGGAGGATCTCGACTTTGCCTCCGTACAGCGATCCAATCCGGAGATGCAGCGTCGCTGTCAGGAAGTGATCGATGCCTGCTGGGCGAGGGGCGAGGAGAATCCCATCCTGTTTATCCATGATGTGGGTGCAGGTGGTCTATCGAATGCATTGCCTGAATTGGTCCATGACGCCGCGTTGGGGGGACGCTTCGAGTTGCGCACTATACCCAACGATGCCCCTGGGATGTCGCCGATGCAGATTTGGTGTAACGAATCCCAGGAGCGCTATGTGATGGCCGTCGATGTCGCCAGGCTGGAAGAGTTCAAGGCCATCTGCGAACGCGAGCGCTGCCCCTACGCCATCGTCGGCGAGGCGGCGGACGAAGAGCGATTGGTTTTAGGCGATGCCCATTTCGACAACAACCCCAGCGACATCCCGGTGGATCTGCTGTTCGGCAACCCCCCGCAGATGTTGAGGGATGTCCGGCGTAAGACCTTCAAGAAGCAGGAACTCGATGTTTCCGCCATCGATATCAAGCAGGCCGCGCAGCGGGTATTGAGACTGCCGACGGTGGCGAACAAGACCTTCCTGATTAGTATCGGCGATCGCTCCATCACCGGCATGGTGACCCGTGATCAGATGGTGGGCCCCTGGCAGGTGCCGGTCTCTGATCTGGCGGTAACCTCCTCGGGTTTGATGGGTTATACCGGTGAAGCGATGGCGATGGGTGAGCGCACCCCGTTGGCGTTGCTGGATGCGCCGGCCTCCGGACGGATGGCGATCGGCGAAGCCATAACCAATATTGCCGCTGCAACCATCGATAGACTCTCGGATATCAAACTCTCCGCCAACTGGATGGCGTCGGCAGGGCATCCGGGAGAAGACGTCAAGCTCTATGAGACGGTGAAAGCGGTAGGCATGGAACTCTGTCCAGCGCTGGGTATAGCGATACCTGTCGGCAAGGACTCCATGTCGATGAAGAGCGTTTGGCAGGAGCAGGGTGAAGAACGGACTATGACCGCACCTTTGTCACTGATCATCTCGGCCTTTGCCCCGGTGACGGATGTCCGAACCACGCTGACGCCATTGCTGCGAAACGATAGGGGTGATACGGATCTGATCCTGATCGACCTGGGGAAGGGGATGAACCGGCTGGGCGCCACCGCCCTGGCGCAGGTCTACAAACAGGTGGGACGCCATGGCGCGAACCTGGACGACCCGGACGCGCTGCGCCGTTTCTTTGACCTGATTCAGGAACTCAACCGCGGCAATCTGCTGCTGGCCTATCATGATCGCTCTGACGGAGGACTCTTCGCCTTGGTCTGTGAAATGGCCTTCGCCGGACGTTGCGGTGTGACAATCCACATCGACGATCTGGGAGAAGAAGACCTTTCGGCGCTCTTCAACGAAGAGCTTGGAGCGGTGATCCAGGTGCATCATAGCGACACCGACGAAGTATTGAAGATGCTACGTGACGCAGGCCTGGGGCGTTGCAGCCATGTCATCGGCGCCCTCAACAATGAAGACCGCATCGAATTCAAACGCGCCGGCAAGGCCGTGTTGGCCGATGCTCGCGTGGCGTTTCAGCAGGCTTGGTCTGAGACCACCCGGCGGATGCAGGCCCTGCGGGACAACCCGGCGTGCGCCGAGGAGGAGTACGCCCGCATCGAAGGTGCGGATCCGGGCATCCAGGTGCATCTCACCTTCGACCCCGAAGAGGATATCGCGGCGCCCATGATCGCCACCGGCAAAAGGCCCCCGATGGCAATCCTGCGGGAGCAAGGCGTCAACGGGCAGTTGGAGATGGCCGCCGCTTTCCACCGCGCCGGGTTCGAGTGTATCGATGTTCATATGTCCGACATCATCGAAGGCAGGGTCAGTCTGAATCACTTTAGGGGTTTGGTGGCTTGCGGCGGCTTTTCCTATGGCGATGTGCTTGGCGCCGGCGAGGGTTGGGCAAAATCGGCCCTGTTCAATAACCGGGCCAAGGATGAGTTTGAAGCCTATTTCAATCGACAGGATACGTTTGCGCTCGGGGTCTGCAACGGTTGCCAGATGCTCTCCAATCTGCATCAATTGATTCCCGGCGCCGAACAGTGGCCCCATTTTGTACGCAACCGCTCGGAACAATTCGAGGCGCGCTTCGTGACTGTTGAAGTCAGCGATTCCCCTTCTGTTCTATTGAGGGGAATGGCCGGTTGCCGAGTGCCGATCGTGGTTGCGCATGGTGAAGGGCGCGCCGAGTTCCGTGACGCCGATCATCTGGCACAGGTGCATCCGCTGACGGTGATGCGCTATCTGGAAAACACCGGAGAGCCGGCCACGCGCTATCCCGCCAACCCCAACGGATCACCGGAAGGTGTGACAGGATTCTGCAATGCCGACGGCCGGGTGACGATTATGATGCCGCATCCCGAGCGGGTGACCCGAACCGTGCAGCACTCCTGGCGTCCGGATGATTGGGGCGAGGATGGACCCTGGTTACGCCTATTCCGGAATGCGCGCGCCTGGGTTGATTGAATCCACCGATCTCGCCTTAGCGATCCGGCAAGTCATTCATATTCGAGTCAACGTATGGGGAAAATCATGAAGAAATTCAATACAGATGTGATGATTATCGGCGCCGGACCCGCCGGTTCGACTGCGGCCGCCTTGATACGGAAGGCGGGCTTTGACTGCATGATTGTAGAAAAGCGGAAATTCCCCCGTTTTGTGATTGGCGAAAGCCTGCTGCCTCGCTGTATGGATCTACTCGACGAGGCCGGATTGCTGGATGCCGTCAAGGCGCAACATTTCATGATAAAGGATGGCGCGGTCTTCAAACGCGGTAGTGAAACCTGCACCTTCAGGTTCGCTCAACAGTTCACCCGCGGATGGAGCTATACCTATCAGGTTCCACGCGAGAAATTCGACCAGGTTCTGGCAGAGACCGTAGAGTCGAAGGGTGTGCCCATTCTCTGGCAACATGGTGTCACGGATGTGCAGTTCCGGGAGGACGGTCCATCCACCTCCATGCTGGAGGCGCCGGACGGCAGCCAGGCAAGTGTCACAGCGCGCTTTATTCTCGATGGCAGTGGTTATGGACGCATTTTGCCTCGTCTGTTGGATCTGGATGAGGCATCCATATTGCCCCTACGCGAATCCTACTTCACCCATGTCACGGGTGACAGACGTCCGGTAGGCGAGGGTGAGGGACGAATCTGGATCTGCTCGCTGGATGATCCGGACAATGCCTGGATGTGGATCATTCCCTTTTCCGACGGTAAAACCTCTGTCGGTGTGGTCGCCAAGCCCGACTTTCTTGCGCGCTATCCCGAGGATCCCGATGAGAAATTGCGCGCCATCATCAATGATAACGTGAATACCCGGGAACGGCTGGCGGATTGTGAATTCACCTTCCCGGTGAGACGCATCAGCGGTTATTCCACCGCCGTGAAAAAACTCTACGGAAAGGGTTTCGCCCTGATGGGAAACGCCACGGAGTTTCTTGATCCGGTGTTTTCATCCGGCGTGACCCTGGCGCTGGAGTCGGCCAATCGAGCGGCGAAGACCCTGATAGGTCAACTACAGGGCGAGTCTCCCGATTGGCAATCCTCCTATGCGGATTATCTCATGTTGGGCGTGGACACCTTCAGAACTTTCGTTACCGCCTGGTATGACGACCGTCTGCCGACGATCTTCTACAGCCCCATAAAGCCGGAGACGTTACAACAACAGATCTGTTCAGTGTTGGCCGGTTATGTGTGGGATGAGGAGAATCCTTGCGTAAGCCACCATGAACGGAACGTGGATGTCATCGCCAAGGCCTGCGCCCAATATGGCTAGTACTCTTTCAAGGTGATATTGACGGGTTCAGAGCCACCCGGTAGAGCGTCCATCTCATCACTCGTTCAAATCCCAGGTGATTTTGAGTGGATGTCTGTCTAGAAACCCGTAGGTCGCGTTGCGCAGCTACGTGACACCTCTATTGAGTCAGGTAGCCGCTCCGCGTCAACCTGACCTACGACCGCTGACCGCCATGGAGAGCGAAGCGAAGGCGGTTAGTCCCCGGTAGGCGTAGGCGCGGGCGTATTGCCGGAGTGGCGCAGGGGCCGAT
>JAHXHR010000062.1 GCA_025656505.1 Candidatus Thiodiazotropha sp. (ex Epidulcina cf. delphinae) | reverse complement strand
GAGGTGGACCTCGACGGTGACCAGCGGGGCCTGTATGCCCTCCTGGGCACGAGAGTAGAGTATGGCGAGTGACATCTGTTCCTTCCCTGGCGACGGCTAATCGAGGGCGACGCCCTCCCTCTCCCTATGCCGACATATTACGCTCCAGCTCCTCGATCTGTCCCTCCAGACGGTTCAGTTTTTCCCGCGTACGAGCCAGCACCGCGCGCTGCACTTCGAACTCCTCGCGGGTGACCAGATCGAGCCTGGCCAGACCGGATTCCAGGCCGACACGGAGGTTCTTCATGGCATCATCCTGCAGGGTCTGGATGCCGCTGGGTAGACTGGATGAGAGTCGCTCGGCCAGTTCATCTAAAAATTTGGCGTCTATCATGCGACAGACAATAGCCAGTGGCAGGCTTGTTGTCCAGAGGAGGCGTCTAAATAGCCCGGCATTTAGCCGGCAGATGTTCACCACTGTTTGCCTCCGGTCGCACCAAAATGGAGCCCACGTCTGGTGCAGAGGCATCCGATCTGAACCCAAATTACGCACAGGAATTCCCGGAGCGAACTTCAGGCTACCGGGAATATGTAAAATATTTATAAAAAACAAATGGTTAGTAAGGTTGGCATAAAGTCTGATTAAGCATCTTCACTTTCAGCCCGTTCACAAGGGAGCTGAAAAAACTCAATTGAATCATTGATACACGACCCTCCATGGCGGCGGGTTGGTCAAGGAGAAAACACATGAAAATGGTTTCAGCGATCATTAAGCCTTTCAAGCTTGATGATGTCCGCGAAGCCCTGTCAGAGGTGGGTGTGGCGGGCATCACAGTCACCGAAGTCAAGGGTTTCGGACGTCAAAAGGGTCACACCGAACTCTACCGTGGTGCGGAGTACGTGGTCGATTTCCTGCCCAAGATCAAGGTCGAGATTGCCGTGGATGCCGCGATTGTCGACCAGGTGGTGGAAGTGATCTCCAATGCAGCCAAGACGGGCAAGATCGGTGACGGCAAGATTTTCGTCGCCCCCTTGGAGCAGGTCGTCCGTGTGCGCACCGGCGAGACCGGCTCCGAAGCGCTGTAACTCACCAGGCCCTACCCAACATTTCATTGGAGAGTATCGTGGAAGCGATTACACAACTTAGTTACGCACTGGATACCTTCTACTTTCTGGTATCCGGCGCCCTTGTGATGTGGATGGCGGCCGGTTTCGCCATGCTTGAGGCCGGTCTGGTCCGGGCAAAGAATACTGCCGAAATCCTCACCAAAAATATCGCCTTGTTCGCTATCGCCTGTATCATGTACATGGTGATGGGCTACAACATCATGTATGCCGGTGACGGCAACGGCTATATACCGGCGCTCGATCTGGGCTTCATGTTCGGTGGCGACAACGCTGTCGACGATGTCCTGGCCAGCAACGGCGATATCTACTATTCAGGCATGTCCGACTTTTTCTTCCAAGTGGTGTTTGTAGCGACTGCCATGTCGATTGTTTCCGGCGCTGTGGCGGAACGCATGAAGCTATGGGCATTCCTGATGTTTGCGGTGGTGATGACCGGCGTCATCTATCCCCTGCAGGGCTACTGGAAATGGGGCGGCGGCTTTCTGGATGCGGCCGGTTTCAGTGACTTTGCCGGTTCCGGGGTGGTGCATCTGTGTGGCGCCTCCGCAGCGCTTGCCGGGGTCATCCTGCTGGGAGCGAGAAAAGGCAAATACATGTCTGACGGCCGGGTCAACGCCATACCCGGCGCCAATATGCCGCTTGCCACCTTGGGCACGTTTATCCTCTGGCTGGGTTGGTTTGGTTTCAACGGAGGATCTAAACTGATGATTTCCAATATCGATGAGGCCAACGCCGTCGCTGCTGTGTTTGTCAACACCAACGCGGCCGCTGCCGGCGGTGTTGTCGCGGCGCTGTTGACTGCCCGCGCCCTGTTCGGCAAGGCTGATCTGACAATGACGCTTAACGGTGCCTTGGCCGGATTGGTGGCGATTACCGCCGAGCCGTTGGCTCCCACCCCCTTATGGGCGACCCTGGTTGGTGCTATCGGCGGCATCCTGGTGGTGCTCTCGATCCTCACCATGGATAAGTTGAAGGTCGATGATCCTGTCGGCGCGATTTCCGTTCACGGTGTGGTGGGTATGTGGGGTCTGATCGCCGTGCCCTTCTCCAACGCAGATGCCGATTTCGCTGCTCAGTTGCTGGGTCTGGGGGTTATCTTTGCCTGGACCTTCATTGCCAGCTTTATCGTCTGGCTGATCCTCAAAGTCGTGATGGGCATCCGCGTCAGCGAAGAGGAAGAGTACCAAGGTGTCGACCTGGGCGAATGTGGTTTGGAGGCCTACCCTGAATTCACCGGCAACCGGGGCTCCGGTTTGTAACGAATAGCCGGAGATCCTCCCTTTCAACCTAAAGAGCGGTTAACCGCTCCATTCTGATACTAACCTACTGATAGACAAACTAGTAACTTCGATTTGCCTATTCACCGGTTGGATTATGCCTCGCTGTTAATAGCAGGGCAGGCGCCGTATACGGACCCGTATGTACGGTGCTGTGGGAGTTGTGCCTTGTAAGCGCATGAAGTTCAGTCTGGCTCTTGAACCAACAAAGACGAAACTCGTTGAATAGCCGTAGTCGAGAAGGCAGTGTGACGTGGGAAATATTTCACAAGATCAAGGAGCGTTTTCCGTTACAGCGTCCAAGACTGAAATTGAATCATGTTGAGTTCCAGTCATTCGCTGTGCTGTGAAGCCCTGCCTGAAGAGCGTAGTGCGGGAAATCCGCACGCTACGTTCTGTGGGAATCGGTGGGGTAGCCTACGGGCTACCTCCTGTCGGATTATTTTCGTCTTGGCTTCAGAGCAATTTACGTACATTGTAACTCAAGTTTCGGAGTTCAAAATTCGCAAAAAAGTACTGCTTTCTAAGCATTTCGCACGGTAACCCGTTATTTGGAGCCATATGCAAGTGTTCGTGAATGTGCCGGGAAACCAACACACAAGCAAAATACCTGCAAATTCATTGTTGACATAAAAACACAGTGTTTTCAGAAGCGAGATCGTAATTATTCATATTTATCATATTATTAGAGTCGATTCTTATGTAAATATGAACCCCGAAACTTGAGATTGTAAATGTCATCATCATGCTTATGAAACATTACGAAACAGCCGTATTTATGCTTTTATGTGTTGGGGAAACCCGGATATAGCTAATTTCTCCTAGGGGGCGTTCTCAATTAGCTGAGTGAGCGTGATTCTGAGTCATTTTTCGTGCCGGCAAGGCGCGATGAGGCGCAATAGTCATTCTATTGCAACGAATCGCAACGCCGCCAGCGCGGAAAAGGGCCGGAATCACGCCGCGAACGATGATTGAGAACGCCCCCTAATCTTCGTTCCACTGCTGGTGGATCAATTCCACGGGATGCATCACCCGGGTTTTCAGGCCGGCTTCTTCGATGAGCTGGCGGAATTGCATGGCGCAACCCGTATTGCCGGTGACGAGAATATCGGCCGGACAGGTTTTGAGATGTTCGATTTTTGCACTTCCGAAGGTGATTGAAAGCCCGGGCTGGCTCAGCATATAGCTGCCTGCCGCACCGCAGCAGACGCTGTTGTCCGCCAGTTCTACGATCTCGGCCAAGGGGATTCTTTGCAGAAGCTCCCGACTGCAATCACCTTGTGAGCTACAGGGAACATGGATGGCGACCCTGCCTGTGTAGGGTTTCAGTAGGGGGAATTCGTTCAACGGCAACCCGAGCAGGAAGTCGATCAGGTTGATCACCGGTATCCTGCTGGCCCGATGTTCATGCAGTTCGAGGTGGCAGGCGCTCGCCAGTGTGATCAGGGCTTGAGCGCGGCTTTTACCCGTTTGTCGCCGATTCGCTTCGCAATAGCGTTCCGCCTCGTCCGAATAGCCGTTATGCCGGTGCAAGGCCCCACAGCAGATCGGCGCCTCGGGGATTTCGACCGCATAACCCAGCTTATTCAGGAGCGTGAGGCTGGTTTGGATAAGGTGTGGCTCCGTCTGATGCCCCACGCAGCCGGTGAACAGCCGCACCTGCTTGCTTGTGGGAAGCGTTGCAGGGTAGAGCCCTGGTTTGACTGACGCGCCCTGTTTTAGTTGCCTGCCAAGCTGGAACAGGCGGTTCAGTCTGGCTGAAGGGACGGTATTGGCGAGCGCCGGCAGGCCTGTCCGGCGAAAAATATGAAAAACCCGGCTCCAACGGCCAAGTCGTTCTGGGTTTGTCAGTTGAGCCAGCAACCAATGCAATAGCGGTTTTCCCCGTCTGCGCTCGGCGATAAGGGCCCGTCCGGCATCCAATAGCGCAGCGTAACGGACCCCGGACGGGCAGGCGGATTCGCAGGCGCGGCATCCCAGGCAACGGTCCAGGTGTGTTTCGAGCCGTGCGCCGGGATCAAGCTCGCCCTTGGCCAGGGCCTGCATCAGGCTGATGCGGCCACGGGGGGAGTCGGCCTCATTGGCCAGAACCCGATAGGTGGGGCACTCGGGCAGACAGAATCCGCATTTTACACAACGGTCTGCTTCGCTTAGCAGTTGTTCGGGGGTCACGTTCGGTTGAGTGAGGCTGGATTTGCTGGAACAAGCCCTATAATAGCCTCTATTGTAACTCAAGTTTCGGAGTTCATATTTACATACGAATTCCCTCTAACAGTATGAGATAAATATGAATAATTATGATCTCTACTCTAAAAACACTGTGTTTTTATGTCAACAATGAATTTGCAGATATTTTGCTTGTGTGTTGGTTTCCCGGCACATTTACGAACACTTGCATATGGCTCCAAATAACGGGTTACCGTGCGAAATGCTTAGAAAGTAGTACTTTTTTGCAAATTTTGAACTCCGAAACTTGAGTTGTAAATCAGATCATTGCTGGTGCAGTGCCTTATCCTGATATGATCGATTCAGTATAGGACGCTATACTGGAAGGGAATCCTATGTCCTACTATCGCCACCACCTTTTCTTCTGCGCCAACCGGCGGGACGACGGCCGCAGTTGTTGTGCCGAGCATGGCGCGGAGAGGATGCGCGACTATTTGAAATCCAGGGTCAAGGCGGCGGGTCTCGCCGGGCCGGGGGGGGTGCGTGTCAACACTGCCGGGTGTCTGGGTCGGTGCGAGAAGGGACCGGTGCTGGTGGTCTACCCCGAAGTGGTCTGGTACACCTACGTCGATCATGAAGACCTGGACGAGATCCTGGAGAGGCACTTGATCGGAGGCGAGGCGGTTGAGCGTCTGCTGATCGATTTGTGATGATGTGATGGTTTTCATGGATATCCCACGCGTTTCTAAAACGACCGGGTTCGCTGCCGCTACCCTGTTGATGTCGTGATCCCGGGGATCAGAGGCCGCATCGGCCCCTTGGCAAAAGCGTGAAGTGCGTTTGCATTGGGGCGAAAAAACAGCCGGGTGATTGCTTATAATCTCTTGCAATACCCGAGTGATTGTATACTATTAAGAAATTAGTCTAAGTTTACGCCCTTAATGGACTGTTTCGTATGGGATTTTGGAGTTTGCCATGTCAGGTTTAGCCCGATTCTTAACCGTCTTCTCTTTGATGGCGCTGCTTGCCGCCTGTGGCGGCGGGGATGCCGAGGCCCCTTGGGATCCGGCCACAACGCCGGGCGAGAGCGAAACGATCGACGATGTCGGCACGGGGCAGGCTGTTATCCTGCTGGGGAGCGGTTCGGGATCCTCTTTCAATCCGGGCGAACTGAGTGTGGCGGTGACCTCCCTCTCGGCGGGTGGCCAGACAACGGTTACGGCGACACTGGCCGATGCTGACGGCAATCTTTTCCAGGAATCGGCAACGGTCACCTTTGCGACGGATTGCCTGGCGACCGGATTAGCGACGATCGACACATCCGTAGACGCCGTCGGCGGTGTTGCAACGGCCACCTATGTGGCGCAGGGGTGTTCCGGCGCGGACGCCATCCGGGCCACGACCACGGTCAATGGCAACACGACAACGGCTACAGGCACGATTAACGTGCAACCCGCTGAAATCGGCTCGATGGAATTTATTTCAGCGGAGCCCCCCCTCATCGGTTTACGCGGCGTCGGTTTAATCGAAGTCTCCAGGGTCACTTTCAAAGTACTCGATAAGAATGGCAACCCGGTTCCGCAGCAGGCGGTTAACTTTTCTCTGAATGTTAGCGTAGGTGGTGTATCTATACCTGCCGGCGCCGAAAAGGCTACTAGTGATATCAATGGCGTCGTTGGGACTGATGTCAAGTCCGGTACTGTGTCTACCACCATGCGTGTCACCGCAACTCTGGAGGATAATCCGTTAATCTCCTCACAATCTGATGGTTTGGTTGTTTCGACAGGTGTGTCTGATCAGGACAGCATCTCGCTCAGTGCTGAAGTGTTCAATCCCGAGACCTGGAGATTTGATGGCGTCAAAGTTGGGATTACTGTCCATGCCGCCGACCATTTCAACAATCCGGTGCCTGATGGTACTGCCATATATTTCACCACGGAAGGTGGTCAGATCCAGTCCCAATGCCAAATCGCGGATGGGGCATGCTCTGTCAACTGGACCAGCTCAAATCCGAGGCCGCCGGTAGACGGACGGGTCACCATTCTGGCTTCTATGTTGGGTGAAGAGTCGTTCCTCGATGCAAACGGTAACGGGGTGTTGGATCAAGGGGATACCGCTTTTGCACGCATTCCAGAGGCATTTCGTGACGATGATGAGGACGGACTCCATGACCAGGGGCTAGAGGAGTTTATCGATTTCAATAGTAATAGCCTTTATGATGGCGAGGATAGTGATCCCAATTACAATGGGGTGCTTTGTTGTGATAATGCGGCAGTCGCGGCGGCGCAAGAGGCTGTCGTTGCAGGCGACGACCCGGGTATTTGTTTCGATGTTACACCAATTAACACCCTGTCTTGCAGTGCTGAAAAAAATATCAATGTCCGAGATGCGTTGGTGCTGGTCATGTCTGACTCAGATGCGACAATTCTATTTGACGGCGTTGATCTTACTGCTAATGATGTTGTTACCCCTGTCGTGGATATTTCAGGTGGGTTGACCAATTTAGTCTTCACAATCATGGACTTTCATGGCCAGGTCATGCCTGCCGGCACAACAATTTCATTCGAAAGCAGTAATGGAAAGATAGAGTCAGGCGCCTCTTTCGAAGTGCCGAGCACTAACGGAAGGTTGATTTTTTATACCGTCCAGATCGCCCCTGATGAGAATGAGGAAGAATCTGATAAAATCGGTACCCTCAGAGTAAGTGTGGTTACGCCTGGCGGCGCTATTTCCGGTGGTTCTGTGATCATTGACGATAGCGATTTTGAATCTACACCACCAGCAGCTCCCTGATTAATCATTAGGTAAACCCCCGGCTATGCCGGAGGGGGGCCTCGCATAGGTTTGACCGAGGTATCGGTCTGAATAACCTTCAGATTTCGACCAAGAAATTGAGAAGGAGAAGTCTATGCCAGACTATAAAGGTCTGACTCACACAAGGTAGGACTGCAAATATCATGTGGCGTTTATACCCAAGAAATGACAAAAAATGATATTTGGTCATTTACGGAAGTTTCTGGGTGAGATATTCTACGAATCGGCAAGTAGGAAAGGGGCAGAAATACTGGAAGGGCATATGATGCGCGATCACATTCATTTGTCGTGCCTAATTCCGATTACAATGCCAGGCTTGATGATCGAGAAGGATTCGATATGTTCATAGTGCAGTTGACGCCTACAGCGAACGAAGAGCCGGGGGATGAGACAGGACGAATGACTATCGATGTCACGACAGCGGCATTTATGGCGCCCCCGTTTCCCAATCCTCCATTCGCAAGCCGGTCACTCGGACAAATTTACCGCCGTTGTGGGTGATAAGTACGGCATCGTGGGCGCGGGCGGCCGCCGCGATCAAAAGATCATTAGGTCCAATGAGTTTTCCCTGGCCGGCGAGGTCGGCGCGTATCATTCCGGCCTCTTCGGCACAGCGATCATCGAATGGCAGGCTGAGAAGCGGCGCAAAGAATCGCGCCAGCAGTTGCAGGTTTGCCTCAACCCGCCGGCTGTGGCGCGCGCCGTATAGCCGTTCCGCCTTGACGATACTGCACAAGGCTATCTCGCTGGGTGAATGCCGCTGAAAATGCTGTAAGATGACCGGTTGTTTCCGGTTAATGAATGCAGCTATTGGCATTCGGTAGCTACATCACTCCAGGCCGGGGCGTGTTTCAAACAGGCCCTGATCGGCCCGCTTCAGCGGTTTGACCTGCCGTTCGGCCGCTGGGTTTCAACCTCTTTTTCAATCAGCAGAACATTGCCTGATCTTTGCGAGCTAACCTCTACTCCCCGTGTTTGTCTTGACGCCCCGCCATCACACGGCCACAATGCGTCGGTCTTTAATCGATAGGGATTTTTATCAAAAAAACCGCAGTGAACAGCAACGAACCTCTGATCAAAATCCGCAATCTCCATTTTTCCCACGGAAACAGGGCCATATTCGATGGCGTAGATATCGATATCCCCCAGGGCAAGGTGACGGCCGTCATGGGACCCAGCGGGACGGGCAAGACGACCCTGCTGAAGCTGATCGGCGGTCAATTGCATCCAACCTGCGGGACCATCGAAGTCGATGGATTGGATGTCCACAAGCTTTCCCGTAAGGCCCTTTACAAGCTGCGAATGCGCATGGGCATGCTGTTTCAGAGCGGTGCGTTGTTGACCGATCTCACGGTCTACGACAATGTCGCTTACCCCTTGCGGGAGCACACCGATCTGCCCGAATCGATGATTCGCCGCCTGGTGCTGATGAAACTGGAGGCGGTCGGCCTGCGCGGCGCACGGGCTCTGATGCCTTCGGAACTCTCGGGCGGTATGGCGCGGCGGGTCGCGCTCTCCCGGGCGATCGCCCTGGATCCGATGATGGTGATGTACGACGAACCCTTTACCGGGCAGGACCCGATCTCGATGGGGGTTCTGGCTCAACTGGTCAGGCGTCTGAATGACGCTGTGGGCCTTACCAGCATTCTTGTCTCCCATGATGTGGAGGAGACGGCCGGGATAGCCGACCTGATCTATGTGATCTCCGCGGGCAAGGTGATCGAGTCCGGTGCGCCGGAGGCCTTGCAGAGCTCTGCTTCCCCTGCGGTCAGGCAATTCATGGGGGGACTGCCCGACGGTCCGGTCGGTTTTCACTACTCGGCGCCTGCCTTGTCTGAGGATCTGCTAAGTATGCGAGGGGCCGAATAGTGTTGGATATCCTGGCCGGATTCGGCCGCCGGGGGTTGGAGTCTCTTGAGCGCCTTGGGCGGGGGCATCTGCTGTTGCTGCAGATCCTGGCGGGAGTCACCAGTCTGGTGACGCGCTTGGGTTTGCTGGTTGCACAGATACACAGCATCGGCGTGCGCACCACGACCATCATTGTGGTTTCGGGCCTGTTTGTCGGTATGGTGTTGGGCCTGCAGGGCTACTATGTGCTCTCCCAGTTCGCTGCGGAAGACAGCCTGGGGGTGATGGTTGCCGCGTCGCTGGTGCGGGAGCTGGGGCCTGTGGTTACGGCACTGTTGTTTGCCGGTCGCGCCGGTTCCGCCCTGACCGCAGAGATCGGCCTGATGAAGGCCACCGAGCAATTGTCCGGCCTTGAAATGATGGCGGTCGATCCCATTCGTCGCATTCTTTCACCGCGTTTCTATGCCGGCTTTCTCTCCATGCCGCTGCTGGCCGCCCTGTTCAGCGCGGTGGGTGTCATCGGCGGTTATTTCGTCAGTGTGGGCTTGTTGGGGGTCGACGAGGGGGCTTTTTGGAGCCAGATGCAGGCCAAGATCGATTGGAACGAGGATGTGATCAATGGGGTGATCAAGAGCCTGGTGTTCGGCTTTATCTGCTCCTGGATCGCGCTGTTTCAGGGGTATGACGCCATTCCTACCTCTGCCGGGGTGAGTCAGGCGACCACTCGCACCGTGGTCCATTCCGCCCTGGCGGTGCTGGTGCTTGATTTCGTGCTTACTGCGCTGATGTTCGGAGATTAGTCATGCATACAAGACAGTTGGAGATTACCGTTGGCGCTTTCATGGCCGCGGGACTGGTGGCGTTGTTCTTTCTCGCCATGCAGGTGAGCAACCTCGCCGGCATTACCGCAGGTGAAGGCTATGAAGTGACGGCCCGGTTCGACAACATCGGCGGACTCAAGGTGAGGTCGCCCGTTTCCATGGCGGGTGTGCGCATCGGCCGGGTGATGGGCGTCCATTATGATCAGAGCAGTTTCGAGGCGGTCGTGACCCTGTCCATCGATCCCGCCTACAATCAGATACCGGATGACAGCATTGCCAAGATCTACACTTCCGGGTTGCTTGGCGAGCAGTATGTCGGCCTCGATCCCGGCGGAAGTCTGGAGAGTCTGGAGCAGGGCAGTGAGGTGATGCTGACCCAGTCCGCCCTGGTGCTGGAGGAGATCATCGGACAATTTCTGTTCAGCAAGGCGGAAGAAAACGCCCTCTCGGATGAACCCGCAGGTCAATGAGCATCACCAGAGTTGAACGCGACGGGGCCTTCCACTTTCATGTGCAAGGGGATATGACCTTTGACAGTGTGAAAGGATTGCTGCAGCAATCCGCCGGTCTTTTCTCCTCAGTGGAGGAGCTGCAGATCGACCTGACTCGGGTCGATCGTGCCGACAGCGCAGGGCTGGCCCTGGTATTGGAGTGGTTGGCGCAGGCTGCCGAGCGTAAGGCCGGGGTGGTGTTTACCGGGATGCCGGGTTCGATCCATTCCATTGCCCGACTCTGCCAGGTTGAATCGTTGTTGGACGAGGCCGATGCTTCGGCTTCCTGAATCCCGCGTAGGCGCTTTACGCCCCTTTACCAAGGATCGGTTATGCACCCGTTGTCAGTAATATATCGGCTTTTTTACTTTAGGTCTTGAAATGCGATCGATTTTGAACTTGAATATCCAATACTATCCGAATGTCCCCTCGATTTGTCTCGAAAACTTGTCTCACGGTGTCGTTCCGGGTACATGCTGATGTATGAGCGGACAGCGTCCGCTCAATTAATCCCAAATCATTCGTTCAGTTGGAGATCCTCGATCAATGAGTGAGCAGATTGTTCATGTGACCGATGATTCATTTGAAACGGAAGTGCTTCAGTCAAGCCGGCCGGTGCTGATCGATTACTGGGCCGAGTGGTGTGGTCCTTGCTGGACGATCGCCCCCATACTCGATGATATCGCCAATGAGTACGGCGGCAGGCTGAAAGTGGCTAAACTGAATATCGATGAGAATCCCAACACGCTGGTACCCCGCTTCGGTATCCATGGGGTTCCCACGTTGATGCTGTTCAAAAACGGTGAAGTCAAGGGGATGAGAGTGGGCGCCCTCTCAAAGTCACGGCTTGTAGCATTTATCGACAGTAATCTATAGACGGCCTCAGGCGCCGGACGAGGTCGATGCTTAGGCTTTCTGAATCCCGCGCGGGCGCTTTACGCCTCTTTACCAAGGATTGGTTATGAACCCGTTGTCGGTAATATATCGGCTTTTTTTACTTTAGGTCTTGAAATGCGATCGATTTTGAGCTTGAATGTCTAATCCTAATCCAGATGCCCCCCTCGATTTGTCTCGAAAACTTGTCTCACGGTGTCGTTCTGGGTACATGCTGGTGTATTAGCGGACAGCGTCCGCTCAATCAATCCCAAATCATTCATTCAGTTGGAGATCCTCAATCAATGAGTGAGCAGATTGTTCATGTGACCGATGATTCATTTGAAACGGAAGTGCTACAGTCAAGCCGGCCGGTGCTGATCGATTACTGGGCCGAGTGGTGTGGTCCCTGTAAGATGATCGCCCCCGTGCTTGACGATATCGCCAATGAGTACGACGGCAAGCTGAAAGTGGCTAAACTGAATATCGATGAGAATCCCAACACGCCACCCCGCTTCGGTATCCGAGGGATTCCCACGTTGATGCTGTTCAAAAACGGTGAAGTCGAGGCGACGAAAGTGGGCGCCGTCTCAAAGTCACAGCTTGTAGCATTTATCGATAGTAATCTATAAACGACACCCAGGTGTCGGACGCATTGTCGCTGTCTGCCGAACGCTGTTCTCCGTAGACTTTCCCGCATCGTCCTGGCCAAGCTTGAATGCCGATTCACCGAATAACCCCGTACCCCCCTGAGTGGTTTACCTCCTTTCTAATCCATATTCCCGGAAAACAACAACGCCTGAATCATTATGAATCTGACTGAACTAAAGAAAATGCCAGTCTCCGCTTTGGCTGATCTTGCCAACGATATGAAAATCGAGGGCATGGCGCGGACCCGCAAACAGGATCTGATCTTCGCCATTCTCAAGGCGCATGCCAAAAAAGGCGAAAGCATTTTCGGCGACGGGGTGCTGGAGATCCTGCAGGATGGATTCGGTTTTCTCCGTGCCGCTGACAGTTCGTATCTGGCTGGGCCGGACGACATCTATGTCTCCCCCAGTCAAATTCGTCGCTTCAGCCTGCGTACCGGGGATACCATTTCCGGAAAGATCCGTCCGCCCAAGGATGGCGAGCGTTACTTCGCCCTGCTCAAGGTTGATGAGATCAACTACGACAGGCCGGAGAATGCGAAGAGCAAAATCCTGTTTGAGAATTTTACCCCACTGTTCGCCAATAAGCGTTTTCATTTGGAGGTCGGTAACGGCAGCACAGAGGATATCACCGCCCGGACCATCGATCTTTGCGCACCCATCGGCAAAGGACAGCGCGGTTTGATCGTCTCCCCGCCCAAGGCGGGTAAGACCATGATGTTGCAGAACATCGCTCAGTCGATCACCAACAATCATCCAGAGTGCTATATGATCGTGCTGCTGATCGACGAACGTCCCGAAGAGGTGACCGAGATGGCGCGCTCTGTCAGAGGGGAGGTCATCTCCAGTACCTTCGACGAGCCGGCCACCCGGCATGTTCAGGTCGCTGAAATGGTCATCGAAAAGGCCAAGCGTCTGGTCGAGCATAAACGCGATGTAGTGATTCTTCTTGACTCTATTACACGCCTTGCGCGGGCCTACAATACCGTTGTGCCGTCATCAGGCAAGGTCTTGACCGGTGGCGTGGACGCCAATGCCCTGCATCGTCCCAAGCGCTTCTTCGGCGCCGCCCGTAACGTCGAAGAAGGTGGTTCCCTGACTATCCTCGCCACGGCGCTGGTGGATACGGGTTCCCGTATGGACGATGTGATTTACGAAGAGTTCAAGGGGACCGGCAACATGGAGGTCCATCTGGATCGACGGATTGCTGAAAAACGCATCTTTCCGGCCATCAACATCAATCGCTCCGGCACCCGCCGGGAAGAGCTGCTGATGAAACCGGATGAACTGCAGAAGATGTGGATTCTGCGCAAGATCCTCCATCCGATGGATGAACTCGCCGCCATGGAGTTTCTCTTCGACAAAATGAAGGTCAGTAAGACCAACGACGAATTCTTCGATGCCATGAAGGGTTAAGAAGGTGCTGACGTAGGGTGCGGCCCTGCCGCATCATGCCTTACAAACAGTTGTAGGTCAGGTTGACGTGGAGCGGCTACCTGACTCAATGGAGGCGCTACGTAGCTGCGCAACGTGACCTAGCCTGGATATTTCACCCTACAGACATCCACACAAAGTTACCTGAGATTTGCATGGGTGATGAGAGGGATGCTCTACTGGGTGGTGCTGAACCCGTCCAACTGCGGTTTTGAGGTTGAAGATGCACTCGACCGCATAACCGGTTACATTGTGATACCACATAACACTCCCTGAGAAGCAATGAGAGCCATGATCCTGGCTGCCGGACGGGGTGAGCGCATGCAGCCATTGACGGACAAGCTCCCCAAACCACTCCTGCCGGTGGCCGGCAAGCCCCTTATCGTTCACCATATCGAACGGCTTGTCGCTGCGGGCATTCGTGAATTGGTGATCAATCATTCACATTTGGGGGGGATGATCGAAGCGCAACTGGATAAGGGGACGGCATGGGGTGTGGATATCCGCTATTCCCCGGAGCGAACTGCGCTGGAGACGGGGGGAGGCATCTTTCATGCGCTGTCCTTGCTGGGCAGTGAGCCGTTTCTGGTGATCAATGGAGATGTCTGGTGTGAAATCGATTTCTCCAGCCTGCAGCTACCGAAAGGGGAACTGGCGCACTTGGTTTTGGTGCCCAATCCGGATCATCATCGACAGGGTGACTTTCTGTTGCGGCAAGGCAGGGTAGCTCAGGGGGATGGTGGTCGTCTCACCTTCAGCGGTGTCGGCGTCTATCATCCGCGGCTGTTTGAATCCTGTAAGGCAAGCGCCTTTCCGCTGGCCCCGCTGTTACGGCAGGCCATTGGCAAAGGGCTTGTCACGGGGGAGCGTTTCACCGGCCTCTGGGTGGATGTGGGGACGCCGGAACGGCTGGCGCAATTGGCACAAAGGTTTCAACCTGAAAACCGCAGTTGACCGCGCCATTCCGATACGGAGCTACTGATATGCAGACTATTAACTTCGATTTGCCCACTCGCCGGTTGAATGAACCACGCTACGTCCGACTGCGGTTTTTAGGTTCAGGCTAAGGGTTAACGGTCAGGTCATGGGACAGGAGATTCATTCACGCGAGTTCACGGCAGAAGACTTTGCCGAATTTCAGCATCGCCTTGAGGCAGAGACCCGGCTATTGGCGAACTGGTTCAAGGAGGGAGTGTTCGTCTTTAATGGAGCGGTAGGCGGTTTGGAACTCGAGGCTTGTCTGCTGGATCAAAAGGCCGATCCGGCGCCGCTGAATCAAGTCTTGCTGGAGGGGCTCGACGAACCCCTTGTCGTGCCGGAACTGGCGACCTTCAATGTGGAGATCAACAGTACCGCGAGACCCTTGCAGGGGGATGTGTTTGAGAAGATGTCGGATGAGCTGCAAGGCGTCTGGCAAAGATGCAGCCGGTTGGCCGGAACCCTGGGCGCCAGGATGGGCATGATCGGCATATTACCCAGTCTGCGGCAGGACGCCCTCAGTCTGCGGAACATGTCTCCCTTGAATCGCTATCAGGCACTCAATGATCAGGTGTTCAAGCTACGCCGTGGAAGGCCTGTGGAACTGCACATCGATGGCAGGGAATCCCTCGATCTTTGTCACGACGATGTCATGTTGGAATCAGCGGCTACCTCGTTTCAGATCCATCTGCAGTTGGACGGGCAACGGGCTGCGACATTCTATAATCTGTCGAAGATGATCTCTGCGCCGATGGTGGCGGTAAGCGCCAACTCACCCTTCCTGTTTGGTCACGACCTTTGGGATGAAACGCGAATACCGCTGTTCGAACAGGCGATATCGGTGGGCGCCTCGGACCTGACCAAACGGGTCAGTTTCGGTATTCGTTATCTCTACGAATCCATGATGGAGAATTTTCAGGCCAATCTACAGCGTTATCCGGTGCTGCTTCCTCTGCTGATGGACGAGCCGGTCGAAAGGCTGGCCCACTTGCGCCTGCACAACGGTACGATCTGGCGTTGGAACAGACCGCTGATCGGTTTTGATGAGAGCGGCGCCCCACACCTGCGGATCGAGCATCGGGTAGCGCCTGCGGGTCCGAGTGTGACGGATTGCATCGCCAATGCGGCCTTTTACTTCGGTTTGCTAACCGGCTTGGCGGAGATTCATCAACGACCTGAATTGCAGATGGGTTTTATCCGGGCCCGCAGTAATTTTTACAATGCGGCGCGATTCGGACTCAAAGCGGAGTTGTATTGGTTCGGATGGGAGCGTGTTCGCGCTGACCGGTTGATCCGGGAGCAACTGCTGCCTGTCGCACGGCAGGGACTCGGGTTGCTCGAGATCGAACCGGCCTCCATAGACTATTGGTTGGGCATTATCGAACAGCGGACGCTCCACTGTGTCAACGGCGCCGGCTGGCAGCGGCATTGGGTAGCCCGTCATGGACGAGACTTGCGCGCCTTGACGTTGGCCTATCTCGAACGACAGGAGAGTGGTATGCCCGTACATGAATGGAGTCTTGAGTAAGCTATGGAGATGCTGCGGGAAATCGATTATCTGCCGGAGAGTCTGTTGGGTCTGGAGGCCAATCAGTTGATTGATGCCCTGTCCGGCCCGACACTGATCCATTTGCCGGGGCGAAGGCAGGAGCCGGTCTTCGTTTCCGTGTTGATGCATGGTAACGAAAGTGTCGGTTGGGAAGCGATGCGGGGGCTGCTTGCGCGTTACCGGGGCGGAGATGGCTTACCCCGGGCATTGAGTCTTTTCATCGGAAACGTCCGGGCGGCAGCCCGCGGATTACGCCTGCTGCCCGGTCAGCCCGACTTCAACCGGGTCTGGTGCGGCAGTGAACTGGCGGAAACCCCCGAGCATCGTTTGATGGAGCAGGTGGTCGAGCGAATGCGCCCGCGCAAGCCGTTCGCAAGTGTCGATGTGCATAACAATACCGGCCTCAATCCCCACTACGCCTGCATCAATCGGCTGGATACCCCTTTTCTTCATCTTGCTTTACTGTTTTCCCGTACTGTCGTCTATTTTCTTCAGCCGAGGGGCGTGCAGTCGATGGCCTTCGCGGAACTCTGTCCGTCGGTCACCCTGGAGTGCGGTAAGGTGGGAAGCGCTCATGGGGTGGAGCATGCGCTGGATTATCTGAATGCCTGTCTGCACCTGGCGGAGCATCCGCAGCATCCTGTCACACACCTAGACATCGACCTCTTTCATACCGTGGCCCAAGTCAGGATATCCCCCGATGTCAGCTTTGGTTTCTCCCCTGGGGAGAGCGATGTCGTACTCGCCCCGGATATCGATCACATGAACTTCCGTGAATTGCCCGCAGGGACGCCGATTGGATGGACAAACGGTTCCAGCCTTGATCTCCTGGATGTGAGAGACGAAAAGGGAGATCAAGTCGGGAGTGACTATTTCGTTATTGAAGAGGGCCGGCTTTGTCTGAACCGGTCAGTCATGCCCTCAATGCTGACCAAGGATTTGGATGTCATTCATCAGGACTGCCTGTGCTATCTGATGGAGCGCTATGTATCGCATCTGGAGAAACGACCTTAAGGATAGGTTTATGGCGCTGTGTTTGAGGCTCCCATCTCAACATAATCCACGTCCGTTGAGATGGGTAGGTCAAAACATTATCTAGTGTAGGACGCTACGCTAGCATCAGAACGTTATGGGGCAGCGGGCGGCTTTTTAGGGGGTGAAATCGCATGTTAGCGCTATACCAGGCGGCGGACAGGGTCGAAGCCCAGATGCTGAAGGACTACCTGGATCAACAAGGTATTATATCGGTTATTCTGGGCGACTTGCTGAGTGGCGCAATGGGGGAGTTGCCCGCTACGATCTATCCCACCCTCTGGGTCGTGGAGGATTCAGATCTGGCGAGGGCGAAGTCGCTCACCGAACTGTTTTTCAGCGCCCCCCCCATGACGGGAGAGCCTTGGCGCTGCCCTGTCTGCGGTGCAAGTGTCGATCCTGGGTTCGAGGTATGTTGGAATTGTGCGACCCCCGATCCGAATGATAACGAATAAGGAGTAGATGATGAGCAAGACCCTCAAGGTGCTTGGCTGGTTGATCGGGATGCTGATGGTGCTGTTGATTGCAGCCATTATCCTGATTCCCGTGTTTGTGGACCCGAACGACCACAAGGCGAGAATCATTGCCGAGGTCAAGAAAGCGACCGGGCGGGATTTGCGCATCACCGGCGATATCGGTCTTTCGCTCTTCCCCAGGTTTGCCTTGGAGCTGAATGGCCTGACCCTCAGCAACGCCCCGGGTTTCGATTCAGGGGATTTCGCCTCGGTGCAGCATGCCGAAGTGCGGGTGAACCTGGCGCCGTTGCTGTTCAAGCAGTTGCTGGAGGTGGATACGGTGCAGATAGAGGGAGTGACCCTCAATCTGGCTAAGTCGAAGAGCGGCGTTGCGAACTGGGACGATATGGTGGGGCGGAAAAAACCCGATGAGTTTCCCGATATTCCTCAGGAGCCGCCTGGTGAGGGGATAGGATTATTGGCCTTCACAATCGGTGGTTTGAGCGTCAAGGAGGCGAATCTGGTCTGGGATGACCAGGTTACGGGTGAACGCTACGAGGTGGAGGATATCCATCTGGAGACCGGGGAATTGGCGCCGGGCCGGGAGGTGGAGCTGAGCTTCGGCCTGACACTGTCGAGCCGGAAACCGGCCCTGAAGGGAGAAGTGGAACTCACCTCACAACTATTGCTTCTCCCCAAAGAGGAGAGGTTGAACCTGGAAGGGCTGAATTTGCAGGTCAGGGTATCCGGCGAGGGTTTGCCGGAAAAGGGGGTCGAGGGTTTGCTGCGAGCCGATTTGATGATCAATCTGGAGAAAAATACCCTGGATCTTCAGGATTTCAGCTTAGCGTCGGGGGAAATCAATTTCACCGGTCACATGGAGGGTCAGGATATTCGGACCACCCCGACCTTTGAAGGTGAATTCAAACTGGCCGAATTCAGCCCCCGTGAGTGGTTGACCCGGTTTGGCGCACCGCTGCCCGAGACGGCTGATCCTGAAGTGCTGCAGGCGCTATCGCTGTCGTCGGGATTCAAGGTCGCCCCCGGCCAAGTGGTGTTGACGGCGTTGGTCGTAGCGCTGGATCAGACCCTGCTCAAGGGTAATCTGGAAATCCTGGATTTCGCCGCACCCCTCTATCTGTTCAATCTCGATGTGGACACCATCAACCTTGACCGCTATCTGCCCCCGTCCGGTGAGCAAGACGGGTCTGGGCGCAAGCGGGAAAAAACGGCTTCGTCGGAAGAGGAACCGCTCTTTCCCACCGAGGCATTGAGTCAGCTACGGTTCGATGGAACCGTACGGATCGGCAAGCTGAAGGTAAACAATCTGCATGCCGAGGCGATTCAGATCAAGGTCCGTGGCCGGGATGGAAAAATAAACCTCGACCACGGCATAGGCCGCTTTTACGACGGCCTGCTGAAGGGTGATGTGCAACTGGATGTAAGCGGAGAGAGGCCGCAGTTGAAGATGAGTCAGCAGGCATCGAGAATCCTGACCGGTCCCCTGCTGTTGGATCTGACGGGGGAGGACAGTCTGTTGGGCAGCGGCGATCTTGATCTGCAGCTCAGCAGTCAGGGCGACAGCATCAAACAGTTGAAAGGGGCGCTGAACGGTCAGTTCTCCTTCGACTTCCGAGATGGGGCGGTAAAGGGGTTCAATCTGGCGAAGATGATTCGTGAGACCAAGGCCAGGCTGAAAGGTGAAAGCTTCATGGTATTGAACGAACCGGAGCAGACCGATTTTTCCGAACTCACGGGACGCGCCATTATCGAGAACGGGGTGGTTAACAACCAGACCCTGCTCGCCAAATCCCCCTATCTGCGTCTTGAGGGGAGCGGTAAGGCCTATCTGCTGGAGGAACGACTGAACTACTTGGTCCGTCCGGTGATTGTGAATACGCCGGCCGGGCAGGGCGGCAAGGCGCTGGAAGAGTTAGTGGGGATTCCCATTCCGGTGAAAATCAAGGGCCACTGGGGAGATCCCCGGTTTTCCATTCAACTGTCGAAGATCCTGGAGCAGCAGCAGAAGGTCAGGCTGAAGGAGAAATTCGAGAGCAAGGTGGATGAGGAGGTCGAAGAGAAGCTGGAGAAGAAGCTCCCTGATGCGCTACACGACATGCTGAGGTATGAAAAGCTGAGGAAGCTCTTCTGATGATCCCGCCCGGCCGACCGGATAGCCGGTCAAAAGCGGTTAAAGAAACCTTAAGCGCACCGGCCTTTTCCAAACAGGTATTGGATTGGTTTGACCGGCGTGGGCGAAAGCATCTTCCCTGGCAGCAATCCAGAGATCCTTATCGTATTTGGGTCTCGGAAATCATGTTGCAACAGACCCGGGTGAATACGGTCATCGACTATTTTGAGCGGTTCATGCAGGCCTTCCCCGATATGGCCGCGCTTGCTCAGGCCGAACCGGACCGGGTCATGCATCACTGGTCAGGTCTGGGGTACTATTCCCGGGCGAGAAACCTGCATCGAAGCGCCGGATTGGTCATGGAGCGGCACCGTGGTGAGTTGCCGAATGATATTGAGGCCCTCCAGGCCCTGCCGGGAATCGGCCGGTCCACCGCCGGGGCCATCCGCTCCCTCGCCTTCGGCAAGTTCGCGCCCATCCTCGACGGCAACGTAAAGCGGGTGCTGGCGCGCTGTTTTACCATCGAAGGGTGGCCGGGGCAGAGCCGTGTACTGAGGCATCTGTGGCAACTCAGCGAAGCGCTGACACCCCGTCAGCGCACGGCTGACTACAATCAGGCGATGATGGACCTGGGGGCCACGGTCTGTGTGCGCGGTAAACCGGCATGCACCGTCTGTCCCATCGTTGCAAGCTGTAGGGCTCATGCACAGGGTGATGTCTCACGATATCCGGCCCCTAAGCCCGGAAAAAAACTGCCGGTGCGCGAGAGCAGGCTGTTGATCCTTGTCGATTCGGCCGGCGAGATTCTGCTCGAGCGACGGCCGCCGAGTGGGATATGGGGGGGATTGTGGAGTCTTCCCGAGTGTCCGCCCGAACGGACGCTACAAGAGTGGTGCCGGAGCGAACTGGGCTACGAAGTGGATAGGGAGCGGTTCCTGACGCCCCGGCGCCATAGCTTTTCCCATTTCCATCTCGATATATCGCCGGTCGTGGTACAGGTGAAAAAACCTGTAAAAGGCATCATGGATGCCGGGGCAAGGGTCTGGTATAACCTGTCACGACCGGATGACCGGGGGTTGGCCGCGCCGGTTTCCCGTATCTTGCAGGAGATAAAACCCTCGCATGCCGATTAATAATAACCTAACAGGAGATGCCTGATGAGCCGTACCGTCCAATGTGTCAGACTAAAGCGCGAGGCCGAAGGACTGGCGCGTCCAACCTATCCCGGCGAATTGGGGCAGCGCATCTATGAGCATGTCTCCAAGGATGCCTGGCAGGAGTGGTTGGGGTTCCAGACGATGTTGATCAACGAAAACCGCCTCAGTCCGGTCGATCCGAGTGCGCGAAAATTCCTTGAGGAGCAGATGGAGCAGTTCTTTTTCGGCGAAGGTTCGGAATTGCCGCCGGACTATAAACCCCGATAACAACCAGGGGCGGCATGACTTGACTCGATACGGTATCCCCGGTTTAATACGCCCTCTCTTCAGCATGGCCAGGTAGCTCAGTCGGTAGAGCAGGGGACTGAAAATCCCCGTGTCGGCAGTTCGATTCTGTCCCTGGCCACCAAATAAAACAGTGAGTTAGCTGATTGATCGTAATGCGATCTGTTCTTCATGGAAGCATTATGGAAGGAATAGATCACATCTGCTTTACACTTCTACCTCCACGTCCTAATCTACACCGATTAAGCAACTCCTGCGTCAAAAGGTTTTTTCTGACAACGAGCAAGTTAGCGTAAATCTCTCATGTTCCCAGTGATCACTATCGATGATAATGTTCCTCCTGACTTTCTGGAACAGCTGGGTACAAAAGAGAAATATTGGTTCCGTATTGAGGGCCGACGCTGCCTCTTTAAGATTGGACGCCCTGATACCGGGGAAAACTGGGCAGAGAAAATAGCGTCTGAACTAGCCGATTTGCTTCACCTGCCCCATGCCCACTATGATTTGGCTGTATGGAGAGGGCGTAAGGGAGTCTTGACACCTTTAGTCGTGCCGGAGACTGGCCGCTTGATAATGGGTAATGAATTGCTAGCTGTTATCCATACTGGCTATCCAAAGCTTGAAGTAAGACATGTGCGGGACCATACTTTAACCCGTATCCATGCTCTGTTGAGGAAAGAGGTGATCGGTCATCCTCCTGACTGGACGTCTCCTAGTGATAAGATCTCCAGCGCTTATGATCTTTTTCTGGGCTATTTATTGTTAGACGCATGGATAGCCAACCAGGATCGGCACCATGAGAATTGGGGATTGATCAGCGATCAGGAACAGATCTATCTGGCGCCTAGCTACGACCATGCAGCCTCCATGGGGCAGAATGAAACAGATGCGGTAAGGCTGGATCGGTTGACTACGAGGGACAGAGGGCGGCATATTAGCACCTACGTAACCAAAGCGCGCTCAGCCGTCTACGATAGCAAAGGCAGCAAAAAAGCACTTTTGACACTGGATCTGTTCATTAAAGCGGCGGCAAAGTCACCCGATGCGGCAAAGATATGGCTGAATCAACTTCAACAAGTCCCGGAAATAGCCTGTCAAAACCTATTCGAACAGCTGCCGGGTGGTGAGATTACCCCGCTAGCCAAGCAGTTTGCGATAAAAATGCTGGAATTGAATAAACAACGATTGTTAGAGACCCAGGAACAATGAAAGCCCTTTACATCGCCTGGCAAGACCCTGAAAACCGCAGATGGCATACTGTTGGCCGCCTTAGCCGTGAACACGGTCACTATCAGTTTATGTATACCAAGGGATCGCAGGAATCTCCGCGTTTTGATTATCTAGGACGTATGCGAGATAAAGAGAAGGTATATCACTCGGATACCCTTTTTCCCCTCTTTGCCAACCGTGTGCTGGATGCCTCCCGGCCCGAGTATCCAGACTATCTTAACTGGATGGGTATCGACGATGGGGGCAGTAAGATGGAATTGCTGGCTCGCTCCGGTGGGCGGCGTGGTACTGACAAGCTTTGTGTCTATCCCGAAGTCGAACCCAATGATCAGGGTGAGATTGTATTGTACTTTTTTAGTCATGGCCTGCGTTACCTAAACGAGGTCGAACAAGCGACCATCCGCAGCCTGAGAACGGGTGATTATCTCCAGCTGACACCGGACGATACTAACCAATATGATCGTTACGCCTTGCTACTGGAGACAAAGGAGCCTGTGCGGGTTGGTTACTGTCCGCGCTACCTGAGTCAAGACCTGTTTAGGGTTCAGCAGCAGGTACCTATTCGCTTGACGGTAGAGAAAATGAATCCCCAAGCACCGCTTCAGTTTCGATTGTTATGTAAAGCGGTTTTAATCCCACCTAAGGGATTTGCACTTTACACAACTGGTGAGCACCAGCCGTTAGCGCGTGAAGTCGAGGCCGCTTGATTCTGGGTCGTGACTAACTAGTGTCCGTCCATAAACAGCCTATATTTATCAGACCGTAAAATTTTCGCGCAAGATTATTTGCTGCTTCAGACCTACACATTCG
>JAHXHR010000061.1:17477-23403 GCA_025656505.1 Candidatus Thiodiazotropha sp. (ex Epidulcina cf. delphinae) | reverse complement strand
GAGCACATCCCCGTGATACCACATCGGCACCGAGACCCGCTCCACCTCGTCGACGCCGAACATGCGCCGCTTATTCCTGCTGGAACAGAGTCGAGAGTCCTGGCCGCAGAGAATATCCCCCGGAGAGAGGGCGATGCCGCATTGGCAGAGCCTGATCGGTAGCATCTCCTGCTCATTGTAGAGCCTGCCGTCCTGGTCGATGCAACCTACCTGCCGCACCTTGTCATCGGGCAGCACCAGGTGAACCGTGGCGGAGCGGGCATTGACCATGCGCTTGAAGACGCCCATGTACTCCAACAGCAGCTCATCCAGGTTTTCCGACCGGTTGATGCCGGCAGCGACATCGTAAAGCACCTGCAGAGAGGTAGTCTTCTGCGCCAGACGCCCGGTCTGGCGGGCCACTCTGACCTCCATATCCTCATAGATATCGGTCAGCTCCTCGCTGAGGCTGTCGATATCCCGCGCCATACCGCTGAGTACGCCTGTCTGCTCATAGTCATTGCCGGCAACCGGCTCACCCTGGCAGACCTGATTCACCATTTGCTCAAGAGAAGCCAGGGGACGCAGCAACTGGCTGCGCAGGCGTATCAACACCAGCAGCAGGGAAAACAGCGCCAGGGAGAGGCCCGGCAACAGCACGACCTGCACCGATGAACGCCCTCCCGACTCACCGATCATCAGCAAGGCGACGGTGAAACAGACCAGCAGACTCACCCCGAGCACCAGGATCGGAATCAAAAGGTTGCCGGTAAACAGGATCCGTAGACTGGGCCAGTGCCTGGAATCGATCAGACCCTCCAGCCAAGCCTGCCGGCCATGCGGATGAATCACCGCCCCTCCTGCGTTGGAGCCGTCGTTCACAGGCAGTCGTTTCTCGTCGATTTGCATACGCGGACTCTATCACGAACCTCAAAACCGGGTCAGTTCGATGCCCCCATGGCGCGCAACGCCTCTTCTAAGCGGGCCACCCGCCAAGCCTGAATCGCCGTCCCCAGCGCCCGTCCCTCCAGGCCGGAGGCGGTGAGATCAGGTGGCGCGCCGGCCGCAACGATCTCACCTGTCAGTTCAAGATGCGGCGCCAGCGTGATCATAGGCTCCGGCCATAATCCGCAGGATGCCAGAAGAAAACGCCGAAAACGCTCGGGCTGTTGCTGCGGTTTAAGCCGCATGACCAGTTTCAACAACGGCTCCGCCCGATCATCACCGAGGACTTGGCGATTGAAGTGCAACAGGTCATTCAGCAGCAGACGTGCTGCCTTGTCGATGCGCAGACTATCCATCCACAGCTCGGGATCCGTCTGTTGACGGACCGCCCCGAACAACGCCGCGGCACACCGAACCACACGATCATCTGTGACCGCAACGACCCGCTTGAGCGCCGTCACGGCTTTGGCCGGCTCACCCTTCCCATGACCGGCGGCAAGTCCCATACCAGCCGCTACTTCGGGCAGCAACCTCTCCAGCGCGCCACAACGATGGAGCACTTCGAAAAAGCGCCAGGGCTGAGGTTCCGTGAAGGCCTTGCCCATCTCCCGCCAGATCCGCTCGGGCCTCAAACTCATCAGATCCTCGGAGGCGGCCATCGCTTTCATCAGCCGATGGGTGCCGTGGGCCACCCGGAAGCCCCATCGCCCCAACTTGGCGGCGAAGCGGGCGATGCGCAGGAGCCGGACCGGGTCTTCGATAAAGGCCGGGGTGATATGGCGAAGCAACCCCTCGCGCAGATCGTCCTCCCCGTGACAGACATCGATCAGATTGCCTGCCTCATCCATGGCCAAGGCGTTGATGGTCAGATCGCGCCGCAACAGATCCTGTTCCAGGCGGATATCAGGGCCGCATTCGACCCGAAACCCCTGATACCCCGGACCATTCTTAACCTCGGTGCGGGCCAGGGCGTATTCATCACCGGTTTCGGGATGGAGAAAGACCGGAAAGTCGCCTTCGACCTGGCGATAGCCCTCAGCCAGCATTTCATCCGGCGTGGCGCCCACCACCACCCAGTCCCGTTCACCGACCGGTAGATCGAGCAGCCGGTCCCGCACGGCGCCACCGACCAGGTAGACCTTCATGCCGGCGCCTGCTCTTCTTTCTGCTGTAATTGCCACATCTGCCGGTAGAGACCCTCGAAGGCCAATAGCTCCAAGTGGTTGCCCTGTTCCACAATCCGCCCCCCCTCCATCACCAGGATGCGATCGGCATCCACCACGGTGGAGAGACGATGGGCGATCACCAGGGTGGTATGGTTCCTGGCCACTTCCCGCAGGGTCTCCTGAATCGCCTGTTCGGTCTTGCTATCGAGGGAGGAGGTGGCTTCGTCAAAGATCAGAATCCGCGGTCGCTTCAGCATCGCCCGAGCGATGGCGACCCGCTGCTTCTCCCCCCCGGAGAGTTTCAGTCCCCGCTCCCCCACCACCGTTCGGTAACCCTCCGGCAATTGTTGGATAAAATCCGTGATATGGGCGATACGCGCCGCTTCTTCGATCTCTTCCAACGTGGCGCCGAGCCGCCCATAGGCCAGATTGTAGAGAATGGTATCGTTAAACAACACCGTATCCTGCGGCACGATACCGATCACTGATCGCAGGCTTTGCTGGGAAACCCGGCGTATATCCTGCCCGTCAATGGTGATACACCCATCGCTGACATCGTAGAAACGGAACAGCAGGCGAGACAGGGTCGACTTGCCGGCCCCGCTATGGCCGACCACCGCCACCTTCTCCCCGGCTTGGATGGTGAAATCGATCCCATGCAGAATCTCCCTTTCCGCTTGATAGGCGAAATCGACCCTTTCAAAACGCACCTTACCGCCGTCCAATCGCAAGGCCCCCACCTCCGGCGCATCGGTGATCTCCGGCTGCCTCTCCAGCAGTTTGAAGATCAGATCCATATCAGCCAGAGAGTATTTGATCTGCCGGTAGACCATGCCGAGAAAATTGAGCGGAATAAAGAGCTGCAGCATGAAGGCGTTGACCAGCACCAGATCGCCGAGGGACATGCTCCCCGTCACTACGCCGTCGGCGGCCAGGATCATGATCAGGGTCACGCCGATGGCGATGATGCCGCCCTGGCCGAAGTTGAGCAGCGACATGGAGGTCTGGCTCTTCACTGCATTGTCTTCCCAGCGGGAGAGGGTCTCGTCAAAGCGCTTCAGCTCCAGCGGTTCGTTGCCGAAATACTTTACCGTCTCGTAGTTGATCAGGCTGTCGAAGGCCTGACTGTTGGCCTGGGAGTCGAGACGGTTCATGATATGGCGGTACTCCATGCGCCACTCGGTGACGGCCAGGGTAAAACCCACATAGACCACCACCGTACCGAACGTGACCAGGGTGAAGAGGATGTCATACCGGCTCAGCAACACCGCCGCCACCAGGCCGAACTCCACCACCATCGGCAGAATGCTGAACACCATGTAGTTGAGGATGGTGCTGACCGAACGGGTGCCCCGCTCCAGATCACGACTGATGGCGCCGGTCTGGCGCTCCAGGTGGAAACGCAACGAGAGTTCGTGCAAATGGGCCAGCACCCTACTGGAAAGGTTGCGCATCGCCCGATAGCGGACCCGGGCGAAAACGGCGTCGCGCAACTCGTTGAACAGGGTGCTGCTGAGGCGCAGGGCGCCATAACCCAGAAGCAGAAAAAGAGGCAGTACCAACAGGGCCTTATCCCCCCTCTCCAGACCATCGACGATCTCTTTCAACACTAGCGGGATGCCCACATTCGCCAGCTTTGCCAGCACCAGACAGCTCAGGGCGAACAATGCACGGCCTCTGTACTCCCAAAGAAAAGGCAGCATATTGCGCAGATTATGGAAATCGCGTCGGTCCTTATGAACCTGGGACTGGGATCGGATGTTGTGGACCATGTTAGTATGAGGCGGCGTGTGGACGGCGAACAGCGATTTTATCGGAATTCAGGCAGACGTGCGCCGTTGAATTTCACAAGGTATTTAACCTTACGGAACGTATCAAATCCGTTAAAATTCCAGCTACCTTCATCTCAGCGAGTGGCCATGAGCAAAGATTGCAGTTACAACGAACTCTATCCCCTGCAGGTGCTGGACGACAGCATGGAACCCGAGTTCCCCGAGAAATGCATCATCGTCATCGAACCCTCCGATATCTGCGCCACCGGCGCCTATGTGGTGGCCGAGGTCCGAGGGGAACGCTGGTTCCGCCGGTACATATCCAAGGGCGGATCGGGCAAACGGTTGGTTGCCTTGAAAGCGGGCTATCCCGCTATCGAACTCAGCGATGGCGAATATAAGATTCTCGGCGTGGTGGTGCAGCGGAATGTCGGGCGTGAGATCAAACACTACCACCCCTATGTCCCCGACGGCGCACCACCCGGAACTGCCGCCGGACTGAATTGAGCAGGGCCTGCTAACACGATGCGAAAGATCCGGCGTGATTCCCTGCCGATGGCCACTGGGTCGGCGCTCCTCTGTCTGGTGATCGGCTGCTCCCCAGGATCAAACACCGACCACGCCGGCCGACAACAAAAGCCGTCCTCCAAAGTCCATCCGGTCGCCGTTGAGACGGTCGAGCCAAAGACATCGGCGCTGAAACACGAGCGTAACGGCACATTAAAGGCGCGCCGGACGGTACGCATCTTCAACCAGGAGGAGGGACGCATTACCGCACTCCCCTACTTCGAGGGCGACCGGATCGAACGGGGCGAACTGATTGCCCGGCTGGAGGACGAATTGTTGAAGGCCGAACTGGAGAAGACCATCGCCACCACACGGCAGATGCGCATCAATCTCAAACGGCAGCAGGGACTGGCCAAGCGAAAGGCGGTTTCCGAGGATGAACTGGTGCGCGCCCGCACCGACCTCAGCGTGGCTGAGGCGGAGCAAAGGGTGCTGCGGGCGCGTCTGGGTTACACGCGCATCACGGCGCCGTTCACCGGTCTGGTCAGCCGGCGCCTGGTCGAACCCGGCGATGTGGTCCCCCGTCACACCCATCTGATGACAATGATCGACCCCGACTCCCTGGTCACCCGGATCCTGGTTTCCGATCTGCTGCTGCCACAGCTTAAACTCGGCGATCCCGTAACGGCCCGTATCGACGGACTCGGCGAACGACGCTTTCCGGGCAGGATCGTACGTATCCACCCGGAACTCGATGAGAGGACCCGAATGGGCCTGATCGAAGTGGCCCTCGACCCGGTGCCGGCAGGGGCTCGCTCCGGACAACTCTGCCGGGTCACCTTAAAGACCGCCGACCTCTCCCGCATCAGTATCCCCTTCAACGCATTACGACGGGACAACAGTGGAGAATACGTCTATCGACTGGACAGTGAACGCCAAGCGCAACGAATTTCCGTGAACAGCGGTTTGCGTATCGCCGACAGGATAGAAATCCTCCGCGGCCTGGCGCAGGGCGATCGGATCATCACCAAGGGATTCCTCGAACTGCAGGAAGGCATGACGGTTGAACCGGTGAATTGATGCAATCCCTGTTTTTCCGGCTATTCTCTTTAAAACAGCCCTGACTCAAAACGGGCTTTCGACACACAGCCGAAAAGTAATAAAAAATCGGAAGCGATTGTGGACCGCTTGCCGATTTGAAGGAGAGGAAATCATGAACATCGATCTCGCGGATATCACCCTGCACGTGGATGAAACATTGGATACCGAGGGTCTTGCTCAATTGGAAGAGGCCTTCCGAAGCCGGAACGGGGTAGTGTCGGTCCATGTGGACCAAAAGCACCCCCATCTGTTCATACTGGAGTACAACCCCGAATTGGTCAATAGCAAAGACCTGTTGAGCATCACCCATTTTCAGGGGCTTCACGCAGAGCTTATCGGTCTTTGAGATCACCCCAAACGAACCATCCTCGTCCGTTGAAGGCTATCTCGCCATCTGTTGCGTCCATCTCGTAAGGACTGTTTTTTACTCGATTCAGCACGACTCGTCATACATGA
>JAHXHR010000061.1:0-17467 GCA_025656505.1 Candidatus Thiodiazotropha sp. (ex Epidulcina cf. delphinae) | reverse complement strand
TGCGCAAACAATCTCGGACATGCCGACCGTTTGTATTGCTTGTTGGTGTAAACTAAGCGATATTGCCGGGTTCAGTCGTAGGTCAGGTTGACGCGGAGCGGCTACCTGACTCAACGGCGGTGTCACGTAGCTGCGCAACGTGACCTACGGGTTTTCTAAACAAGATCTAAACAGACATCCACTCAAAATTATCTGAGATTTGAATGGGTGATGATATTGCCGGGTAATAAACAACTTGGAGTATGGGCATGCAACGAGTGACCATCGTAGGCAGCGGTTTTGCCGCGCTGACCGCCATCAGAACCCTGCGGGCGCAGGACAGGTCGGTCGAAATCACAGTCGTCAGCCCCAAGGCGGAGTTCCACTATCTGCCCGGTTCGATCTGGATTCCCTCGGGCATTCGACAACCCGAGGATCTCATTATCCCCCTAAAACCCTTCTTCACCCGCATGCAGGTCAGGCATGTCGCTGCGCAAGCCAGTGGTCTCACTGCCGACGGCCGCCTGTTGAAGACCAGCGAGGGCGACATCGAAAACGACGCCCTGATCATCGCTTCCGGTGGGCGTTTTATTAAGAAATTACCGGGAATCGAACATGCCGTTACGCCTTGCGAGGGCATTCCCGCCGCGATGAAGATCGGTGAACGCCTGAAGGCCATGGAGAGCGGCGCCATAGCCGTCGGCTTCGCCGGCAATCCCAAGGAGCCCAGCGCCATGCGCGGCGGTCCGATGTTTGAGTTCCTGTTCGGTATCGACCGTCAGTTGCGGCTCGAGAAGCGCCGTAACAGGTTCAAGCTGATCTTTTTCACCCCGGCGGCATCGCCTGGGCAGCGACTCGGCCCCAAAGCTGTCGCCGGTCTGATGCGCGAGATGGAGAGAAGAGATATCGAGACCCGCCTCGGGCATAAAATGGTGGAATTCACCAACTCAGGCGTCGTCACCGAAGGCGACGCCTTCGATGCCGATCTGATCCTCTTCATGCCCGGCATGACCGGCGACCGGTGGTTCGACAATACCGAACTGCCCCGCTCGCCGGGCGGATTGATCAAGGCGGATGCCCAATGCCGGGTCGAAGGCCTGCAGCGCGTCTATGTAGCCGGCGATTCAGGCAGTTTTCCGGGGCCGGAATGGATGCCCAAACAGGCGCATATGGCGGACTTGCAGGCAGTTGCCGCAGCAAAAAACCTGCTGGCGGACTTCAACGGCGAAACGCCGAAAGAGACCTTCAAGGTGGAACTGCTCTGCATCGTCGACAGCCAGACCAGCGGCATGCTGGTGGCGCGCACCACAAAGCACAATATCGTGATACCCAATATGGCCATCTTTCACTGGCTGAAACGGTTTTTCGAGTGGTGGTATCTCCGCCGATATCGCTAACCATCGAACCGGAAGAATTAAGAGAATGTTTTTCGACACAACAGGATTACGCCTTCAAGGAGATAAGGATGCACGACAGATGGAGAAATGAGTGACGCAGGATAGCGAAATTGCCGCATCGAAAGCACAGCTAAAAGAGCTTCTTCTGCATGAAGAACAGAAAAGCGAACGATACGCCAACTATGTCAGGCTGTTGTTCACATTTCTCTATTTTGCCGTCGGTTTCGGTATCCGCAACGAACTGCCGGCACACTCCTTCAATGCCATCATCATCGCCTCGCTAACCAACTTCTGCTACGGTGTTTTCATCTTTTTCAAGCTCCGAGATCCGAACCCGCCGGGTTGGATCAAATATCCCTCCATCAGTATCGATATCCTGCTGCTTTCGATCGTCATCTACAGCTTCGGGACTTTCCGAACCTTCAAGACCGAAGCCTTTTTGCTCTACTATCTTTGGATCGGTCTCTCGACCCTGCGCTTCTCCCCACGTCTGACCCTGGCCGCCTGCCTGCTCAGCATCAGCGCCTACCTGATCATCGTGCTGGTCGCCTTGAACGGGAACACTATCCTGCTCGGCTCTATCACCGATGAGTTCACCACAGAGCGGGTCAGCGGCATCAATATTGTGTTGCGACTGCTTTTTCTCTCTGTCTTCGCCGCCCTGGCGGTCTATATCGCCTATGTGTTCAGATTGATTGCCTCAAGGGCGATAACCAAACAGCTCCTGCAAGCCCGCAACGACGAGTTGAACGAAACCCTGGACAAACTGCGTACGACACAAAAACAGCTCGCCAGTAAAAACCGTGAACTGGCCACCCTCTCCGAAATCGATGCCCTCACCCAACTCTACAACCGCCGTAAAATCGATCTGATCATGGCCGAAGCCTTGGCCGAGACAGGCAGCAACCGGTCGCCGCTGGCGATGATTCTGCTCGATATCGATCTTTTTAAGGGTTACAACGACCGCTATGGCCATCAGGCCGGTGACGGGATCATTCGGCGGGTTGCGGAGGCGTTGTCGAAATCGGCCCGGGGTAACGACAGTATAGGTCGCTGGGGGGGAGAGGAGTTCATCATCGTCTGCCGGGATACGGATGCACAAGCGGCGACGAAGATCGCCGACCGGCTGCGGCAAAGGATAGGCGATATAACCTTTGATATCGATGAGCAGGTGACCTGCAGCTTCGGCGTCACCGACTACCGGGCGGGTGACGATGGCGATTCCCTGTTGAGGCGAGCGGACGAGGCGTTATACGCCTCCAAACAACAAGGCCGAAATCAGGTTACCTGTCACTAGTGTAGTGTCCTATACCAGTACTCCTTCAACAGGGTAATGACGGGTTCAGTCGTAGGTCAGGTTGACCCGGAGCGGCCACCTGACTCCATGGGGATGTCACGTAGCTACGCAACGTAACCTACGCATGGTTTACGCCGAACCGGCCTCAGGATCGCCAGGAGATCGATCCGGACCAGCCGCTCAACGGCCGATCAACCGATAAACCGTAGGGATCAACAACAGCGTCACCAGGGTGGAAAAGATCAACCCGGAAACCAACGTCACCGCCAAGGGTTGCAACATCTCCGAACCCTCGCCCAGCGCCAGCGCCAGCGGCATCATCCCCGCCACCGTGGTCAGCGTGGTCATCAGGATGGGACGCAGCCGCAGTCTTGCAGCCTCAGTGATCGCCGCATCAATATCGAGTCCGGCATCCCGCCGGATGGCGATATACTCCACCAGCACGATGGCATTGTTCACCAGGATGCCGGCGAGCATGATCAGTCCGAGCCAGACCGGCATGGAGAGCGGCAGGCCGGTCCAATTCAGTCCCAGGGCCACACCGATCAAACCGAAGGGAACGCTGAACATGATCACCATCGGATTGCGCAGCGACTCGTACTGCACCGCCATCACCACCAGCACCAGGAACAGCGCCAGGCCCAGCAGCATCAGTCCCGTCTCCCTGCCCTTCTGCATGGCCTCCGCTCCACCGCCTTCGTAGAAGGTATAGCCCGGCGGCAGTTGTATGCCGTCGATGACCTTACCGACCTCTTCGATCGCCCGCTTCAGGGCCAAACCGCTACCCAGGGAGGCGCTGATCTCCACCATTCGCTGTTGTTGATCACGCTGAATGGTCACCGGCGTGGGGATCAATTCCACCTTTGCCACTTCACCGAGACGGAGCGGCACCGGTGGATCGGAGCGGCTGAAGATGAGGATCGATTCCACGTCCCCCGGGGTCGCCAGATCCTCTCTCAGGAGTCTCAGTCGCACATCGATGCTGCGATCGCCCTCAAGGTAATCAGTCACAACCTCCCCACCAAGGGCCAACTTGAGCATCTTACCCACCTCTTCCACACTGAGTCCGAAAGTAGCGGCCCGCTGGCGATCTACCGTTAGCGATATCTCCTGGGTAAACGCTTCACCGGTGTACTGGACATTGCGCAGCCCGGAGACACGGGAGAGCATCCGCTTAGCCTCCTCGGCAATCTCGCCAAGAACGGCAAGTTCCGGACCCTTGATACGCAAACTGATATCGTCATCGCCGCGGTTGAGCCGGATACCCCTGATCCCTCGCACCCTGAGATGCACCCGCGCACCAGGCAGCCTGGCCTGACGAATCTCCTCCTGAACCCGGTCGATCCAGGCGCGACTACTGATCTTTCGTTCCTCGATAGGTTTCAGGGTAATCATGATGCCGGCGCGATTGACCGCCTCATGTTGCGAACGGCCGAAGACGAAGCCCCCGACCTGGGAAAAGAGGGTTTCCGTCTCCGGTTGGCGCCTGACAATCTCCTCCAAGCGCTTCACCAGGGCATCCATACCACTCAGATTGATGCCCCTGTCCGCAGTAATGCTCATGCTGACACGTCCCTCGTCGATCTGCGGCAGAAAGAGCTGTTTCTCCGGCACCAACCGGAGAAGCACGAACACCAGCACAAGCAGAAACAGCAGCGGCAGCAGCCAGGGCAGTTTGAGCAACACCCCGACAAGTCGTGCATAGCCGTTCTGCAGCCGTTGCATCAGGTGATCGATGATCCGCCTCAACCTACCCTCATCCGCAACGGAGAGTCTGCCGGCCAGGGCCGGCACCAGGGTCAGCGCAACCACCATGGAGGCCAGGATCGCCGCCGAAATGGTGAAGATCAACTCCCGAAACAACAACCCGACCAGACCGCCGACAAACAGGAAGGGCAGGACGGCCGCCAGATTGGTGGAGGTGGAAGCGACGATGGCGCTGTTGACCTCGGCCGCCGCTTCAGCCGAGACGGAGGAACCCGCCGGCTGACCCCGCTGTTTTCTTTCCCGTTGATGACGATAGATGTTCTCCAACATCACGATGGTGCTGTCCACCAGCATACCGATTCCGAGCGCCAACCCACCGAGGGTCATGATATTCAGGGTCAATCCGGCGCCTGACATGAGGACGAAAGTCACCAGAATTGCGATGGGAATGGCGCTGCCGATAATCAATGTCCGACGCAGGCTGCCGAGAAAGAGGTAGACCACCAACATCGCCAGGAGGGCGCCGGTCACGGCCGAATCGATGGCGTTACCCAAGGCACGCCGGACAAAACGGGCCTGATCGTCAACCGGGTGAATCTCGATATCCGCCGGGATGATCGCTCTCGCCTTGAGTTCATCCAGCCGTTCGAGCAGATGATCCACGACCTCGATAGTATTCGCCATGGGCTGTTTCTGAATGGAGAGTTTGACCCCCGGCAGACCATTGAGGCGAATACGCAGACGCTCATCCTCAGCGCCATCCAACACCCGCGCCACTTCGGAAAGTCGGATCAGGGCGGTCGTGTCATCATCCACTGTTCGCCTCAGAGGCAGATTGAGTATCTCCTCCACCGAGGTGAAACGCCCGGCGGTTCGGCCGCCGATCTCCCCCTGTTCCATGATCAGACGACCGCCGGCGGTCTCCACATTGGCCGATTTCAGGGCATCGCTGAGATCAAGCAAATGCATACCCAACCCCGCCAGGCGCAGTTGGTCCGCATGGATGGCGATCTCCCGCACCAACCCGCCGCCGACTTCGGTAGACGCTACGCCCGGCAGGTTAAGAAACCACTTGCTCAGCTCATAGTCCACCCAGCCGCGCAGCGTCACCGAATCACGCAGTGATGAACTGACCACGAATTCCGCCACCGGCCGCTGCGATGGGTCGCGCTTGTAGATAACGGGCGGATCGATGGTGTCCGGAAGAAAGCGTTTGGCGCGATCCAAACGGGCGCCGGCATCCTGCAACGCCCGATCGATATCGGCGCCGTAGGCAAAGGAGAGATCGACGGAACTACGTCCCTCATTGGTCCGGGACTGGATAAAAATCGCATCCTCGGTTATCGCCAGTTGCTCTTCCAACTGACGGGTAATCCGATCCTCCATGATATTCGCGGGCACGCCCGGATCAACCACCCTGACACGGATCTCCGGATAGACGACATGGGGCAGAAGATCGACACCCAGACGGCTAAGGGCCAACAGGCCCAGCACCATCACCGCCAAAGTGATCATCACCACCCCGATCGGATGACGAATCGACCAGCTTGCCAAACCACCGCCGGTAACCTGCTTCATTCAGGCACCCATCAAGGAGCGGCTAATAACGACAGAACCATTCCATCTGACTGGCGCAAAGGGAGATTGTGTGCGGGAAAACCGTTCTTTGCCTTATCCATTAGCCCCGCACGATCCAACATCCGGGGTTTCTTCCTCCATGGCAGGCTCATAGATCCGAAAATTCTTTTTTCCGCCGGCCTTGGCGGCGTACATGGCAAGATCCGCACAGTGAATCAGGGCTCCGGAATCTTCTCCGTCTTCCGGATAGATGCTGATACCGACACTCACACTCACTGAACAGGGCTGACCTTCGATGATCAAATCGTCGACCTCCAACGAGTCGATCAATCGCTTAGCGATCAGTTCTATCTCGTCTTCGCCCTCAATCGTTCTGATACAGACAACGAACTCATCGCCACCGAGACGACCCAAGGTATCTTCTTCCCGGATACAGGCCTTAAAACGCCGGGCCACTTCCTGCAGTAAGACATCACCCACATTATGACCATAATTGTCGTTAACCACTTTGAAACCGTCGAGATCCATAAAGAACACCGCGGAATTGCGCTGCTCCCGCTTGGCCATCGCCAGATTCTGTTCAAGCCTGTCTTTCACAAGCAGTCGATTCGGCAACCCGGTCAAGGCATCCCGATAGGCCAGGGACTCCAGTTGGCTCTCCCTGACCTTGAAATGAGAGATATCCAAGAACATCCCGACATAATTAGCCACTTCCCCTTTTTGATTCTTTATCGAGGTAATGGTCAACCATTCAGGAAAAATCTCACCGTCCTTCCGCCGATTCCATATCTCTCCCTGCCACAGGCCCTGTCGACCTATCGATTCCCACATGCTGATAAAAAACTGCTTACTGTGTCGCCCTGAATGCAGGAAATTCGGATCCTTACCCATCACCTCTTCAGATGAATAACCAGTCAACTCGGAAAACGCCCGATTTACCGACTCTATGCGACTATCGGCATCGGTCACGATGATCCCTTCCTCGGCGTTGGCCATGATATCCGACGCCAGTTGCAATTTAATCTGCTCCTTCTGGCGTTCAACGGTAATCCTGGCCGCACGGGTAAGCGCAATAAAAAGCGTCGTCAGGATAATGACCACCGCTATGATCGTGCCCAAAGCAGCCCAGGACATCAGGTTTTTCAGTGTCGACCATCTTTCAGTGATATCCAAATAGATCTCGAAGGCGCCGGCAACATCACCATTCTGATTCATCAGAGGCACATAAGTCTCAACGACATCTGCGGTGGAGACCTGATCCTCAGCGGTCAGCTCCTCCTTCTGCACGACCAATGTATAGATACGCCCCTTAGCCACATGCTGATGGAAATAGGTCTTCTCATTCATAACGCCCACATCCTCGCTGTCAGTGGAGAAAAGCGTCTCTCCGACAGGAGAAAATATCTTTAATTTTCGCAAACCGAAGGTTTCGAGGAGCGAGTCGCTTGCAGAGATGAACGATTCAGGAATGGAGTCTACCGTCAACGCCCCGGATCGAGTGTCCACGTTCATCGCCAGGTGTCTTGCGGTACGCCTCGCTTCATCCTCGGCAATGGATACCAGGTAGCTTGCAAACATGGGATAGATAACAAACCGCTCCATCAAAGATATGGAAAAACTGCCGATCACAGCGACCAGCAATACATTTCTGAGAAACCGTACCTTGAATAATTCCTTAGTGCTGCTGATGAGATCCGTCACGTACCACCCCATATTTGAACGATCGGCGTCACCTGATTAGCGGCCTTCACCTTGTTGGAAAATAGCGCCGGCAAAAATAACCCTGTTTCGCCTCGGAATCGCTAATATCAGCTTAGCTCGCCCGTAGTTAAAAGATAGATGGCAAACAACCCCTCATCATCCACCCAATGACGCACTTCATTAAATCCACTCCCTGACGCCAGGTCGATAAACTCCCTTGGCGCATACTTGTAGGAGTTCTCCGTATGCAACCGCTCGCCGGCCTTGAATTCGAAACTGCGCCCGTTGAGGCAAAGCGTCTGCCGATACCTACTGACCAGATGCATTTCGATGCGCCCGGCCTCAACATTGTAAAAAGCCCGGTGCTCAAAGATATCCGTATCCAGCTCCGCGTTCAGTTCCTGGCGCAGGCGATGCAGTAGATTGAGATTGAATTCCGCAGTCAATCCCGCCGCATCATTGTACGCGGCATTCAACAAGGACTCGCTCTTTTTTGTGTCGACACCTATCAACAGCATACCCTCGTCACCCAAGGTATCGTGAACCATGCGCAGAAAGTCCCCGGCTTCCTCCCGGTCGAAATTCCCCAGGCTGGATCCTGGGAAGAACAGTAATCGCGGCCCCTCGGGTATCTCTTCGGGCACCGGTAAGGAATGCGTAAAATCCACACAGGCCACATGGATTTCCAGCCAGGGATAATCTCGAGCCAGATCCATTGCGCTGGACTTAAGGTAGTCGAATGAGATATCCATGGGCACGAATGCAGCAGGTCTGAGCGCATCGAGCAGCAGGCGAACCTTACCGGCGCTGCCGGCGCCCGGCTCAATGAGTATACGCCCCCTGCCTGTCAGTGTTGCAATCTCTTCGGCCAGCCGCGCAAGCATGCGGCGCTCCACACCGGGCAGGTAATATTCAGGCTGTTCACAAATCCTTTCGAACAGTTCCGAACCGCGTTTGTCGTAGAAAAACTTGGGTGGAATGGATTTATCCGCTTGTGAGAGGCCGCTGACGACGGCATCGTACAAACTCAATGCGGTCGGCTTATGGTCATGAAAGCTCACTTGTTCAGTCATGCATCCCCCACTCGTGTCACCTAATTATTTTTCTTAAACGCGAAATGTATCGGCATTTCTCATCCCCCGTTTTCCATGTCGGGCCATACCGGCCTGCAGTCGCGCCGCATTTAGGCGGCCTCTCACCACGGCCCCGCCAAAATGCTCATTGAGCGCATCTAAAGATATATAATATCTTGTTTTCATGGCTAATTTGGCGGAGAGGGAGGGATTTGAACCCTCGGACCCCGTAAGGGATCACCTGATTTCGAGTCAGGCCCGTTCGGCCGCTCCGGCACCTCTCCGGAAGAACCCCAGTGCTATCAATCCGGTCGATTGCTGACAGTCATTGCCACTGTTGCCGGTATCCCCCGGCAATTCACTGTTCGTTTTTCCCGACTGAAGCTCTATTCTATACTAAAGCGTGTGAATTTAGGGCCTCGAATATTTTTCCCGGCCTTTGAGCCACCCGGAATCGAATTTCCGCCCGCCCCCATGATGCAGGATGCGCCCGGCGGGAGCCGGTGTCGGTTTTAAGTTGTCATAACAAAAAGTAATAACCGGTTATAGAGATAGATGCATCCAAACCCACTACCCACGCTGGGCACAATCTGCCTGATCGCCCTCTCCACACTGCTCGGCAGTTGCAGCATACCCCCACCCCTGGTGGAGCGAATCAAGGCGGCCGGCGAATTGAGAGTGGTGACCCGAAACAGCGGCACCACATTATATGAAGGTTCTGAGGGATTGACCGGCTTCGAGTACGATCTGGTACAGTCGTTCGCGGAAGAACTCGGCGTCAAGGCCCATTTCATCATACCCCAGCGCTTCGACGATCTATTACCCACCGTGATCAAGGGCGACGCCCATCTGGCGGCCGCTGGGTTAACGGTTACCCCGGAACGGGAATCCGAGATCCGCTTTGGCCCCTCCTATCAGGAGATCACTCAACAGGTCATCTATCGTAGCGGACAGCACCGCCCACGCAAGGTCGAGGATCTGATCGGCAAACGGCTGCACGTTCTCGCCGGGAGCAGCCATGAAGAAGAGCTGCAAAGGCTGCGGGAAGAGCACCCTGAACTGAACTGGGTGAGCCGCTCCGACCTGGAGAGCGCCGAATTGATGCAAATAGTACAGGACAAAGAGATCGACTACACCATTGCCGATTCCAATGAGTTTGCCGTTACCCGCCGCTTCATGCCGAACCTCCGGGTCGGTTTCGATCTGACCCCCCCTCAACCACTGGCCTGGGCCATGGCCCATGCGGAGGACGCCAGTCTCTATTCGGCGATGGAGGATTTCTTCGACCGCATCCGGGAGAACGGCGCCCTGCCACAACTGATCGAGCGTCACTATGGACATATCGGCCGACTCAACTTTGTCGAATTGCGCACCTTCGTCAAACATTTTGAAAGACGCCTGCCGAAATACGAGGCCCTGTTCAAAGAGGCGGAGGCAATCACCGGGATAGATTGGCGCATGCTGGCGGCAATCGGTTACCAGGAATCGCATTGGAACCCCAAGGCGAAGTCACCCACCGGGGTGAGGGGCATCATGATGCTGACCCTGACCACTGCCAAGCAAATGAAGATCGAGAACCGCCTCGATGCCAAACAGAGCATCATCGGCGGTGCAAAGTATCTGCGTTTTATAGCAAAACTCCTGCCCGAACGGATTCCGGAGCCCGACAAGCTGTGGCTGACCCTGGCGGGATACAACGTCGGATTCGGCCATATTGAGGATGCCCGCATCCTTACCGAACACTTGGGCGACGACCCGGATAAATGGGCAGAGGTAAAGCAGCATTTACCGAAACTGAGTCTTAAAAAGTGGTACGCCGGCCTGAAGCGTGGCTACGCCAGGGGCAAGGAACCTGTCAACTATGTGGATAACATTCGCGCCTATTATGAACTGCTGAAGTGGAAACTGCGCCAGAAAGCGCCGACGGACTCATCCGAAACCAACCCGCCTCACGCCTTTTCGATCATTCCGGAAGCGCTATAAAAATCAAAGCCAGTCCGTCAGTTGCAAACCGAAACCCAGGCGGTGGCTCTTTGCGTTATAGTCGATCAGACTCTCGCCATAACCACGGAAATACTGAAAATACCCGCGCCAACGACCATGCAGGGGAAAGCTCCAGTCGAGCTGAAGGGTATCCCGACGTTCACCGTCGAATAGGTTGCGCAGTAACAGGCTGAAGGTCTGATCGCCTCGCTTATGGAGTCCCGTCAACTCGTAGCGACCAAGATAGTCGTCGATATCGGGGTTGTCGTCGTTGTCTTCAGGTATCCGGTACCAGGGTTTGATCCCCAACAGGAAGTTCCTCTTCTCGAAAATGAAATCGGCATACACACGGTTCCAGCTTCGCGACAGATACCCGCCCTGACCATTGGACTGATGCACCACGCCGAACCGCATCAGGGCGTTTCTCCAGTCGTGAAGTTGCCAACTGCCCGGCATCACCAGAAACATCTCGGGTTCATGGACGGTTTCACGAAAAGGGGATGAGATATCCCGATTGTAGGCCTGCCAGAAAGCGAGATTGGTATAGGCCGCATAGAGATCTGCGCGAGTGCCGAAAAGACCCTCGACCACCGGCATCTTGAAGCTGAGTTGGAATTTCATCTCCACGCGGTCGAAATCGGATGCCGGCGCATTGTAGACTCCGTAGTTGGGCGAGTCATTGTAGGAGGCCAACAGGAGATAGTTCTGCTTGTGGGGGGATAACACGAAGGGATTGAAACGGGTCTCCAACTCGGCATTGATCCGCTGTTCCACCAGGGAGACCTCACCATCCGTCACCGATGGGATCTCTTCATCTGCTGCCGTCGATAACGCATCATCCGCCAGCCCCGACTCCGGCGGCGAGGATTCGGCCGTTTCCGTGCAGTGATCCCGCAATGCTCCCACACGCGTCGTCCGGGACGCCTTCTCAAGTTGCCGCAACAGGCAACGCCCATCCTCTGAAATCGGCTCCGCGTGAATCAGTGACGGCTGGAGGATCAGGCACAGCGACAGCATCAGGGCTTTTCGGAGAAATAGAGAAGTACAGCTCATTAGGTTTCTATTCCCGTTTTCGTTTCACTCTTTTCCGACGAAAGAAGTTTCTCAGTAATTCGCCGCTGCGCGCCTCTAGCACACCACCATCCACCACCACCCTATGGTTGAACCTCTCGTCCGTGGGTAACAGGTCAAACACGCTGCCGGCCGCGCCGCCCTTGGGGTCGGGGGCCGCATAGACCACCCGCGCCACCCTGGCATGCACGATCGCACCGGCGCACATCGGACAGGGTTCAAGGGTGACATACAGGGTGCTATCCGGCAGACGATAGTTACCGACCCTTGTCGCCGCATCCCGCAGGGCGACGATCTCCGCATGCGCCGTCGGATCCTGCCTGCCGATCGGTTGATTCCATCCCTGGCCGATAACCTCGCCCTGCATCACCAACACAGCACCGACCGGCACCTCACCGTGGATTTCCGCCTGTTTCGCCAACCTCAATGCATATTGCATGAAACCCCTGTCGGTCTGTTCCCTGTCACCTGGAGGCATGGGGTCGTCCGGCAGTCATGCGCTGCCCTATTCCCAGCTCGATTGTAAATAAGCCGATAAAAGCCAGTAGTGGCACGGGTTTTCCGGTGGTCGCAAGTGTCAATACCATGAAAAATACCATGTTCAATATTTATTGTTAATCGAGTAGAGAAAGTGACCGACAGAACACTGCCACACAACTCCCTATGCCACCTTCCGGGCTTTGACTTCCAAGTGTATTCCTTCCTGCTCCTGCAGATAACTGATCACCGCAAACAGATTGCTCGCCTGAGGGTTCCCTTTCGGCCCAAACATGCGCATGAGACTCTTACTCGACTTTTCGAAAACCCGGGATAATTCCTCGAACCCGATCGTCGCGTTGATATAGTCACGCAGCACCGCCTTGCCGGTATCGACATCACCGGCAAGCAAGCATTCAACCCCCTCTTGCAGCAAGGCATTGCGAAACGCGGGATCCCGTTGGGCGCGCGCCTGAATGGTATCCTTAAAATCTTTCGTCAGAGCCATCATTGCACCTCTTACCGTTTACGGCGCTTATAGTCGAGCCAGTGAGCTTTTGCGGCGGAAATATCTGCATCCCGGCGCTTCTTGGTACCACCCGCGAGCAATATCACCAGCCGGTCCTCGTCCTTGCCAAAGTAAATCCGATAGCCAGGACCAAAATCAACCCGGTACTCATAGACGCCGACACCGACACCGACACCGACACCTTTCACATTAGACGAAGTTACCTTGCTCCATCCGATGGACCGCTGTCACCACCTTGACCGCAGCGGCTACATTCAGGCGATCGAACCATTTAGCATAAGGACTGTTTCCCTGTGCATGAAGGTACTCTCTAACCTCTGTCATATGACCCTCATAGTAGCATATATGTTACCTTTTGCAATACCCGATTAAACCTAAAAACCGCAGTTGACCGCTCCATTCTGATACTAAACTTACGCATCCCTGATGAAACTACTCTGGGGCGTTTGTTTAAAGAAGTAGGTGAACGGCAAGTCAGTGAAATGGAAACCTGGGTCCAGGTTCTACGCCAGAAGGTCTGGAACAGGGCAACACGAGCAGGAGCCGGCAAGATTACTCTTCTACAAACCCTATGGATTGATGTGGACTCTAGCGTAAAAACAGCCTACGGAAGACAAGAGGGTGTTGCTAAAGGTTACAACCCACATAAGAAAGGAGCACGCTCTTATAATCCACAGCTTGCTTTTTGCACACATACTAAGGAGATATTACAAGGCTGGTTGCGCACAGGTAGCGCCTATACCAGTCATGATGTTGTCGAGTTTATGAAACAACTGCCGGCTCAGCTTCCTGATTCTCAGCGTATTCTTTTCAGAGGTGATAGCGGTTATTTTGTTGGTGCATTATTGGATCATCTTGACAGTCTTGAGCATGGTTACCTGATCAAGGTTAAGCTCAAGAATTTGAATTTTCTGTTAAGTACTCAGCAATGGATGGCAATACCTGGAAAATCGGGGTAGGAACAGTGCAGTTTCTGGTATAAGGCAAAGAGTTGGAATGCCGGCCGTCTTCTGGTAGCCGTTAGGCAAAGGCAGAAAGTTAAACCATCAGATCAAATGAATCTTATTGCTCCTGTCTGTTATGACTTTTTTTGTTATGCCACCACAGAAAGCTATACGCCTTGGCAAACCCATAAAATATAGGGCCAACGGGCAACAAGTGAAACCTGGATAGAGGAAGCCAAAAGCCAACTGGGGCTTGCTCATATAAAAACAGGTAATTTCCTTGCTTACGTGTTCATTTGATCAGTGTGGCAGGTAAGCTCCCGGCAGGAAGCAACCAGATTCACATAAAGATACCCACAAATCATCTATATCCCAAACCGTGGGAAGATTGGATCGCATTGGCTTAATTAAAAACAACAGCCTGCTGTGAAAAGCCTTTTTAATGAAGGAGAATTGCGGGCACCAGTCATTCTGTCAAGCGTATAAAAATACCCACCATTTAAACAAATTAGCCTGATTCTGTAAGCGCAATTGCCGGTGATAGGCTGATTATTGCCAAAAGTGAAGGTGTTGCGCCGCAATACCTGACCAATAGCTTGGTTATTGTGCGGGAAATTAGAGCATACAGGATTTAGGTAGAAAATGTTTGTTTGGCAAAGACATAGAAATAAACAAGATGACGCGCCATCTCTTCATAACCTATTGATTTTACAGGAATATTCCCTTAAGTAAGTGCCATTCCGCCTAAGGCGACGTTTTCAAAATCGCAGTAAAGGGTTATACTCTGGGTGTTGGGTTTTGTACTCATATGGCCTCCCTCAGGCACCGAGGCCAGTTGCTATATAGGCTGAGTGCATTACTGCCACCTGATCTGGAAACGCACTCTTCAACTCAAAGTTTAGCCCATTGAGTTTCCACTTGAGTATAGACATGCGGCGGCAGCTGACCTCAGATCGGCATTGTTGCCCATATTGATGTCAACGACCCACTGCGATCTATGTTACTATGCCACGCTGCATAAGCCACACACTTAGTGGGGTCCTCTCGTTGACATCCGGCAAAATAAGGTCGGCACGATTCCGTTGCCCCCTCTGGAACTCACTCAACTTGAAGGATTATCATGTCTATAGTGCCCCCATACCCACCACAGGCCCGCTCTTATTCTCAGCAGGCACCGCCGATCTCCACCGTCCAGACCCTCACCGATACAGCTTCATCCTCCTCAGATTCACTTTCCACACTATCAAACCCACTCATCGCTAACCGCGAACATGCCGCCGGGAACGATTTGGCGACACCCGTACAGATGCAGTCTCTCGACACAAAGAAAAAAATCGCAACCGCTGTTGTCTATTGCGAAGGCAACTTCGGTGCCATCGATGGTAAAACCGCTAACGGGCTTGTTCGTTACTCAGAGAAATATGAAATCCTCTCAGTCATCGATAGTGAGAAGGCCGGCCTTGACACAGGCATGGTGCTCGACAATAAGCCGAATGCCATTCCCATCTGTAACAATCTCACCGACTCACTGATAAAGGCCGGCTGTGTACCCGATTACTTCATCTTCGGCATGGCACCATCCAGTGGCATGCTATCGAAAGATGAACGCAGTTTGATGCTTAAGGCCATGGACCTCGGAATGAACATCGTGAATGGCCTGCATGAGTTCTTGAGCGATGATCCGGAGTTCTCTGCACTGAGTGCAGAGAAAAATGTGGAGATCCTCGATATACGAAAACCGCGCCCTCATAAGGAGCTACGGATGTTCAGTGGCCGCATCGCCGAGGTCACCTGCCCACGTATTGCCGTACTAGGCACCGACTGTGCTATCGGCAAACGTACCACAGCCACCATCCTGACCCATGCCCTGAATGATTGCGGCATCAAAGCCGTCATGATCGGCACCGGCCAGACCGGTTTGATCCAGGGCGCTCGTTACGGTGTCGCACTTGATGCCGTCCCGTCGCAGTTCTGTGCAGGCGAGTTGGAAGCCACCATTGTCGAGGCATTTGAAATTGAAAACCCCGATGTCATCATCATCGAAGGGCAAGGCGCACTGGGGCACCCCGCCTTCTCGACCACATCCTTTATCCTCCGAGGCAGTTGCCCCGACGGGGTTGTATTACAGCATGCACCAGGACGACCCCATCGTTGCGACTTTGAACAGATGGCGATTCCAGCACCAGCCACTGAGATCAATCTCATTCAAACTTTCGCCGAAACAAAGGTCATCGGCCTCACAATCAACCATGAGAAGTTAACCGATGCTGAGGTTACAGCAGCCATCGCGTTGTATGAGCATGAACTCGGCATCCCCGCTACTGATGCGTTGACCCGCCCTACCGAACATCTGGTGGAGATAGTCCTTTCGGCATTCCCCGAACTTAAGGAGAGAGTGACCGTACCCACACAATGAGTGCACCGCGATTGGAGATCGACCTCGGCAAAATCGAGCATAATGCCCGTACATTGGTTGATCGACTAGGCAGTCGTGGCATCTCGGTCACGGGGGTTACCAAGGCGACTCTCGGCTCTCCCGAGATCGTCGCTGCGTTACTTCAGGCTGGGGTTCTTGGGCTTGGCGACTCCCGTATCGAGAACGTTGAAGCGATACGCCATGCTCATGTGTCGGCGTCAATGACGCTTATCCGTTCACCGATGCTCAGCCAGGTGGACCGGGTCGTGGCGCATGCCGATGTGAGTTTAAACAGCGAACTCGATGTCATTAGCAGGCTCTCATCCGCTGCACAGAAGGCGAAGCAGACGCACGGAGTCGTGCTCATGGTCGAGCTTGGCGACCTACGTGAAGGCATCATGCCGGGTGACCTAGAGAAGACCGTACGTGAGACGCTCCGCTTCCCGAACATCGTGCTCAAAGGCATCGGCACCAACCTTGCCTGCCGCAGTGGTGTGTCACCCGATGAAAAAAACATGGCCGAGCTGTCTGCGTTGGCCGATTCGATCGAAACGACCTTTGGCACCACGCTCAGTATCGTCTCTGGAGGTAACTCGGGCAACCTTCGATGGGCACTAAGCGGTGCAGATACAGGGCGTATTAACAACCTCCGCTTGGGGGAAGCAATCCTGTTAGGATGCGAGCCTCTGCACCGCCAACCGATCGATGGTCTGCACACCGATGCCATCACCCTCATCGCTGAAGTGATAGAGTCGAAAGTCAAGCCATCACAGCCATGGGGCGAGATGGCACAGAATGCTTTTGGCGAGAAACTAGCCCTCACACATCAGGGCAATATCTCGCAGACGATTCTGGCTGTTGGGCACCAGGATGTCGACCCATGGGGTCTCCAGCCGCCTCCCGGAACCGAGATCCTCGGAGCCAGCAGTGACCATCTCATCACCGATGCCGGTAGCTGCAAGGTGTCGGTCGGTGACGAAATCAGTTTCCAGCTAAACTACAGCGCACTGGTTCGCGCCATGACCTCACCCTTTATCGCTAAACTCATGAAGGTTCAGCGCAGTCACATATCGCTGCCTTGCAGTTACGTCACCCACTGAATCGTAGCGTCCGTAATACTTCTGGGGTACTCAAGATAATTGATATGTCTTATCCCTCCAGTGCCGCAAGTCGATTTCGAAGGGTCTCCACCTCTTCCAACAACAGTAGTGGACCCCAATTTTTAGACAGCCCTATAAGTGCATTCCGCCCTTATTGATCATCACCTGATCATGCTGGTTGTGGCCATTCCAGATAAACCTGGTCCGGTGTTCGC
>JAHXHR010000060.1 GCA_025656505.1 Candidatus Thiodiazotropha sp. (ex Epidulcina cf. delphinae) | reverse complement strand
GATCGGCGAGCGGACGGTTCTCTCCACCTCCCTCCCGGGCAAAGAGATCCGGGTTGTTCATAGGTCGCCGATCAGGTCGATCATCGGTGGAGGTTCAAACTTGAACAGGGCATCGTCAAGGATTGGGTTACGCTGTACATTGTCGAAGAAGAAGCGGGTTGTCTGGCCGAAATTGTCGATCATTTCCATGCGTTGCAAACGGTTCCCGCTCAGCGCCAGACGAACACTGGCGAATTGGGCCTCTTTCTCTTTCGGCAACAACTCGACCCAGCTTAGGCCCTCCTGTTCACCCAAATCACGGACCTGAAAATGTTCGGTGACGGGGGCGAGATCGCTGAGCAACTGGGCCGGCGTTCCATCCAGCGCCGCTTGCTGGCTGCGATGGGAGACCTGCTCCAATTCGATATCGTGCAGCCAGATGCGGTTCCCGTCCGCCACGATCAGTTGTTTGTCCGGGGTATCGTACTCCCAGCGCAACAGGCCGGGGCGTTTCAGATAGAACACACCGTTGCCGGCGTACACCTGGCCGTCATCCTGCTGCTGCTGTAAGGTCTGACGGAAATCGGCTTGCAGGGTATCGAGATCCTTGAGGAAGGCATCAAGCTGTTGTGGGCCGTCCTCTGCCCAGAGCGGCTGAGCAAGGCTCAGTAAAAACAACGACAAAAAAGCTTTAAGGCTCGAATTCATGTAACTGCCCATGCTGCGGTCAAAACTCAATCTTTCGGCGGCGGTGGCGCCAACACGGCGCGACTGCCATTGGTTTCAGCGGCGCCGACGATACCGGTCCGCTCCATCTCTTCGATCATACGGGCCGCCCGGTTGTAACCGATCTTCAGTCGACGTTGCACCCCGGAAATCGAGGCCCTGCGCGTCTCGGTGACGATGCGGACTGCTTCGTCATAGAGTGGATCGCTATCCTCTACATCGTCGCCCTCGGCCGGAAAACCGGGCGCCGATTCGGTGGCTTCCTGGAGAATCTCCTCCAGATAGTCAGGCTGTCCGTCCTGTTTCAGATGCTTCACCACCCGGTGGACCTCGTTATCATCCACAAAGGCGCCATGCATTCGCTGTGGGATATTGCTACCGGTTCCCATATAGAGCATGTCGCCGTGCCCCAGCAGATGCTCCGCGCCCATCTGGTCGAGAATGGTCCGGGAGTCGACCCGCGAGGAGACCTGGAAGGCGATACGGGTGGGGATATTCGCCTTGATCAGGCCGGTGATCACATCCACCGACGGCCGCTGGGTGGCGAGAATCAGATGAATGCCCGAGGCGCGGGCCTTTTGCGCCAACCGTGCGATCAGCTCCTCGACCTTCTTCCTGGCCATCATCATCATATCGGCCAGCTCGTCGATAATGACCACGATATAGGGCAGAGGTTCCAGGGTGGGATGCGCCATCGCCTCGATGATTTCGCTCGGCTCGGGCTGAAACAGGGGGTCCTTGATCGGCTCGCCCTTCTTGGTCGCCTCCTTGACCTTGCGATTGTAGCCGACAATATTCCTCACACCCAGGCTGGCCATCAGTTTGTAGCGTCGCTCCATCTCCCCGACACACCAGCGCAAGGCGTTGGCCGCCTCCTGCATATCGGTCACGACCGGGGTCAACAGATGGGGTATGCCCTCGTAGACCGACAACTCCAACATCTTCGGATCGACCATGATCATGCGCACTTCATCCGGCTTGGACTTGTAAAGCAGGCTGAGGATCATGGCGTTGATGGCCACCGATTTACCGGAACCGGTGGTGCCGGCGATCAGCGCATGGGGCATCTTCCCCAGGTCGGCGCACATCGGATTGCCGGCAATGTCCTTACCCAAGGCAAGGGTCAGGGGCGACTTGGCCGATTCGTAGGTGTCGGACTGCAGAACCTCGCTGAGAAACACCATTTCCCGGTATTCGTTAGGGATTTCCAGGCCGATCACCGATTTCCCTGGAATCACCTCTACCACACGAACCGCAATAGTCGAGAGGGCGCGCGCCAGATCCTTCGAAAGACCGCTGATCTTGCTCACCTTGGTGCCTGCCGCCAGTTGCAATTCGTACAGGGTCACCACTGGTCCTGGATGAACAGCGACCACTTGGACCTCGATATCGAAATCGGCGAATTTCAACTCCACCTGACGCGACATGGCCTGCAGCGCCTCCGGTGAAGGGGCCTGGACAGTCTGCTTGGCCGGATCGAGCAGCGCCAGGGGCGGCAGTTCGCTATTGGGATCAACCTCGAACAGGGGGACCTGACGCTCCTTCTCAGCCCGCTCGATCACCTTCGGCGCATTGATCACCGGCTCGATTCGCGGTTGCTTGCGAGTGACCGCCTTTTTCTGTTCTTTCTTGATCAATTCCACCCGCTCCTGCCGGGCCTTTTTCACAGCAAGGCGCTCCCGCCGGCGGAACAGGACAAGATGACCCTTGCGCAAAAGGAATAAAGCCGTCCCCCCCAGAAAATCCATTACCGTAAACCAGGAGACACCGGTAAACAGGGTGAAACCGCTGAGAAACAGGGCCAGCATCAACAGGGTGCTGCCTGAGCGGCTGAATACGGCCTCGAAATAGCTGCCCAGGGAGGCCCCGAGTGCGCCACCCGTGCCCGTCGGCAGACCGCTTCCCAAATGATCGGTGTGAAGCGTTGCCAGGGCGCAGCCTGAAGCAAGGGTGATAAAGAAACCCAACCAACGCACCAACACCAGATTGATGTTGATTGAGTCGTCCGGATTGCGGCGGCGAAACACCAACACGGCGCTCCAACTCAACATGACGGGAAAGAGATAGGCAAAAATACCGAATAGATAGAGAAAAACATCGGCAAACCATGCACCGGCGGGGCCGCCTGAGTTAACCACGCTCACCGTAGGCCCGGTATAAGACCAACCGGGATCGTGGGATGAATAGCTGAAAAGGGAAAGCAGCAGATAACCACTCAAGCAAAACAGGCTCCACATGATGCCTTCGCGCATGGCATGGCTGACATGGCTGTGAAAGGCGCTTTGCGCTGCATTCCGTCGGCTTTTAGCCTGTACTGGCATGGATATAATCTTATCTAATTTAAAAGGTTACGGTACTTTTTTGATCTGAATCCGTAAACCAAGAACGCACCAAGCCTGCAAAGGGCTGATGCGCATAGGGTAACAAAAAATGTGCGGGCGCAACGGGTTCTATTGCCAAGCATTCTTGTATCGTCAAGCGGATCAAAGCATTGTGCGATTCACTGCCGTGAACCTGCGGATTCAGCTTGCTGTTTCACAAATACTGTTCACGTAAAGCCGGATAGATCAACTCCCCCGCTGTAAGATTCACGGCGGACTGCAACTGTGAATCGCCCTGCCAGTCCGGTCCGGCCAACCGCTTGAGATAGGGAATCATAGCGGCGGAAAGCGCCTGACTAGCGCTTCTCGGCACCGCCCCCGGCATGTTACTGACGCAGAAGTGGGTCACCTCATCCACCTGATAGGTCGGATCCAGGTAGTTTGTCGGGCGCGTCGTTTCGATGCACCCCCCCTGATCGACGGAGATATCCACCACCACGCTGCCCGGCGCCATTCTGCCGATCTGTTGGCGGGAGACTATTTTTGGGGCGCGGGCGCCGGGGATGAGCACGGCTCCGATCAACAGATCGGCACGGGCCACCGCTTCACCGACCGCATCCTGATAAGGGTAGAGAGCCGTGACATTGTCTCCCAGATCGCGCATTCTCCCCATCCGTTCACGCTGACGCTCGAAGACCGTCACCCGGGCGCCCATGGCTGCCGCCAGTTGCGCCGCATTGCCTCCCGCCTGACCGCCGCCCAGGATCACCACATGGCCCCGTTCAGCGGCCGGCAACCCACCGAGCAGCAATCCTTTGCCCTGATGTTGATGATGCAGCAGTATTGCCCCGTTCTGCACGGCCAGACGCCCGGCGATATCGCTCATGGGCGCCAAGATGGGAAGACCGCCATGCGCTTCAAGGGTCTCAAAACCGATGCCGGTCACCCCGGAGGCCAGTAGCCGACGGGTCAATCCCTCATCGGCCGCAAGATGGAGAAAACAGAATAGAAGCTGTCCTTCACGCAGCATCCCGGGTTCGGGACCGGAAGGCTCCTTGACCTTGATCACCAGATCCGCCTCTCGATAGACGGTCTCGGCATCCCCCACGATTTCGACACCAAGATCGTGATAGCGCCGGTCCGCATAGCCACTCGCCAAACCGGCGCCCTGCTCCAGCATCACCCGATGCCCGCTCTTGACCAGTTCGCCACAAGCCTCGGGCACCAGGCCTACCCGGCCCTCCAGGGGTTTGATCTCTTTCGGTATACCGATCTTCATAGACAGATGTAGATCCTGTTAACACGGGAATTCTTTACCACTGAGGGATGATTCCGTAGTATGCCCGCAATCCTAGTTTACAGACTTGGATCCGGGTTACCTCTTCCCTACCCGACATTGTCAAGTCTATCTGTTTTTACACGGTCCGCCCCTCTGCTTAATGGGGTTTCACCCGAGTTGGAGTAAGTATACATGAGCGAAACCAAGCATTGCCGCCTGTTGATCCTGGGTTCCGGCCCCGCCGGCTATACCGCAGCCGTCTATGCGGCCCGAGCCAACCTGGAGCCGGTGCTCGTCACCGGCATGGAACAGGGAGGGCAGCTAATGACCACCACTGAAGTGGATAATTGGCCCGGCGACAACGAAGGCGTGCAGGGTCCGGACCTGATGGAACGGATGCGCCGGCACGCCGAGCGTTTTAATACCGAGATCATTTTTGATCACATCAACAAGGCGGAACTGCAACAGCGCCCGTTCCGCCTGACCGGCGACCAGGCGGTCTATACCTGCGATGCGCTCATCATCTGCACCGGGGCCTCGGCCAAATACCTGGGTATGAAGTCGGAACAGGCCTTTCGCGGCCGGGGTGTCTCCGCCTGCGCCACCTGTGACGGTTTCTTCTACAAGAACCAGAAGGTAGCGGTCATCGGCGGCGGCAACACCGCCGTCGAAGAGGCGCTCTATCTCTCCAATATCGCCTCCGAAGTCGTGGTGGTGCATCGCCGCGATCAGTTCCGCTCCGAGAAGATTCTCGCCGACAATCTGAAGAAAAAGGCAAAGGACGGCAATGTCATCATCGAATGGGACCATGTCCTCGACGAAGTGCTGGGCGACCAGTCCGGCGTCACCGGCATGCGGATCAAAAACGTGAAGGACGAGACAACCAAAGAAGTCAACCTACAAGGCGTCTTTATCGCCATCGGACACAGCCCCAACACCGCCCTGTTCGCGGGGCAGCTCGAAATGACAAACGGCTACCTGAATGTTGCCGGCGGCCTGGAGGGGAACGCCACCCAGACCTCCACACCGGGTATCTATGCTGCTGGAGATGTGATGGATCATGTCTATCGACAAGCCATCACCTCGGCCGGTACAGGTTGTCAGGCCGCCTTGGATGCCGAACGCTTTCTGGACGCCTTGGAAACACAGACCTCATAAGGGCCTCGGAAAAAAAGATTTAACCCAAAATGCGCCGGATTGTCGCCTGCCTTCGAGGCGTAGCGAAGGGCGCGTAGCCCTGCCCATTACCCACAAATATTTCTACCCTTTAAAAACAACGAGTTACAAACCATGCCCCTAACAACCAACAAAAATATGAACCTAATGAAAACAACAGGTTATGTCATGTCTGTTCCCATATTTCAGACTTATGGGTAATGGGCAGGCGTAGCCGGGCCTACGTAACCGAAGCTACAACAAAGAAGGCCGGCGAGAAGACAAGTAGTTTGGGTTAAATCTTTTTTTCCGCAGCCCTAAGGTCGAAGTAGGCGCCATGATTGTGCTATGGCAAAGCCTATGCCCCACTACCGCAACCGAAGGTTATTTAACCGCCTCAAGGCTTGCTCCGGCGTAAGTTCAGCCGCTTGGATAAGCGCATCCCGGGTGCGTTGGCGGAGATTCAGCCTGCCAACGCCGTGTTCCCAGTTGCTCACCGTGGGCGGGCTTACACCAACCAGGGTTGCAAATTGGGATGCATTCAGCTTAAAGCGCTTGCGTAGCCTGGCGACTGCCGCTGCTGTTGGGGTAAATGCTTTTTTCTTTTTCTTCACGGCAATCGCCTTTTTGACAGCCTTCTTCTTGGCAACCTTCTTCTTGACTGCTTTTTTGCCGGTGACGGCTTTTCTGCCGGCTACGCCTTTTTTGCGGCTGGGTTTTACCGGTTCCTCCATGTCCACACCAAACACATCGGAAAGATCGGCCCCGACCAGCCGCCGTTTCCCTTTTCCCGCGGTAGCCGTTTGTATATCCAGTTCCGATGAAATCAGCGCTTCATGATCGACATTGCGCAGCAGGAAAAGCAGTTCCGGCTGATGATCCAGCCTGGCGCCGACACCATACAGGACGGCGGCGATATGTTTGCACATCTCCGCCCAGTCCGGGCAGTCACAGGCGAGGTTTATCTCGCTGGGTTTGGGGAACAGCCCTCTGTCCTGATCGGTCACTATCTTCATCACATTGTCGGAAAAACGTCCCTGCAAGAGTTCCAGCATGGAACCGATCCGGCCTGCACACTGTTTGCGTATAGCCTTCCATTTGCGTGCAGAGAGTGGGGCGATGTTGATCTTGATTTTGTAGAGTGATGAACCACTGACGATGGCCTCAACCTTTCCTTTTGAGATGGCCAGATGGCAGACCGAACCGTTGCGTACATAGGTTCGCCCCCTTGGCAGGCGATTCTTATAATCGCTGAATTTCTCCAGGTGATTGCACCAGGCTTCACCCCAGAATGTGCCGGCGATCTTGCGCCCCTGAACCTCAATGGGTTCAATTTCAATGCCCTTCTTTTTTAGTTTTTTCATCTCTTTGGCTGCATTGGCGCGGCGTTTTGCTACCGACACGTATGGAGCCCATCTGCCATAACTCATTGTATTCCACCTATCAGGTTCATCAGAGCTGAGCCTTTTCAATATCAAGTGTTACTAGATCAAGTAATGCCTTGTCATCCATCTCTGTCAGCAGTGTCTCGGCGCCACCTTCCAACAGATCATTGGCGAGGGCCGTTTTCTCATGAATCAAGGCGTCTATCTTCTCTTCTATCGTCCCCTGGCAGATAAATTTGTGGACCAGTACATTTTTTTTCTGGCCGATGCGGAAGGCGCGGTCTGTGGCCTGATTCTCCACTGCCGGGTTCCACCAGCGGTCAAAATGGATGACATGGGACGCCTGGGTCAGGTTGAGGCCGGTGCCTCCCGCCTTGAGCGATAGAATAAAGAAGGGTGGACCCTCTTCATCCTGAAACCGTTCAACCAGTTTTTGCCGCTGCTTAACGGCGGTGCCCCCATGCAGCACCAGGCCGGGCCGACCAAACTGCTGGGTCAGAAAGTTTGCCAGCGGAGCGGTCATTTCACGGAACTGGGTAAACACCAGCAACTTCTCCTGGCGTGAAGCGATCTCTTCACAAAGTTCGGCCAAACGCTGAAATTTCCCGCTCTTTTTCGGATCAAATTCATCATCCCCCAGCAGTTGTGACGGGTGATTGCAGATCTGTTTGAAACGCAGCAGGTAAGAGAGCACCAAACCACGGCGCTTTATGCCTTCAAGGTTCTCAATGGCCTTGGCCATCCGGGTAACGGCCCGCTGATATTGCACCGCCTGGACTTTGCTCAGACCACAATAGGCGGCGACTTCAGTCTTCTCCGGCAGATCGCTGATAATGGATCGATCAGTCTTGAGACGGCGCAGGATATAGGGGGCCACCAGATTGCGTAAGGGCGCATATTGATCATGCTCCCGCGCAGAGAGTGATTTCGCAAACGCCTTAAAACGTTGGGCCGATCCCAGCAGGCCGGGGTTCAGGAAGTCGAACAGGGACCAGAGATCCGACAGCCGGTTCTCCACCGGCGTGCCGGTCAGGGCGATGCGGGATTCGGCATTGAGCGTTTTTACCGCTTTGCTCTGCCGGGCGGCCGGATTCTTGATCGCCTGGGCCTCGTCCAGCACCAGCAGCCGCCACGCCTGCCGTTGCAGCCACTCTTGACGCATCAGGGTGCCATAGGTGGTCAGCACAACATCGATGTTTTGCAAGGTTGCACTTTCATTCGCCATGGCGTCCATGGCCTTTTTGTTTAGCTGGGAGCTGTGTATAAACAGGCAGCGCAGGGAGGGGGAAAAACGCTCAAGTTCGGCCTTCCAGTTGCCGATCAGCGATGCAGGCAGCACCAGTAGTGATGGTTTGTCACTCCGCTTCTTTTTCAATGTCAGCAGCAGCGAGATGACCTGCATGGTTTTGCCTAGCCCCATATCATCCGCCAGACATGCACCCAAACCCAATTGGGAGAGCAGCCATAACCAGTTCGCCCCCTCCAGTTGATAGGGCCGAAGGGTCGCCTTGAGTGCTCGGCCCGGATTGACGCTCTTCACCTGATCGGGCGAGCGCAATGCCTCCAACGCTGAGGCCAGCCATTTGCCTGGTTGAACAAAAGACCACTCCCGGCTCTCTTCCCGGGCATCAGTCTTCAGGTCGGCAGGCGCACCCGCCAGCAACCGCATCCCTTCCACAAAGGTGAGCCCGCCGTTTGCCGCCTCTACCTCCACCATTTTCCAGTGGGCCAGGGCTTCACTCAGCTTCTCCTGGTCTACCTCGACCCACTGCCCCTTGATAAAAACGAGGCCGTCATCCACCGCCATCAGTTTTTTCAACTCAGCATTGCTCAGCGATTCATCGCCCAGGGCGATATGCAGCTTGAAATCCAGCAGTGAATCGGCATTGAAGTTCTTTTTCTTACGCTCTCCGATGGTAACGCCGACACGCGCTCGGTTGCGTTTTTTCCACCAATCAGGCAATCGAACCACTACACCGCACCGCTCGTACTGTGGTGCATCCTTAAGAAATGCATGGGCCTCTTCAGGTGACCAGGCCAGAGGGTGATAGATATCACCGGCATCGACCAGAGCTTTGATCACCGGGCTGGATTCGGCGGCGAGCTGAACCGGTGAAAGCAGGCGGATCAACGCCTTTTTGTTTTTCGCTCCAGCATACTCCTGTAAGGCTCGGCTGAGGGGTTGATGACGAATGCGGCCCTGCGCTGAGAGTTCGGGGGCATAGGTTGCCATGAAGGCAAAGGGGTAGTCCGGGTCACCCTTGTTCTCCGCCAGATGAAAACAGACACGGCCCACCTGATGCCACTGCGGCGCCTTCTTGGCAAGGAACGCACCCAGCCCGCCGGCAGCCTGTATCCGCTCACATAGCCAGTTATCGAGCAGGGAGCGGATTTCCTGGAGCACCGGAGCGGAGAGATACTCGGCCCCACGCATCGGTGGCGCACTCATGAGCAGGGGCATGGTTTCTATGGCGGTGAACGGCTCGATCGGTTCAGGCCGTAGCGGGTCGGCCTGCGTCAGCAGGCAGCGTTCACTCAGATAGTTGCAGGCGAAATCGCGCCAATACTGCAATGACGGGGAGAGCTCGGCGCCGTTTTTTCCGGCCGCCAGAGTGAACAAACCTTCACCCGCACTACGCGCGAAAGCCTTGCCGATGGGGGCAATGTGAAGCGCTTTGCCGGTGGGATCATCCGCTGTTGACGGGAAGCAGTGCAGATGTCCTGAGGGAAGCAGGCCTAAATCAAAAGGGTGCATTCCAACATCCCTGCTCGGCGTATCTTTTGATCTTGTCTGCAAATCGTGCTACATGCCGCCGGCCCATCTCATTGTAGTCATACTCACCCCAATGAGAACCCTTATCCGTATGTACATGAGCGATCATATCGAATGAAAGCAGCTCAAAAATATTTCGCCACTCGCCCCCCACTCGCAGACTCAACCCTGGATTCATAATGTAATGGCCATGCTTCACCCGCAGAAAGAGCTTGCGGTTGTACTTGTCATCGCGGCTGACCTCATTCTTCGATAGGATGCCGGAGATATAGGGGCGCTTCTTTCGCCGGGCCGGTAGGATATGTTCTGGAAAGTGCGCCAGCGCCTCCGCAAAATCACGGCTCTGAAAAGCCCCCCAGGTGTGGACGATTTTATCACCGAGCCGGGTATAAAACATCGCCATCATCAGGTTAAGCATCAGGAACTCCATGGAGCGTTTGTCAAGCTTGATCAGGCGCTCATCCACCTGGATGTCAAGGCAGTCGGGCTCTAACAGGCGATAAACGGCAGCCAACTTTTTGCGACTGTATTTCGGGTCATCCAGCGCCTGCTCAACGGCGATCAGGAAAGCGTTGAATCCGGCGTTATTGATTAGCTCGGTATTCGCACCCCGCTCTCTCAGTTCCCTGATCAATGTTTCATTGCCCAGGCGGCCGGCAACCATCAGCGGTGTCTGGTTGAAGAGATTGCGAAAATCGACGCCGTACTGATCCGTTTGCCGCAGCACGGCGCCAGGGTGTTTCAACTCATAAGGCATATAGTGCTTTTTGTTCAACAGATGCCGCCCCTTATCCGGGTTCTTGGCGGGGGCAAACCCGGATTTGATGAGCGCATTCAAACGGGATTGATCCCGGTAGACCAGGGCATATTCAAACAGTGTGATCTTCGCCTTTTTGTGCTTCTCCTCAATCGCCTTGTGCTGGAGCTGCTCCAATGGCTCACCGCGCAGCACCTCCCAGGGCACGGGTTTCTGCTTCAGGATCTGATTGCGGATGCTCTCCGCCTGCTCCTGCTTGCCCTGGAGTTCCAGCCGTTGCGCCTCCATGCGCCACTCATCCAGGCTGGAGTCCTGTTTCTCCAATTGCAGACCATCTTTGGAGGGGCGCAGGCCAAGCAGGTCAAACAGCCGCTGCTTGGTTATCCGCTCGATGAGATAGATATTGCGTACAGCACGGGTGATGGCCACATAGAGGGCATTGATATGAAACTTGTAAATCTCCAGGGACTTGTCGCTTTTATCCTTTGTCCTGGCGTAGGTCAGCTCCCGCTGGAGATCATCATGCCCCACTCCACGAGTAATCTCACGAAAGCGTTGCGCCTCCTCCGAGGTGAAGTTATAGAGCACGATATTCTCATACTCCAACCCCTTGGCCTCCTGCACAGAGAAGACCAGTGGCGTTTTAAAACAGGCGCCGGCCGCGGCCTTATCGTCCGGGTGCATGACGATAATCGCAAAACGGGTCGAGTGACGGGTCTTGGCGTCAAGTTCGGCCTTGATGCCTTCCTCATCCTGCAGCAGAATCACCTCCCCTGTGTTGTGGGCGTTACTCGCCACCAGATAGTTGCTCTCCTTATCGATGGAGCCGAAGCGGGCGCTCTTGATCTTTAAAACCCGATTGGCCACCTCGGTCACCTGAGGGGAGTTGCGATAGTTGGTGTTGAGAATACGGATCAGATCCGCTTGGGGCGCCGAGCCCTCCTGTCGGTAGAAAAAGCTTTTGATCTTGGACCAGGAGAAGAAGTTGGGGTGTACGATCTGGTTTGAATCACCGCAGAGAATAAAACAGGCCGGATCACGTAAAGACTTCAGGATAAGTTGCATCTGGACGTTGGTCAGATCCTGCACCTCATCCATCACGATGAAATCATATCGTGGCTCCACCCTTGCCAAATACTCATGACTGAGGACGTTGGCATCGTAAAACCCCTGTTTATTCATCATCTCCAGGTATTTGATGAACAGATCATAGACCCGCTCTCGTTCTTCTCGGGAGAAGATAGACTGCTTTACCCCCAGTCCGAGATATTCCTCCTGTCCAAGATAGGAGGACTCGGTTGCCGGACCGGTAATGACCCCCTTGAACTCCTCAAACAACTGATGGGCATCTTTAAGGCCGCTAACCGCACGGTGGCGCGCAAACCAGGCGGAAAACTCCTTAAAGTGCATCTCCCGACCCACAGGCACATGGATACTCTCCAGATACTCCTGAAACGAGAGAAAATCGATCTGCTGATCTTCGTTGGCATAGCCGGCGGCGTAATAGAGATCCCTTGAGTTATGCACCAGATAGGGAGAGCGGGTGACATACAGGATATCCCCCACGGCCTCTTTCATTTTCTCCAGGGTCAACGCCGTCTTGCCGCTTCCGGCCGAACCGATAATGATCAGCGGGGGTTGGAGGGCGTAGATATCGCTTTGGGCCTCATCAAAAGAGATAATTTTATCCAACATGTTGAATGTTGAACTACTGGGATTGACGTAAATCAGAGGCTCCTGCTTTACCTCATCCAGAGCATCCAGGGTGGTGATCTCGGCCTCATCCACCGCAACGCCACGATTGAGAAAACGGGATTTTTCATAGGCATGCTGTTTAATGCACTCCAATACCAAGGCATAGGCATCTCCCTGGTAGCGGTGAATCGCAAACAGCAGACGGTTGCTCCGGTCCAACCGCGCACGATAGAGGTTATCCCCCACTTTTTTGACCTCAGCCGAGCGGAAATCATCCGCCTCCAAATAGGCCTTCATCTTCTTGAAACCAGGGATTTCGGCGGGATTGATCTCGTTATAAAGTAGAATTCTCATGCCTGTAACTCCGTGTCCGGCAAAATACTATTCAGCCGTGACTTTTCAATTTTCGGGTTCAACTTTTTGATAAATATACAAATAAAGAGTGATATTTCCATACCCGTAGCGGCCGTTTTATAGGTTCTGAATTTTTACAAGCTGCGTCTGCAAACTCTCCAACGCCTTCAACGTCTCCACCAGCTTATCCCGCTCCTTCCGCACCACCGCCTCCGGCGCCTTATCAACAAACTTAGGATTGCCCAGCTTCTTATCGGTGCGATCCGCATCGCCTTGCAGTCGCCCGATCTCTTTCTCGAGGCGCTTGATCTCTGCTTCCTTGTCGATCAGATCGGCGAGGGGGATCAACACTTTCATCTCACCCACCAATGCCGTGGAGGATTCCGGACCCTGGTCATTCGGGGCCAACACCTCAATCGACTCAGTACGAGCCAGGAAGTCGAGAAAGCGGCGATGCCGCTCTACTAATGCCTTGTCATTGTCACTCACATTGGCGAGCAATACCGGCACCGGCTTGGCGGGGGAGATATTCATCTCACCCTTGATCTTGCGGATGCCGAGGATGAACTGCATCACCCAGGCCATTTCCGTTTCCGCTACCTCGTTGATCAGGGATTTACGTTGCGTGGGGAAGGGCTGGGTCATGATCGTATTCCCCGTCACCCCCGCGATGGGCGCGACCCGTTGCCAGATCTCTTCGGTGATGAAGGGCATGATGGGATGGGTCAGGCGCAACAGATTCTCCAGCACCCGCACCAGGGTGCGGCGCGCGCCGCGCTTGGCGGCCTCCGAGGCGTTGTCGCCATTGAGCACCGGTTTGCTGAGTTCCAGGTACCAGTCGCAGTACTCGTTCCAGGTGAATTCATAGATGGCTTGCGCGGCGTGGTCGAAGCGGTAGCCTTCGATCGCTTCCGCCACCGCCTGCTTGGTCTTTTGCAGACGCGACAGGATCCAGCGGTCGGCGACGGATCGCTCAAGCTCGGCGGCCGGTTCGGAATGGCCGGTCTTGGCCTCACCCACACCGCAATCCCGGCCCTCGACGTTCATCATCACATAGCGGGTGGCGTTCCACAGTTTATTGCAGAAGTTGCGGTAGCCCTCGATTCGCCCCAGGTCGAACTTGATGTCACGACCGGTGGCCGCCAAGGCGGCAAAGGTGAAACGCAGGGCGTCGGTGCCGAAACTGGGGATGCCGTCGGGGAACTCTTTGCGGGTCAGCTTTTCGATCTTCTTCGCCAGTTGCGGCTGCATCATGCCGCTGGTGCGTTTTTCAATCAGCTTTTCCAGCTCGATACCGTCGATCAGGTCGATGGGGTCAAGGACATTGCCCTTCGACTTGGACATCTTGTCCCCATGGGAGTCGCGCACCAGACCATGCACATAGACCTCTTTGAAGGGGACATCGTCCAGGAACTTGAGGCCCATCATGATCATCCGCGCGACCCAGAAGAAAATGATATCGAAACCGGTCACCAGCACGCTGGTGGGATAGAAGTCCTGCAAGTGCTCGGTCTGCCCGGGCCAGCCGAGGGTGGAGAAGGGCCAGAGGGCGGAGCTGAACCAGGTATCGAGGACATCCTCATCCTGCCGCAGGGGATAGTCGTCAGCCAGATGGTGTTGGCTTCGTACTTCGGCTTCGGAGCGGCCGACATAGACATTGCCTTGTTCGTCGTACCAGGCGGGGATGCGATGTCCCCACCAGATCTGGCGGCTGATGCACCAGTCCGGGACAAAGCGGATCCTGCCGCTCTCCACCGCCTCGATGGCGGGCTTGGCCAGGGGGGCGATCTTGACGTACCACTGGTCGGTGAGAAAGGGTTCGATGACCGCGCCGGAGCGATCCCCCCTGGGCACCATCAGTTTGTGGTCATCGATCTTCTCCAGCAGATCCTGTTCTTCCAGGTCGGCGACGATCTGCTTACGTGCGTCGTAGCGATCAAGTCCTCGGTATTTTTCAGGAATGATTTCTTCTGGAAATTTCCCGCCAGGTGCGGGTTCAACGAGAACTGCGAATTCTCCTCCACCCGACGCCTGATTTCGCGTTCTTAAATCGTAGTCCTGATTCGTTGCAGATAATAGTGCAGCATCCCTGTTAAAAATATTAATGAGTCCACCATTAGGTTGTTCACTTATTGCTTTCTCGTCCCGATGGCGCTGCCAGACGGCATAGTCGTTGAAATCGTGAGCCGGGGTGATCTTTACACAACCGGTGCCGAACGCGGGATCGACGTGTTCCGCATCGGCGATGATGGGTATGCGACGGCCTGTAAGCGGCAGTTCCAGCCGTTCACCGATCATGTGCCTATAGCGTTCATCACCGGGATTCACCGCCACTGCGCAGTCGCCGAGCATGGTCTCGGGCCGGGTGGTGGCGACGGTGAGATGACCCTGGCCGTTGGTGAGGGGATAACGCATGTGCCACATGTGCCCATACTCTTCTTCTGAGAGCACCTCCAGGTCGGAGATGGCGGTGTGCAGCTTGGGGTCCCAGTTGACCAGGCGTTTGCCGCGGTAGATCAGGCCCTCTTCATAGAGACGTATAAAGACCTCCTTGACCGCCTCGGAGAGCCCCTCGTCCATGGTGAAACGCTCGTGCTGCCAGTCTAACGAGGAGCCGAGTCTGCGCAACTGGCGGGTGATGTGGCCGCCGGATTCCTTCTTCCACGCCCAGATACGCTCGATGAACTTATCGCGTCCCAGGTCGTGGCGTTTTTTATCTTCCGCCTCCAGTTGGCGTTCCACCACCATCTGGGTGGCGATACCGGCGTGATCCGCACCCGGTTGCCAGAGTGTCTTGTCGCCCTTCATGCGGTGGTAGCGGATCAGGGTGTCCATGATGGTGTTGTTGAACCCGTGCCCCATGTGCAGGCTGCCGGTGATGTTGGGAGGCGGAATCATGATGCAGTAGCCCGCCTTGCCTGAACGGCTCGGGGCGAAGTAGCCGCGCTCCTCCCAGGTCTGGTACCAGCGTTGCTCAATGGCGTGGGGGTCGTAGGTTTTTTCCATGGATATCATTAATGGTTCGGCGGCAAAAAGGGAGTATTATAGCCGGTTCGAAACAAAAGATGGCGGCAATCAGACAAACAAAGGAGCAGTCAGGCAATGAGCGAGAAACGGCATGTCTATGCATTTCAAAAGGGTGATGGAAAGGATAAGAAACTGCTGGGAGGCAAGGGTGCGAATCTTTGCGAAATGACCCAGTTCGGGTTAAATGTACCGCCTGGGTTCGTGATTACCACCGAGGCCTGTCTCGACTATCTGGCGCATGAATCCAAGGCCCTGCCCGATCATCTGATGGAGGATGTGCAGATACAGATGACCGAGGTGGAACAGGCCACCGGTAAGGGTTTTGGGGAAGCGGCCAATCCGTTGCTGGTATCGGTCCGGTCCGGCTCCGCGATGTCGATGCCGGGCATGATGGACACCATCCTCAATCTCGGTCTCAACAGCCAGACCCTGCAAGGGGTGATCGAACAGACCGGCGACGCCCGCTTCGGTTATGACGCCTATCGCCGTTTTATCCAGCTTTTCGGCAAAGTGGCCCTGGGTGTCCCCGACGAGCTGTTCGACCGGCAGTTCGAGGCGGTGAAGCAGAACGCCCATGTCACCGAGGATGTGGGCCTCTCCGCTGAAGACCTGAAGGAGATCAGCGAACGTTTTCTCAAGGTCTTCGAACAGCATACCGGTCGCCCCTTTCCCGAGGATCCCTATGCCCAGTTGGAGATCGCCATTAAGGCGGTTTTCGGTTCCTGGAAGGGCAAGCGCGCGGTCGACTACCGGCGCCAGTTCAACATCACCCCGGATATGGCCGACGGCACGGCGGTCAATGTCTGCACCATGGTCTTCGGCAACCGGGGCAATGACTCCGCCACCGGTGTCGCCTTCACCCGCAATCCGGGCACCGGACAGAACAAGCTCTATGGTGAGTATCTGGTCAATGCCCAGGGTGAAGACGTGGTGGCCGGTATCCGCACCCCGAAACCGATTGCCCGGATGGCGGAAGAGATGCCGGAGATGGCGGAGCAACTGGAAGAACTGCGCCGGAAACTGGAGAGCCATTACAAGGAGATCCAGGATTTCGAGTTCACCATCGAGCGCGGCACGCTCTACTGTTTGCAGACCCGCCACGGCAAGATGAACGCAACGGCGATGGTGCGCACTTCGGTGGAGATGGTGGAAGAGAAATTGATCAGCAAGGAGCAGGCGCTGTTGCGTATCGATCCCGATTATCTCGAACAGATGCTCTATCCGCGTCTCGACAACCAATTCAAGGCAGAACCCGTTGCCCAGGGGCTGCCCGCCTCGCCGGGCGCCGCCAGCGGTCTGGCAGTGTTCGACGCCGATCGCGCCGAACTGATGGGCAAAGAGCAAGGCCAGAAGGTGATCCTGCTGCGCGAGGAGACCAAACCCGAGGATATTCATGGCTTTTTCGCATCCCAGGGCATCCTGACCAGCCGTGGCGGCAAGACCTCTCATGCGGCGGTTGTCGCACGGGGAATGGGCAAACCCTGCGTGGCCGGGGCCGAAGGGATCAGCGTCGATGTGCAGCGCCGCGAAGCGGTGGCCGAGGGTACGGTGATCCGTGAAGGTGACATGATCACCATCGACGGCAGCAGCGGTAACGTCTTTCTCGGCGAGATTCCAATGGTGGAGCCTGACTTCACCGAGGAGCTCAACCGGTTGTTGCGCTGGGCGGATGAGGCCGCCTATCTGCGAGTGATGGCGAATGCGGACACCGCCACCGATGCCGGGCGGGCGCTGAAATATGGGGCGATGGGAATCGGTCTGTGCCGCACCGAACGGATGTTCAACGCAGTCGACCGTCTGCCGGTGGTGATCGAGATGATCGTTGCGGAAGACCCGGCCCAGCGTCAGGCGGCCCTGGATAAGCTGCTGCCCATGCAACGGGGTGACTTCAAAGCGATCCTGGAGGTGATGTCGCCGAGGCCGGTGACGATTCGCCTGCTCGATCCGCCGATCCATGAGTTTCTACCTACTGAACAACAGTTACTCAACGACCTGGAGGAGTTGAAGCATCTGCGCAATTCGGTGCGCGGCATGAATGTGCTGGCCGGCAGTCTGATGCTGCTGCAGGATCCTGCGCATGCCAAGGCGGAGGCCGATTCACTGCGCCACCTGGTGGATGAGGGCCTAGTGGAGCAATCGATCGAGAAGAAGGAGAGCATGTTGCGCAAGGTGCGTGCATTGACCGAAACCAATCCGATGCTGGGTCATCGCGGTGTGCGCCTGGGCATTACCTTTCCTGAGATCTACGGCATGCAGATCCGCGCCATCCTGGAAGCGGCCGCCGAGTGCGCGGCCAAGGATCTGGAAGTCCATCCACAGATAATGGTGCCCCAGGTCTGTACCGCCGAGGAGTTGAAGCTGGTGAAGAAAATGGTCGACGAGATCCGTACCGAGGTTGAGAAAAAATCGGGTCACAAGCTCAATTTCCACTTCGGCACCATGATCGAAGTGGTGCGCGCCTGCATGCGGGCGGAATCACTGGCTGAAGAGGCGGAGTTCTTCTCCTTCGGCACCAACGATCTCACTCAGGCCACTTTCTCCTTCTCCCGCGAGGATGCTGAGAACAAGTTCCTGCCTTTGTATAATCAGAACGGTATCCTCAAGGACAACCCCTTCGAAGTGCTGGATGAAAAGGGGGTGGGCAAGTTGATGCAGTTAGCGGTGGATTGGGGGCGTCGGATTAAAACCGATCTGAGTGTCGGCATCTGCGGCGAACACGGCGGGCATCCTAGCTCCATCGCATTTTGCCACAGGGCCGGCCTCAATTATGTCTCCTGCTCGGCGCCGAGAGTACCGGTTGCCAGACTGGCCGCAGCTCATGCCGGTTTGAAACAACAATGAAATCGATTCACCTCACGCCCTCTCTCCCTCCGGGACAACACCGGGGATGGAGGAACCGGCACGAAGTTGGAAACCCGGCTCGGGAGGGTTGAGGTGATTGCAAAGTGCAAAATGTTGCCCGGCAACGCCGAACGCACCCTCGCACCGAACTCATTGCTCAGGGATGGTATTTTCTCAATCATCAATCGCTTAGGCTATTGACTCAATCAGAAATCCGCCCCTGAGCGACGCGTTCGGCACGGTCACCACGTTCCCCGGTGAAACATCCGGGCTAAAGGCGTGAAAAGTCAGTTTTGCAGGACACAACGCTTGGTTCGTAGAGCGAAGGGTGGAATGCCTGGGGAGTATTATCCAAATTCTGCTGATTTGCTTTTTGCACCTACTCGAACGGTGGAAGCGCCCACTGAGCTATTAACCCTTCCCACAATTCGTAGTTGAACCGCCACGCAGCCCCAACCGTTCAAAGCATCGCTTACTTGCAAAGGTCGCCATAAGGCCGTTAAAAGGCGATATCGTAGGGATCATCGCCAAATGGGTCGGGCCATGCCGGATCCTCCGGCCATGCACTGAGAAGGTTTTGTTCGATGTTCATCTCAACTCTCCGTTATTAATTCCTACCTTTCATGTATGCAATAACATTGCCAAAATATAAATCTTGTTGATTTATATTATGTTAATGGGCGTAGGTAACGAATTACACGATTTTTTGTAAAAAAAATCGACGGATTTGACGCCGGCACTGTGCCGGTTTCCGGTAATATTCAACAAAATCCTTACAGGTATCTGATTGAACAAGACCTGGTTTCCATGCGCGAGTGTAAAAAAAATCGACATCCGAACACCGTCCCCTCCAGACGGTGGAGGGAGGGAATTTCCAAAAAAAACAAGGAGATCCTTGTCAGGCACCTGAAATCGTCAAACTATTCACAAGCCTGGAAAAAGGTGGAAACGTTAGTCAGGGCATCCCGGCATTGCCCCCCGGCATAGGTGAGTCCGTCAGGTGCGTTATGCAAATCCTGTTGCTCCATGGCGATCAACTGTCTTGCCGCGTTACAGGCCTCCCTGGCATCGCACTGGCTATGGCTGCCACAGACTTTCAATTGCAGTTTCTCACAGGGCGTTTCTTTGCCTGATTGTCGTTTATTGCAGATCCGGAAGAAACCTTCATTGCCCAAGGCTTCAAGACAGTGAACGGAACTCTCCGGAACCGCCCCGGGCCGGCTACCGTTCAGCTCATGGCGCTCCATCGCCAGGAGTTGACGCGCCGGATCGCAGGCAGGATGAGCGTCGCACTCGTTATGAGGACCGCAAACCTTTCTTACCAGTTGCATGCAGGCGGCATTCAGATGATCGCGCTCCTGCTCGCGCTGCGCCTCGATAATGGCGCTATCCTTCACCACCACCCCGTCACGCACGATGATCCTCGCACCGTTGTTGAGGTTATGCACGCCGTCCCAGAGCGGTGTGGTTTCACCCTCTGAGGTTCGGATAACCTTATTGGTATTATGGTCTATGGCGATTCGGCTGCCGTCATGCAACGTTCCTTGCCAGGTGTAGAGTTCGGCAAGACAGATGAACGGCAGCAGTAGAAGTGTTGTAAACATGCGGCGCAACAGCATGGCGCTCACCTCATCAAAGGAACGATACAACTTTACACCTGAGGTGCCTTTAATAGCAACTCACCCATAAGCGCTAGGATACAACCCACTCCTCAGCTATTTGTTCATTGTTAAAACTGCTAACAACCATATCAATCCATTTCACCTTTTTCCCTGAAGGAGGTATACCCTTCATCTCTACTTTGTTCGTACCTCTTAATGTACGTTGCCAAACTATAGCATTATCATCCTGCGCTAGAAATTTAACTTCTATGATTTGTGTATCAGGAATAGCTGATCGAAGCTGGCCGGCAAAACGCTTTATGAATGGATGTCCGCTGTATTCATTTCCTCTGGCGTTCGCCACAACCGCTCGACGAAGATATTATCCAGCGCTCGGCCCCGCCCATCCATGCTGACGGCAATGCCGCCACGCTTGAGCACATCAGTGAAGGCCGTGCTGGTGAACGGCGAACCTTGGTCACTGTTGAAGATCTCCGGCTTACCATATGCCTCCAATGCCTCTTCCAGGCAGTTCACGCAGAAGACCGCATCAGCCGCTGTACCCGTTTGCGGTTGACCTCGTGCCCCATCCGCTTCAGAAATACTACCATCCGACGACTGCCGTAAAAGGGCCTACGCGTGTACGCTTCGTCTTTACACCACCATCCAGCATGCTGGATGGCATACCCTTACGGCTGTTGATTGATGATCAAATCCGTAAGGATCAAGCTTTATCTTTGTACATCATCTTCCCGATCTTGCCGTTACGCGGTGAGAGGAATAGGTTGCTGACATATATTCGGCCTACTGGTTAAGCTTTTCGCTTATGGCCCTGATGAAATCCGCACCTTGCCGCCTTATCACCCACACGGTCTTGATGGCCTTGTCCACGGTCAGGCTTATGGCAAGGGCGGGCTCTACCCACCGTATCGAAAAGAAATATAAGAAAAGGGGTTGTGCTTCATAGCATCCCCGCAGTGTGGCCGAGACGGTCCGCGCAACGGGTGGTCACTCGCCCCTGAGAGCATCTCCCAGGGCGCAAAGCGTCCAGCCTACTTACGTTGTGTGCTAGAACTCAATCCGAAGACCCAGGTCGATCGTCGTGTTGTCAATCCCATCCTGTCCTGTTACGGACTCGTAGTTGAGGAAGAATGACTTGCCGCGCGGCAGCGTGGCCGCCAGACCAAATCCGTAGTTAAAGTAGTCTTCATCCGCTCTATCCGTCACCACCGAGAACGGCGCCGTCGGATCTTCCACGAACGCAGCAGTGATCAGCCGCTCATCGTCTTCGAACTCGTGCTCCCACTCCAGATAAACACTGGGCGTCAACACGCCCCATGACATGCTGTACGCATTGGAAAGACGAGCGCCCAGTGCAGTCGTAAGCGACTCCACCGTCTGATCCTCGAACTGCATGGCCAGGCCGCCACCGCCCGTTTCCTGATAGCCATCGATGTCGACCTCGATATACTCGAGGCGTCCGTAGGCATCCAACAACAGGGAGCCTCGGCTGAAGTTCGTGCCACCACTTAGGCTAAGCGCGATCTCGTCGCCGTCGGTATCACCCTCGGTCCGAGTGGACAACGTCAACAGCTTTCTTACGGTCTCGAAGTCATGCCGACCGACCGTCGCGATCCAGTCGACGTGCGTACGCTCCGACGGATTGAAGTTGCCGTAGAACGATACGGTCCTTGCTTCGTTGTCAAGCTCGCCACCGGAATTGTCGAAATCCGAGTCGGTAGAGGCAAAGCCCAAGGCACCGCCCAAGATCAGTTGATCGTTTAGCCGATAATCGGCTCCCACGGTGATCCCCCGGGTATCGAAATCGAACCCTGACTCGTTCGCCGTGGCGTCTTTGTCACCGAAATTGATTCGACCGTTTACGAACACGCCAAAACGTGCAGTCCCATCGGCGCTTGCGCCACCGCCTCGCTGCTCGTTGATCACGGCATCGGTGAGAGTGCCCATCGGTATCGACTGACCCCTGACCCCCAGCGTGAGGCCGCTCATCGCAAGTCCAGTCGCACCGTTGCGCAGAGCGGCTAAGCGCGTCCGAATGTTCGTGATCTGCGTTGTAGCGATCTCAACGGAACCGCTCCCTTGCGCGGCCAGGTCGTTGGGAGCAATCTCGTCAAAAGCTTGCGCCTGCTGGTCCGCGGATAAAGAAGCGATGGCATTGCATTGCGCCTGAAGCTCTCCACTCTGCGTCGTTGAACAGAGTGCATCCAGGCTATCGGCTACCGACTGCTGGTTTTCGTTGAGATTTAGGAGACCGCCGAAGTTAGTGCCCCCGACGCTCACCGTTACAGTGGCGGTATCCGTAGCCCCTGAGGCGTCGATGATTGTGTAAGCGAACGAATCCGTACCCTCGAATCCAGTGTTGGGCGTATATGTAATCGTACCGTCACCATTGTTTACGGCCATGCCGTTGGTCGAACTTCCGACGGAACTGACGCTTATCCCCGATCCTGCATCGTTGGCGAGCACGTCGATGCTCACAGCCTTATCCATATCCGTGGCGGCAGTATCATCTACTGCGTTGGTTACGGGCGCTGTGGCGGTGACGGTGACGATGACGGTGGCCGTATCCGGTGCGGACAGCACGTCCGTAATCGTGTAGGTGAAACCGTCAACACCGGCGAAGTCGGTGTTCGGCATGTACGTCAACGTTCCATCACCGTTGTCAACTACCGTTCCATTGGATGCAATCCCCAACGAGCTGACGCCTATACCGGTCCCAGTGTCGTTGGCCAAGACGTTTATCGTCACCGGTGTGTTTGCGGAAGTGCTCGCGGTATCATCGACCGCGTTCAAGACTGTTGTGTCGTTGTCTTGGATCGTAATAATTGTATTTGCAACGTTATTGATCACGAATCCTACGCCACAATCGACCGTGGATATCGTCGCGTCATTGATCGTGATGTTGATAGTCTCATCCAGTTCCAGAATGGCATCGTCGAGTATGTTAACGCCTCCTGTATCCTCTGCGAATGGCGCACTCGCGAGTAAATCGACTTGAAAATCAAGCGTGTCACCGCCTAAGTCGTAGTCGGCGTTAAAAGTCGCGGTACCGCCGAGGCTGATGAAACCGGTGACCGTGCAGGCATCCGGCGGGTCACTAGATTCCCGAGTAAGGCGTACAGCGCCGGGGATGATGCCGTCCCCTTCCTTGACTGTTACGCTTGCCGGAGTGATGTCGAGAATAAGCGCGTGTGCGGCAAACGGGATTAGCAACAACAGACTCGTTGCGAAAGCAAACAGTCGGTACGACCAATTTCGTCGCGAGCAAGTTTCGGTTTGCTCAACGGCGATTGTATTCTTTTTGCGGTCGATACATCGAACGATTTCGGCTGATGCATGCGGCATGTACCGGTCACGCTTATTCATTACTCTCCTCCCCCGGTTCGAGACTTCGAAGGCTCGTGTTCTCAGCGCCGCGCTTGATTACACCGCTCGCGTTACCGCCCTCATGACGCAATACGGTTCGGAACGAAAAAGAACTCGCCCTACCTTGGCGAATTGGTGCGTACCACAGAACCTGCTCGACTCCAAACGCAGCAGCGGCATCAAGTATAGGAAGAATAAACGCCCTTTTTGTCCAAGTCTAGCGGTAGTTTGCCGTCAAC